>NZ_JCAMOQ010000023.1:0-125223 GCF_059512365.1 Bradyrhizobium sp. Ses1
AGAAGCGAGACCCCGGCGAGCGGATGACGCAAAAAGGGATTGACTGAGCAAGGCCCGTTACAGAAGGGTGGGCAAAGCGAAGCGTGCCCACCATTCCAAGCGGAGTGTCGATGGTGGGCACGTTTCGCTTTGCCCACCCTACACGATCTCGCTCGCAATGACGGCTAACCCATCATCAACGCCACGCGGCCGATCGCCTTGCGCTCCAGCAGCAGGCGCATCGCTTTCGCAACATCCTCCAGCGGCAAACGATGCGAGATGTTCGGGCGCACCTTGCCGGCTTCCGCCCATTCGGTCAGCGCCTTGATGCGCACCTCGCCCAGCGCCGGATTCCGCCGCACGGCTTCGCCGGCTCGGATGCCGAGCACGCTGGCGCCCTTGATCATCAAGAGATTGGTGCGGGCAAGCCCGATGCCGCCGGTGAAGCCGATGACGAGCAGCCGCGCGCCCCAGTTGATACAGCGCATCGAGTTCTCGAACACCTCGCCGCCGACCGGATCGAACACGACATCGGCGCCGTTGCCATCCGTGATGCGTTTCACGGCATCGCGAAACGGCTCGCGATCGTAGAGCACGAGATGGTCCGCTCCCCTCGCCTTGGCGATCGCAAGCTTCTCCTCGCTGGACGCGGCAGCGATCACGACGGCGCCGAGCAGCTTTCCGATCTCGACCGCGGCCAGCCCCACGCCGCCGCCGGCGCCATGCACCAGCAGCACCTCGCCGGGCCGAAGCTGGCCGCGGTCGATCAGCGCATGATAGGCCGTGCCGTGCGCGGCAAGAAAGGTCGCGCCTTCCGCATAGTCGAACGTCGACGGCATCCGCGTGAGCTGCGACGGCGTGGCCACCGCCTCGTCGCTGAAGGCGCCGTGGCGCATCTTGACGATGACCTTGTCGCCGACCTTGACGCCCGCGGCATCATTCACCTCGACCACATCGCCGGCGGCTTCCATCCCCGGCGTGAACGGCAATTGCGGCTTGAGCTGATATTCGCCGGCCGCCATCAGCACGTCGGGAAAATTGATCCCCCCGGCGCGGATCGCGACGCGCACCTCGCCTGCCTTCAATGGCGCGGACGAAAATGTTTCCAGCCGCAGGCGCTCGGGCGGGCCGAGCTCGCGGCAGACAACGGCTTTCGGCATCAGGCTGCGCGCTCCTTCTTGCGCTCCAGCACCTCCCGGATCAGCGGCAAGCGGTCGTTGCCGAAATACATGTCGGTCTTGTCGACGAAGATGGTCGGCGAGCCGAAGCCGCCGCGCGCCATCACTTCATCGGTGTTGGCCTTGAGCTGGTCCTTGATCGCCTGCTGGCTGATGCCGGCGAAGAATTTTGCCGGATCGATGCCGACCTTGTTGCAGATCTCGGTCAGCACCGCATCCTGCGAAATGTCCTTGTCGTCGCCCCAATAAGCCTCGAACACCGCGCGCGCGAACGGCACCATATTGTCGTTGCCGAGCCAGATGCAGCCGCGCATCGCCTTGACACTGTTCACGGGAAACACGCTTGGCGGCATCTTGATCGCAAGGCCTGCCGAGCGCGCCCAGTCGGAGAGATCCTTCTTCATGTAGCGCGCCTTCAGCGGCACCGGCGTTTCGCGCGAGGCGTAGACGCTCGGGTTGACGGTGTTGAAGATGCCGCCGACCAGGATCGGCCGCCAGGAGATATCGACGCCGAACTCCTTTGCCAACGGCTGGATGTTGTGGAAGGCGAGATAGGTCCAGGGGCTGGAGCAGTCGAAGAAGAATTCGATCATGGTGGCGTTTCCTGTTGTGATATCGCTTGTGTCCATTTTCGTCATTCCGGGATGCGCCGCAAGGCGCAGGCCCGGAATCCATTGATCAGCGTGCGCCAGCGGCGAAATGGATTCCGGGCTCGCGACTTCGTCGCGCCCCGGAATGACGGGTAGTTACTGCTTCTCCAGCATCTCCCTGGCGCGCTGGCCGAACATGTTCTTGCGTGCCTCCTCGTCGAACGGTTCCTTGACGAACTTGCCGATCGCGAGCCCCGCCTGCACCTGCGGCCGGGCGCGCACCTCGGCGTACCAACGCTTGATGTTCGGGTAGTCGTCGAGCGTAAAACCCTGCGCCTTGTGGGTCATGGTCCAGGGGAAGCAGGCGATGTCAGCAATGGAGTAGTCGCCGGCGATATAGGCGCCGGTCTTGCCGAGTTGGCGGTCGAGCACGCCATAGAGCCGCGCCGCCTCGTCGCGGTAGCGCTCGATCGCATAGGGGATCTTGTCGGCGGCATAGAGCGCGAAATGGCCGTGCTGGCCAAGCATCGGACCGAGCCCGCCCACCTGCCACATCACCCACTGGATGACCCTGGAACGGCCGCGCATATCCGCAGGCAGGAAGCGGCCGGTCTTCTCGGCGAGATAGATCAGGATCGCACCGGTCTCGAACACAGCGAACGGCTCGCCGCCGTCGGCAGGAGCGTGATCGACGATCGCCGGAATCCGGTTGTTCGGGCTGATCGCCAGGAATTCCGGGCGAAACTGCTCGCCGGCGCGGATATTGACCGGGATGACCTGATAGGCAAGCCCGAGTTCCTCCAGCATGATCGAAGTCTTCCAGCCGTTCGGCGTCGGCGCGTAGTGCAGGTCGATCATGGTTTCTCCCAGAGGTCGCGTCATAAAGACGCTTGTTGTTCTGTACCTCGATCATAAGACATGGCAGACAGGCGCTCAATCCGAACCGAGGGAGGCCAGACATGCTGTTTCCGACCACGATCGCGGGCTCCTTGCCGAAACCGGAATGGCTGGCGGAGCCCAACACGCTGTGGGCGCCCTGGAAGTCGCAAGGCGACGAGCTGGCGCGCGCCAAGCGCGACGCCACCCTGCTCGCGCTGAAGCTGCAAGAGGATGCCGGAATCGATCTCGTCACCGAGGGCGAGCAGGCGCGGCAGCATTTCGTCCATGGCTTCCTGGAGAAGGTCGAGGGCATCGATTTCGCCCACAAGGTCGAGATGGGTATCCGCAAGGACCGCTATAAGGCGATGGTGCCGCAGGTGGTGGCGCCGCTGCAGCTCAAGGGCCGTGTCCATGCGACCGAGGCCCGTGTCGCCCGCACCCACACGACGCGCAAGCTGAAATTCACCCTGCCCGGCCCGATGACCATCATCGACACCATCGCCGACCAATATTACGGCGACCGGGTCAAGATGGCCTTCGCCTTTGCCGAGCTCCTGAACGAGGAGGCCAAGGCGCTGCAAGCCGACGGCGTCGACATGATCCAGTTCGACGAGCCCGCCTTCAATGTTTACATGGACGACGTCCGCGACTGGGGCATAAGTGCGCTGGAGCGCGCCGCCGAGGGGCTGACCTGCGAGACCGCCGTGCACATCTGTTACGGCTACGGCATCAAGGCCAATACCGACTGGAAAGAGACCCTGGGCAGCGAATGGCGGCAATATGAAGAGACTTTTCCTGTGATCGACAAGAGCACGATCCAGCAGGTCGCGATCGAATGCCGCAACTCGAAAGTGCCGATCGAGCTGCTCGCGCTATTGCCGGGCAAGATCGTCCAAGCCGGCGTGATCGATGTCGCGAGCGACGTTGTCGAGACCGCCGAAGACGTGGCCAATGTGATCGAGGCGGTCGCGAAATTCGTGCCGAAGAGCAACATCGTCGCGACGACCAATTGCGGCATGGCGCCGATGCGGCGCGATATCGCGGAAGCCAAGCTGATGGCGCTCGGCGCAGGCGCGAAGCTGGCGCGGCAGCGGCTCGGCTGATGTGGGCTGGCCAACGAAGCCTGTTGATGCGCCCTCGCCCCTTGTGGGAGAGGGCTACTCCGACGCCGGCAACAGACTCGATGGGGTGAGGGGTTGCCTCCACGAGCACCGGCGCTCGCGGAGAGAACCCCTCATCCGGCGCTTCGCGCCACCTTCTCCCACAAGGGGAGAAGGGAAGACGGCCGCATCGGTTCAACCAAGCGCCGTCGCGCTTGGATGCAGGACTGGCTGATAACCGGCGGCGAATGCGCGAACCGTTGATGGCGGCGTCAGCAGCAGCGCGGTATCCATGTCGACGTTGCCGCGCTCATAGCCCGCGAACGACCAGCGCAGCGGCTCGCCGCTCACAACCAGATAGCTCTCCTCGCCCGCCTGCACCATCGCGCCATCTGGCAGGTTCGCGAGCGGCATCGGCAGCGGATGCAGCCGCTTCCGACCGCGGTCGAGGCGCTCGCGATGCAGCACGGCGTCGATCTCGGGCGCGTGGATGTTTTCCGCGCCGTTGCCCTGCTCCCAGGCGGCGCGAAAGCGGTTGGCATCGTCGCGGCGGCAGAAGAAGCAGGGGCGATGGCCCGCGGCGAACGCGGTGGCTTCATCGAGGAAGAACAATTCGGTCCAGCTTCGTCCGCCCATCACCTTGCGACGCCGGCCGCGGAATTCGCACACGCATGTCAGCCAAGCCGGGCTTGACCAGCGCTTTTTCAGGAGCGTTTTGGTCGCGGGATCATGGATGATGCCGCGGTTGCCGGTAAACAACCCGCGGTGCGGCGTGGCGACGATCTCGCCGGTTGGCGTGACGCGGTTCTGCAGGGGCATCTTGCTTCTCCTTCTCCCCGTTCTTACGGGGAGAAGGTCGGGATGAGGGGCTCAATCCGCGAATACGAAAGCAAATGTACTCGCGGAGACTCCCCCTCACCCGGATCGCATCTTCGATGCGATCCGACCTCTCCCTGCAAGCGGGGCGAGGTAAGGACTACGCCGCGCCGTCGCGGATCGGAGGTTGGAACGAGAGCGCGGTGTCCCAGGGGAAGAAGATCCAGGTGTCCTGCGACACCTCGGTGATGAAGGTGTCCACCAGCGGCCGGCCCTTCGGCTTGGCATACACCGTGGCGAAATGGGCATCGGGCATCATCTCGCGCACCATCTTGCCGGTCTTGCCGGTGTCCACGAGGTCGTCGACGATCAGAAGCCCCTTGCCGGTGCCATTGCCAAGCTTGGCGGTTGCTTCGGAAATGCCTTTCAGGACCTGAAGGTCGCCCTGTTTGTTGTGGTCGTAGCTCGCGATGCAGACGGTGTCGATCACGCGCACGCCGAGCTCGCGCGCCACGATTGCCGCCGGCACCAGGCCGCCGCGGGTGATCGCGATCACCGCCTGGAATGGCCCGACCTCATTGAGCCGCCAGGTCAGCGCCCGGCAGTCCCGGTGGAACTGGTCCCAGGACACCGGGAAGGCCTTGCCTGCCCGTTCCTGTGCGCTGAGGTTCGTATCCGCCATCTTTCTCTCCGAGAAGTCCTTCTCGCCGCTTTAACGCGTCACCTGCAGGTTCGCCAGCATCTCCTTCACCGCCCCCATTGCGGCGGCGAGCTTGTCCGGATCGCGGGAGCGGACGACCAGATTGGTGTTGGGACGCTGCTCTTCGTCCATGAATGGATAGCTGCCGATGATGGTGTCGGGATGGGCGATCGCGATCTCCTTTAAGGGTCCGCCGATGTCGCCTTCCCGCGCATTGGCGCGGACCGAATCAGAAAGCATCCGCACGCCCGACTTCAGTCGCGGCGCGACGATGTCCATCATCGCCTGCATGATGGTCGGTATGCCCGCCATCACGACGACATTGCCGAGCTTGAAACCGGGCGCGAGGATGGTCGCGCTCTGGATCAGGTCGGCCCCGTCGGGGATCCGCGCCATCCGCAGCCGCGCCTCGTTCAGATCCTGGTCGCTCCAGCGCTCGCGGAAGCGCGCCACCACCTCCGGATGGTGATCGATGCCGACTCCGAACGCCTTTGCCACGGCATCGGCGGTGATGTCGTCGTGGGTCGGGCCGATGCCGCCGGTGGTGAAGACATAGCTATAGCGATGGCGCAGCGCATTCAGGGCTGCGACAATGTCATCCTCGTCGTCGGCGACGACGCGCACTTCCTTCAGGTCGATGCCGATATTGGTCAGGTATTCGGCAATGAAGCCGATATTCTTGTCCTTGGTCCGGCCGGACAGGATCTCGTCGCCGATCACCAGAAGGCCCGCCGTGACGATCTCGCTCATGGTCTCTTCCTCACCCTTTTCCGCCCCCCGGGCCCTGCCGACGCAGCGCCTTGAAGTCGCAGGTTGTTGCTGCCGAAATAAGCAGGTGGCAGCCGGTTTTTCGAGCAGCCCCTTGAGACACCCATACCAAATGTCGCCAGCCAATGCATATCCTGCTGGCCCGCCCCTTGCTACCATCCCGCCAAGTCATGCACTGTGGCGTATGGTTTCGGAGGACGTTCAGGATTTATGGCAGTTGCATTCGATGAGATGAACGGCCAGGGCGGCACCGAAATCCGCCAAGCCTACCAGGAGCTCTCCCGCTGGTTGTCGGAGACGCCCCCGGATGCGCTGGAATATCGCCGCCAGGAGGCGGAGCTCCTGTTCCGCCGGATCGGCATTACCTTTGCGGTCTATGGCGACGCCGCAGCCCAGGAGCGGCTGATCCCCTTCGACGTGATCCCCCGCATCCTGTCGGCCAGGGAATGGGCGCTGCTGGAAAAAGGGCTGAAGCAGCGCGTGCTCGCGCTCAACATGTTCCTGCGCGACATCTATCACGGCCGCGACATCCTGCGCGCCAACATCATCCCGGAAGACATGATCTTCCAGAACCCCGTCTTCCGCCCGGAGATGAACGGCCAGGACGTGCCGCACGACGTCTATGTGCATATCGCCGGCATCGATATCATCCGGACCGATCCGGAAAACTTCATCGTATTGGAGGACAACGCGCGCACGCCCTCGGGCGTATCCTACATGCTGGAAAACCGCGAGATCATGATGCGGCTGTTTCCGGACCTGTTCGCCCGCCACCGCGTCGCGCCGGTGGAGCGCTATCCGGACGAGCTGCTGGCGGCGCTGCGCTCCGTCGCGCCGCGCGGTGCCGCGGCCGAGCCGACGGTCGCGCTGATGACGCCCGGCATCTACAATTCCGCCTATTACGAACATTCCTTCCTGGCCGACAAGCTCGGCATCGAGCTGGTCGAAGGGCGCGACCTCATCGTCAAGAACGATGAAGTCTTCATGCGCACGACCGAGGGTCTGAAACGCGTCGACGTGATCTACCGCCGCGTCGACGACGATTTCCTCGATCCCCTGACCTTCCGCCCGGACTCCGCGCTCGGCGTGCCCGGGCTGATGTCGGCCTATGCCGCCGGCAATATCACGCTCGCCAACGCAGTCGGGACCGGGATCGCCGACGACAAGGCGATCTATTCCTACATGCCCGACATCGTGAGATTCTATCTCTCCGAAGAGCCGATCCTGAAGAACGTGCAGACCTGGCGCTGCCGCGAGCCGCAGGATCTCGCCTATGTGCTCGACCATCTCGACGATCTCGTGGTGAAGGAAGTGCACGGCTCCGGCGGCTACGGCATGCTGATCGGGCCGGCCGCGACCAAGGCAACCATCGAGGCGTTCCGCGACAAGCTCAAGCGCGAGCCCGAAGGCTTCATCGCCCAGCCGACATTGGCGCTGTCGACCTGCCCGACCTGCACCGAAAAGGGACTGGCGCCGCGCCACGTCGATCTGCGCCCGTTCGTGCTGACCGGCAGCGAGCGCGTCACCATCGTGCCGGGCGGACTGACGCGGGTGGCGCTGAAGGAAGGCTCGCTGGTGGTCAATTCCAGCCAGGGCGGCGGCACCAAGGACACCTGGATACTGGACGAGTAGAGGGTTTAGCTTTCGCATGCTGTCGCGCACCGCCGAGAACCTGTACTGGCTCGCCCGCTACGTCGAGCGCGCGGAATATCTTGCCCGCACCATCGACGCCACCTTGCGCGTCACGGCGCTGCCGGCGGCCTATATCGGCAAGACCAACGAATGGGACTCGGCGCTACTGACAGCCGGCGTCGGCGAGAGCTTTTACGGCCATTATCAGGAAGCCAACGAGGCCAACGTCGTCGAATATCTGTCGTTCGCACCGGACAATCCTTCCTCGATCAGGAACTGCATCGAGGCGGCCCGGCTCAATGCGCGCTCGGTGCGGACAGCGCTGACCAGCGAGATGTGGGACACCATCAATGCCGCCTGGATCGAATTGCAGGCGGTCTGGTCGAAGGGCACCGGAAATCGAGAGGATCTGGCAAAGTTCCTGCGCTTCGTGCAGGAGACGTCGTTGCGTTTCGACGGCTCCGCTTATCGGACCATGCTGCGCAACGACGCCTACTGGTTCTCGCGGCTGGGCGTCCATCTGGAGCGCGCCGATAACACCGCGCGCATCCTCGACGTCAAATACCACGTGCTGCTGCCCGAGGAGGAGCATATCGGCGGCCCGCTCGACTATTACCAGTGGACCTCGATCCTGCGCTCGGTGTCGGCACTGACGGCCTATCACTGGGTCTACCGCGAGACTCTCAAGCCCTGGCTGATCGCGGACCTCCTGATCCTCAACGACACGCTGCCGCGGTCGCTCGCAAGCTGCTACGGCAATCTGGTGCGCAACCTCGACCAGATCGGCGTCGCCTATGGCCGCCAGGGCGCCGCCCAGCGCCACGCCCGCGGCATCCGCAACCGGCTTGAGCACAGCCATATGGACGATATCTTCCAGCACGGCGTGCATGAATTCATCCAGGAGTTCATCGCAGACAATTCACGCCTGGGTGAGATCATCACCAAGCAATATCTGATTTGATGGGCTAAGATGCCCGCGACCACACGCCCGTCATGGCCGGGCTTGTCCCGGCCATCCACGTCTTGCTATGCCGGCCAAATGACGAGGACGTGGATGCCCGGGACAAGCCCGGGCATGACGATCCCAACCTGATGTTGGTACGCCATGCGCCTGCGAATTGCCCATACCACGACCTATCGCTACGAGCCCCAGGCTTCCGGCGTGATCCAGATCCTCCGGATGACGCCGACGAGCCATGACGGGCAGTATGTGGCGGACTGGCAGATCGACGTCTCGACCGACTCCAGGCTCGACGCGCATGAGGACGCGTTCGGCAATGTCACGCATGTGCTGACCCACGGCCCGCTCGCCGACCTCACCATCCATTGCGAGGGGCAGATCGAGACCCACGACACCGGCGGCGTGCTGCGCGGCACCGACGAGCGCTTTCCGCCGAGCCTGTTCCTGCGCTCGACCGCGCTGACCGAGGTCAATCCGGCGATGGCGGCCCTCACCCGCGAGTCGCGCTCGGAGGCCGATGGCGACGTGCTCGGCTTCCTGCACGCGCTGATGGTGCAGATCTATGAAGGCATGGCGTTCGACGAGGACCCAACCAACAGCGGCACCACGGCGGCGGAGGCGTTCGCGCTGAAACGCGGCGTGTGCCAGGACTACGCGCACATCTTCATCACCTGCGCGCGCTCCGGCGGCGTGCCGGCCCGCTTCGTCTCCGGCCACTTCTTCCGTTCCGACGGCACGGTCAACCAGGCCGCCGGCCATGCCTGGGCGGAAGCCTATGTGCCTGATCTCGGCTGGATCGGTTTCGATGCCGCTAACGGCATCTGCACGACTGATGCCCACGCCCGCGTCGCCGTCGGCCTCGACTATCTCGGCGCCGCCCCGGTGCGCGGCACCCGTTATGGCGGCGGCACCGAGACGCTCACCGTCGCCGTCAAGGTCGAGCAGGCCGGCCGTCCTGGCCAGTGGCAATCGCAGTCGCAGTGAGAGACTCAAGCGGGACTTGATCGATTCGCGCATCACCGAACTGCTCTCGCGCGACCAAGAATTCCCGCAATTCTTGCTGGTCATTCCCGACAAGAATCGTGGACGCAAGCATCGTAATACCTGCGCGCACGGCGCCGCCGTGTTCCATGCGCAACAGCGAGCGCCAATTGAGCGCGGTTGCATCACGGCTCGTCTTCTAGCGCGCGAGCCTGCATTCGAAGGATTCAACAGCGTCGTCGATCAGTTAGCCGACATATTAGAAGTCTTCGAAAAATTGTTCTGCCGCAAATTTCGAGCGATTCAAAAACGCGACAACTCGACGCGCGCTGCGTTGACACATAACACGCGTACGGCTGCGATCGTCGCGTGAGGTCAGAACATCAACTCCACCCACGGCGTTCGCCGGATGGGGCACTGACATATGTATTGCAATACGCGCGGCGTTGCGCGCCGTACTATCTCTTTTTCACAACTCACGACTTTCAAGTGTACCGCAAGCATACTGGCGTTAGGCGGCTTGCTGATCGCCGGCTCGCCGGCGGAGGCGCAGAGCGCGGGGCAATCGGGCGCATCGGCGCTACCGCCCGTCAACATCGACGCGCCTGCGCAGCGCGCGCAGCGTCCAACCCAAGTCCGGCGCAACACCGCGTCGCGGCGCGATCCTAACCAGCGGCCGAATCAACGAGCCGACCACGCGGGGGCACAACAGCAGCAGGCGACGCCCGCGCTGGTTTCGACGGCCCAGCGCGTCAACGCCGGCACCAACGGCTTCGTCGCAAGCCGCGCCTCCGGCGCCACCAAGACCGACGCGCCGATCATGTCGACGCCGGGCTCGGTCGCCGTCATCACCCGCAGCGAGATGGATGTGCGCCAGGCGCAGACCATCCGCGATCTCCTGCGCTATGCGCCCGGCGTCTATTTCAGCAACGATACCGACTTCCGCGCCCAGCCGATCAAGGCGCGCGGCTTCGACGTCGAGCAATATCTGGACGGTTTGCGCCTGCAGGGCGGGCCGTTCGGTACGCCGCGCGTCGACCCGTATCTGCTCGAGCGCGCCGAGCTCATCACCGGCCCGGCGTCGATCCTTTACGGCGCAGCTTCGCCCGGCGGCATTCTTAATCTCGTCAGCAAGCGCCCGACCGATAATCCGTTCGGCGAGATCCAGTTGCAGACGGGCACGTTCGACCGCATCCAGGGCGCGTTCGACGTCGGTGGCCCCGTGGACAAGGACAAGACCCTGCTCTACCGCGTCACCGGCATCGGGCTTAGCGCCAACACCCAGGTCGACAATATCGGCGAGGAGAAATACGCGATCGCGCCGGCCTGGACCTGGCGGCCGGATATCGACACCACCATCACCTTCCTCACGAGCTATCGGCAGGACCCGAAGGGCGGCGCCTTTGCGCTGCTGCCGATCCAGGGCACGCTGGTGCCGGGCACCTACGGGCAGATTCCCCGGAATTTCTTCGCCGGCGACTTCAACTATGAGAGCCTGAAATACAAGCAGGCGACTATCGGCTACGAATTCGAGCACCGTTTCGACGACATCTTCACGGTGCGGCAGAACGTGCGCTATCTGCACAACGAGCTCAATTATATCGAGGTGCAGCCCGGTGCGTTCACGACAACGGGCGCCGGCCCCACCCTTCGCCTGGCCGACGGCCGCACCATCACGCGAAGCTATTTCTCGACCAACGAAAACCTCAACACCTTCGCGGCCGACAACCAGCTTCAGGCCAAGTTCAACATGGGCCCGCTGCAGCACACCGTGCTCGGCGGCTTCGACTATCAGCGCTTCGACTTCAACAACCTGGCGCGCTTCGCGCCCACCAACACGCTCAACATCCTGACGCCGAACTACACCCAGAACATCGCGGTCCCGACCACGGTGTTCCAGAACCTGGATCAGCACCTGGAGCAGCGCGGGGTCTATGTGCAGGACGAGGCGAAGCTCGGGAAGCTGACCGTGCTCGGCGGGATCCGCTACGACTGGGCCGAAGGCAATACGCTCAATCTCGGCACGCGCGTCCTCAACAATGATGAGAAGTCGAGCGGCCGTATCGGCGCGATCTACAATTTTGACGTCGGGATTGCTCCTTACGTCAGCTATGCGACCTCGTTCCAGCCAACCACCGTGGGCTCGCTGCTCAACGGTCAGCCCTACAAGCCGACCATCGGCGAGCAGATCGAGGCCGGCGTCAAGTATCAGCCGGTGGGCTACAACCTGATATTCACCGCCGCGGTCTACGACCTGAAGCAGGAGAACGTGGTGAGCGCCATTGCCGGTCCCGGCATCCCGCCCAACTCGACCGCCCAGGTCGGCGAGGTCACCTCGCGCGGTTTCGAGGGATCGGTGGTCGGAAGCCCCCTGCCCGGCCTGAGCCTGCGCGGGCAATACTCCTACCTCGACAACCGGATCACCGCGCCGCTGGACGTCAATTACGGCAAGGTGCTCGCCAATACGCCGATGCACACGGCCTCGCTCTGGGCCAACTACGTGGTGCAGAATGGTCCGGCGGTCGGCTTCGGCTTCGGCGGCGGTGTCCGCTACATGAGCGAGATGTACACGACCAACGCCAACAATCTCACGGTGCCGACTATCGTCGCAAACAGCCCCGCGCTGGCCAACATCATTCCCGCCAGCACGACCTTTGACGCGGCCCTGTCCTATGATTTCGGGATGCGGTTCAAGGAGTGGAAGGGATTGAGCGCGGCGGTGAACATCAATAACGTGTTCGACAACAGCTACGTCTCGGCATGCACGGCCGGCGGCTGTCGCTGGGCGGTCGGCCGCACGGTGTTGGCAACAATGACCTACCGATGGTGACGGGATGACCGCGCAGTCCGTGAAATGGTGGTCGCTGGTCCATAAATGGACCAGCCTCATCTGCACGCTGTTTATGCTGATGCTGTGCATCACCGGGCTGCCGCTGATCTTTCACGACGAGATCGACGATCTTTTCGAGCCGGAAATTGCCGCGCGAGAGCTTCCACCCAACACTCAGGAGGCCTCGCTGATCAGGTTGATTGACGCGGCAAAGGCGCGCCATCCGGAACGCTACGTCCAAATCCTAAACTGGGATGACGACCACGCCAATGTCGTCAACGTCTTCATGTCGGAGACGCCGGTGCCGCCGCCGGGACAGCGCTTCTTGAAGCTGTCCTTCGACTCGCGGACCGCCGAGATCCTCGCGGAAGACGCGCAGCAAGGCGGGCTGATGCGTACCATCCGCATCTTCCACCGCGACATGCTGATGGGACTGCCGGGCGAGTTGTTCCTCGGCGTCATGGGCTTGTTGTTCGTGACCGCCGTCGTCTCCGGCCTCATGCTCTACGCGCCATTCATGCGCCGGCTCGATTTCGGCGCGGTGCGACGCGCCCGCGCGCGGCGGATCAAATGGCTCGACCTGCACAATCTGATCGGCGCGGTGACGCTGGTGTGGGCGTTCGCCGTCGGCCTCACCGGCGTCATCAACACCATATCGCTGCCGCTGTTCAACGCCTGGCGCGCCCAGGTGATGCCGGAATTGATCGCGCCGCATCTCGGCAAGCCGCCGCTTTCGAAATTCGCCTCCATCGATGACGTCGTTGCCACGGCGCGCCATGCGCTCGGCGACAACACGCCCGTCAGCCTCGTGCTGCCAACCGAAGCGCGGTTCGGCACGCCGCGCCACTTCATCGTCTGGACCAAGGGGACGACGCCGATCACCTCGCGCCTGTTCACGCCGGTGCTCATCGATGCCGAGACCGCGCAACTCGTCACCGCAAAGGGATTGCCGTGGTACCTGCGGACGCTGCAGGTGTCGCGCCCGCTGCATTTCGGCGATTACGGCGGCCTGCCGCTCAAGATCATCTGGGCGCTGCTCGATCTCGCAACCATCGTCGTGCTCGCGAGCGGCATCTATCTCTGGCTCGGCAAGCGCAAGCCCGCCCGCGCCGTCTCGGCGGTCTCGCCCCGGCCGGCTGTCGCGGCGACATCCGGGCTTCCCTCGTGAAACGGCGGCATCACGTTACAACCGTAATCGAGCGCGATCTCGCTGAAACCATGCGGTAGCGCCGCGTCTCCATTCTCTCGTGCGACACCTTTGCCGCAAGAGAGATCGAGACAGATGCTCCATCAAGACCAATTTCGTGACCTTCGCACCCTGACGGCGCCGGACAGCAACAAAACGGTGCTCGCCGGCATCCGGAAATTGGCTCCCGAGATCACCGCTCGCGCCGCCGAGATCGAAGCCGCACGCTGCGTCCCGCCCGACCTGATCGATCGGCTGAAATCGATCGGTATCTTCAGGATGTTCGTGCCGAGAAGCTATCGCGGATTGGAACTTGCCTTGCCGGAAGGGTTGGAGGTCATCAGGGCTCTGGCCCGGCTTGACGGTTCGATCGGATGGACCGCGATGGTGGCTACCGGGGGCAGCCTTTTCGCGACCTGGGCAGTACGTGAAACCTACGAGCGCATCTATCGGAATGGACCTGACGTACCCATCTGCGGATCCGCGCAGCCGGGCGGAAAAGCGGAGCCGACGGCGGGCGGCTTCCGGGTGAGCGGCCGATGGCCATTCGCGAGCGGCTGCAAGCATGCCGATTGGATGGCGGGGTTCTGCATCATCACCGACGACGACGGCAAACCGCTCCCCGGTCCGCAAGGGCAGCCGGTGGTTCGCGGCTTTGCATTGCCGGCGCAAAACTGGGAAATCGAAGATACCTGGCATGCGGCCGGTCTCAGGGGAACCGGCAGCCATCACATTGTACTGCGCGATGCACTGGTTCCCGAGGCCAACTTCTTCGATGTCGCAAACGGCACGCCCTGCGTACCGGGCCCGCTCTATCCGGCGGTGCCGCAATTGGTGCCGATGTTTCACGGTGCGAACTCCGTCGGCATTGCCGAAGGCGCCGTCGACGAATTGGTGGCGCTGGCCCATACGGGACGGCAGCAGTTCCGGGCAACCACGCCGATGCGCAACTCCGAGATATTCCAGCTCGAACTTGGCCGCATTTCCGCTGACGTCAATGCAGCGCGGGCCGTTTGCGAGACGCAGATCGCAAGCCTTTGGCACCACGCCTTGGCTGGAACGCTGAACGACGAAAGCCTCGTCGTCGAGAGCACGCAGGCCGCGACCTGGATCGCCGCCACCTGCGTCCGGATCGTCGACGCGTGTTTCGCACTTGCCGGAAGCAGCGCGGTCTATGAGACGTCGCCACTGCAGCGGCGCCTGCGCGACATGCACGTCGCCGCCCAGCACGCCGCTGTGCAGCAACGACAGTATGTCGCGGTCGGCAAACTGCTCCTGGCACGCTCGGCGCAGGATGCCGGACAGACATGATGGTGATAGGCTACGCCAAACACATATCTGTCATCACCATCTGGCTGCAGGGCGTCAGGAGCGCGCATCGATCATGAATCTGAATCGACGTCACTTCATCGTCGCCGCTTTCGCCAGCCTGGCGGCGCTTAACCGCGCCGCCGCTGCCGAGCGGTGGAAAAGCCTGCCTGCGACTCCGCCGCCGGTGGCGGGGCGCAGCGCGCGAGCGCAGGTGAACGGCATCAGCCTCTATTACGTCGAACTCGGCGAAGGAAGCCCGGTGGTCTTTCTCCATGGCGGGCTTTCCAACTCCGATTATTTCAGTCTGCAGGTGCCGGAGGTCGCGCGCCGGCATCGCGTCATCCTCGTCGACAGCCGCGGCCATGGCCGCAGCACGCGCAACGCGCAGCCGTTCGGATATGACCTGATGACCGATGATGTCGTCGCGCTGCTCGATCATCTGCAGATTCCGCGCGCCGCGATCGTCGGCTGGAGCGACGGCGCCATCATCGGATTGGACATGGCGATGCGCCGTCCCGATCGGGTCAGTCGGGTGTTTGCGTTCGGCGCCAACACCCAGACGTCAGGCCTGAAGCCTGACGTCGACAAGGACCCGACCTTTGCGCAGTTCATCGCGCGCGCAAAGACCGAGTATGAGCGCCTCTCGCCGACACCTAGGGAATTCGACCAGTTCCTGCACCAGATCGAGAAGATGTGGGAGACCCAGCCGAACTGGACCGACGATCAGTTGCGCGCGATCCGCGCCCCCGTGCTAATCGCGGACGGCCAATACGACGAGGGCATCAAGCGCGAGCACACCGAATACATGGCCGCGACCATTCCGGGCGCCGGCCTGCTCATCCTCCCCAATGTCAGCCACTTCGCGTTCCTGCAGGACCCCGTGCTGTTCAACGCGGCGCTGCTCGATTTTGTGGAAGGCTAGCGGCCGGTTGCTTCACCTCTCCCGCTTGCGGGAGAGGTCGACGCGCGAAGCGCGGCGGGTGAGGGTTCTCTCCCCACGGAAAGTCCCATCGTGGAGACACCCTCACCCCGGCCCTCTCCCGCAAGCGGGAGAGGAGCGCAGCCTCCATCGCGGAGGCAACGCCGTTCCCTGGGGAATTGGGGTTGGATCACATCCCGAAATTGGCTACTAGTCTGCCACCGAGACGTTCGGACTTCGGGGACGGAAATGACCTATTGCTGCGGAATCCTGGTGCGCGACGGGCTCGTCATGATCGCCGACACCCGCACCAATGCCGGTCTCGACAATGTCTCGACCTTTCGCAAATTGCACATCTTCGCCCAGCCCGGCGAGCGGATCATGGCGGTCGCGAGCGCCGGCAATCTCGCCATCAGCCAGTCAGTGCTGTCGACGCTGACCGAAGGCATGGAAGATCCTGAAACCGGCGAGGTCGAGACGCTCCTGAACGCGCCGACCATGTTCCAGGCCGCGCAGCGCATCGGCCGCGCCATCCGCGCAGTGCACGCAACCGAAGGCGAGGCGCTGAGGTCGGAAGACGTCTCTTTCGACGTCTCGTTCCTGTTCGGCGGCCAGATCAAGGGCTCGCGGATGCGGCTGTTCATGATCTATACCGCCGGCAACTTCATCGAATGCACCACCGATACGCCGTATTTGCAGATCGGCGAGCACAAATACGGCAAGCCGGTGCTTGACCGCGCCATGCACTACGATGTCGAGCTCTACGAGGCGTTGAAGACCGGGCTGATCTCGATGGATTCGACGATGCGTTCCAACCTCGGCGTCGGCCTGCCGATCGACGTACTTGTGGTGCGCAACGATGCCTGCGAGGCCGACCTCAATCATCGGATCGAGGCGGGCGAACCCTATTTCCACGATCTCCGCTCGCGCTGGTCGGCGGCGCTCCGCGCGGCGCATCAGAACATCCCGAGACCGCCGTACAAGACCGAAACCGAATCCAAGAAACAATAAGGAAGGAAAACGATGGCCGAAGCAGGAAAGAGAATAGCTGTGGTCACAGGCGCCGGCACCGGCGTCGGACGCGCCGCATCGCTGGCGCTGATCAATGCCGGCTTCACCGTGGTGCTGGTCGGGCGGCGGCTGGACATGCTGCAGGAGACGCAAAAGCTCGGCGGCGATGCCAGCAAGAGCCTGTGCGTGCCGGCCGACATGACCGATCCCGCCTCGATCGCGGCCCTGTTCGCCAAGGTGACAGACAGCTATGGCCGGCTCGATCTGCTCTTCAACAATGCCGGCATGGGCGCGCCGCCGGTGAATTTCGAGGATTTGCCGCTGGCGCAGTGGCAGGCGGTGGTGAACACCAACCTCACCGGCCCGTTCCTGTGCACCCAGCACGCCTTCCGCATCATGAAGGACCAGACCCCGCGCGGCGGGCGCATCATCAACAACGGCTCGATCTCGGCACACGCGCCGCGGCCGTTCTCCGCCGCCTACACCGCGACCAAGCACGCGATCACCGGCCTGACCAAGGCGTCCAATCTCGACGGCCGCATGTACGACATCGCGGTCGGCCAGATCGACATCGGCAATGCCGCAACCCCAATGACCGACCGCATGGTCGACGGCGTGCTGCAGCCCGACGGCCGCAAGATGCCGGAGCCGCGGATGGACGCGAAGGCTGTCGGCGATGCGGTGGCCTATATGGCGAACCTGCCGCTCGACGCCAACGTGCTGTTCATGACGGTGATGGCAAGCAAGATGCCGTTTGTGGGACGGGGTTAGACACCCCACTCACCGTCATTGCGAGCCAACGGGTCGCGCGAATGCGCGCCCGATGACAGGCTCAGCGAAGCAATCCATCTCTCCGCCTGCGGATACAGTGGATTGCTTCGTCGCTTTGCTCCTCGCAATGACGGTGGCGGAAGCAGCGTCCACAGAAACCACATCCACAAGACGAAGTTCACCGCACCTGAACGGAGCGGCATTGCACTTGCAGATCGTGCTGCCATAATCGTTCGGGAGATCCGTGAATGTTACAACTGCAATCGGCGTTCGGCGTGGTGGCGCTGCTTTTGATCGCCTGGGCTTTCAGCGAGAAGCGCGGCGCGGTGTCGATCCGGCAGGCGATCGTCGGCCTCATCGTGACGCTGGTCACTGCGCTGGCGCTGATCAAGGTGCCGCTGGTGGCATCGGCTTTCGGCGCCATCAACGAGGCCGTCGGCGTCATCGCCGCCGCCTCGCGTGCCGGCACCTCCTTCGTGTTCGGCTATGTCGGCGGCGCGCCGCTGCCGTTCGACCTCAAGGCGCCGGGCGCTGATTTCATCCTCGCCTTCCAGGCGCTGCCGATCGTGCTGGTCATGAGCGTGCTGACCACCCTGCTGTTCTACTGGCGCGTGCTGCCGCCGATCGTGCGCGGCATGGCCTGGCTGCTCGAACGGACGCTCGGCGTCGGCGGCGCGGTCGGGCTCTCCACCGCCGCCAACATCTTCCTCGGCATGGTGGAAGCGCCGCTGTTCATCCGGCCCTATCTGACGCAGCTCACCCGCGCCGAACTGTTCCTGGTGATGACGGGCGGCATGGCCGGAATCGCCGGCACCGTGCTGGTGCTCTACGCCACCCTGCTGGCGCCGCTGATCCCCGATGCGGCGGCGCATTTCGTCATTGCCTCGGTGCTAGGGGCGCCGGCGGCGATCCTGGTGAGCCTGATCATGGTGCCGGAGACATCAGGCGGGCGCACCGGCGGCGCGCTCGACGATCGCAGCGATCCCGAGGTGCACGCGTCCTCGACGATGGATGCCATCGTCAAGGGCACCGCGGCCGGGCTTGAACTGTTGCTCAACATCGTCGCGATGCTACTCGTGCTGGTGGCGCTGGTCTATCTCGTCAACGCGATGCTCGGGATCCTGCCGGACATCGGCGGCGCCAAGATTTCTCTGCAGCGTCTGCTCGGCTATATCATGGCCCCGGTGTGCTGGCTGATGGGCCTGCCGTGGTCGCAAGCCATCACTGCGGGCAGCCTGATGGGGACCAAGACCGTGCTGAACGAATTGATCGCCTATGTCGATCTGTCGAAGCTTCCCACCGACGCGCTGGATGCGCGCTCGCGCCTGATCATGCTCTATGCGATGTGCGGCTTCGCCAATTTCGCCAGCCTCGGCATCATGATCGGCGGCCTCAACACGATGGCGCCGACGCGGCGCGAGGAGATCAATTCGCTCGGGCTGAAGTCGATCGTATCGGGCACGCTGACAACCTGCCTGATGGGCGCGATCGTGGGGCTGTTGACGTAGCCGCTCCGTCATTCCGGGGCGATGCGAAGCATCGAACCCGGAATCCATCGGGCCGCGGGCACAAGCGGAGGAATGAATTCCGGGTTCGCGCTACGCGCGCCCCGGAATGACGGCGGTGGTTATGTCGTCAACTCTACCGTCTTGAACTCGGCGGGCAGGATGATCTCGAGCAGTTCGACGTCGTCAGAATAATCGAGGATCATGTGCTTGATCTTCGGCGGCTGGGTCCAGGCGCTGCCCTGCTGCATCAACGTCTCGCCCTGCCCTTCCATGTAGGTCTTCACCCAGCCCTTGAGCACATAGACCATCTGGAACTGGACGTCGTGATAATGCAGTTTCGAGACCTCTTCCGGATTGCACGGCCCGACCAGCCGGATCACATGCGCCTGCGCAAGCCCGTGCGTGGCGTCGGCAAAGCCGAGATCGCGATATTGCGCATAAGCGCGCAGCCCGTCGGCCTTGAAGTCTTCTTCGCGATAATGGCTCACCGCAATGCGTTGCTTCGGCTGCGCCTTATGTGCCGCCTTGGATACGCGGCCCTTGGACTTGATCGCCTTGCGGGCAGTGGATTTGGCGGCGGTCTTGTGGCCCGTCCATTTCTTCCGGACCGCCGTCTTGGCCGCGGGTCTTGATGTCACCTTCTTAGCCATGGCCTGCCTCCCTGTTGCAGGCGTCCGCCACGCGGACGCGTCCAGGGAACGTTACCACCGTTCCGCCCGGCAGTCGTCTCGTCTCAGTGCAAGCGGAAGACGCCGTCGACGGCGCGCAGCTCCGCCGGCTTGATCAGCTTGGAATGCGCAACGGTCACCGAGTGCAGCGGTCCCTCGAGCTGCTCCTGCCAGAAGGCGAGGAAATCCTGCAGCGCAGGGAATTTCGGGAAGAGGTCGTAATTCTGCCAGACGTAGGTCTGCAGCAGTGAAGGATGGTCCGGCATTCGGTAGAGGATCTGTGCCGTCGTCAGCCCATAACCCAGCATCTGCTTCCGGAAATCGTCGGAAGCAACCCCACCAACCCGCGAGACCATATGCCAACCTCCGTTTTTTCGAAGGAGCGCATTCACGGGATGGCCTGCTAGCCGAGCCACCCCCGCGGAGATGCGCTCACATGAGGGAATTGTGACGCATAGGGCCAACTCATCACAAGCCCAAATGTTTAGGTGGCTGTTGAAAAATCGTGCATTAGCAGCAACTTAGCGCATCTGCTAATGCAGGTCTCGCCGTCGCTCGCTGCCCAGGTTAATGATGATAAACGATACTGGCAGGCGGCGATTTCGAGTGCCAATTTTTCTGCTACAAACCCTTGCTCCCACACAAAGTCTGGCCTATCTCCATCGCGGCTGGTTTGGCACTCGCCAAGACAGACTGCTAACGCTCCAGAATTCTACAGCATCCAGAATAGCTTAGGAGGACTGCATGAGTTTCCGTCCGCTTCACGACCGCGTCGTGGTCAAGCGCATCGACGCCGAAGAGAAGACCGCTGGCGGCATCATCATTCCAGACACTGCCAAGGAAAAGCCCTCCCAGGGCGAAGTCGTCGCCGTCGGCCCGGGTGGCCGCGACGAGGCCGGCAAGCTGATCCCGATCGACCTCAAGGTTGGCGATCGCGTCCTGTTCGGCAAGTGGTCTGGCACCGAGGTCAAGATCGACGGCCAGGAGCTGTTGATCATGAAGGAAAGCGACATCATGGGCGTCCTCGACGTCCCCGCTTCCAAGAAGAAGGCGGCCTAAGGCCCTCCCTCCCAGGATAAATCCCTCAAGGAAAAAACTCACATGGCAGCTAAAGAAGTCAAATTCTCCGTCGAAGCGCGCGACAAGATGCTGCGCGGCGTCGACATCCTCGCCAACGCGGTGAAGGTCACCCTCGGTCCGAAGGGCCGCAACGTGGTGCTCGACAAGTCGTTCGGCGCTCCCCGCATCACCAAGGACGGCGTCACCGTCGCCAAGGAGATCGAGCTCGACGACAAGTTCGAGAACATGGGCGCCCAGATGGTGCGCGAAGTCGCCTCCAAGTCCGCTGACGCGGCCGGCGACGGCACCACCACCGCCACCGTGCTGGCCCAGGCGATCGTGAAGGAAGGCGCCAAGTCGGTCGCCGCCGGCATGAACCCGATGGACCTGAAGCGCGGCATCGACCTCGCGGTCGAGGCTGTGGTTGCGGACCTGCAGAAGAACTCCAAGAAGGTCACCTCCAACGACGAGATCGCCCAGGTCGGCACCATCTCCGCCAACGGCGACGCCGAGATCGGCAAGTTCCTCTCCGACGCCATGAAGAAGGTCGGCAATGAGGGCGTGATCACGGTCGAGGAAGCCAAGTCGCTGGAGACCGAGCTCGACGTCGTCGAGGGCATGCAGTTCGACCGTGGCTACATCTCGCCCTATTTCGTCACCAACGCCGACAAGATGCGCGTTGAGATGGACGACGCCTACATCCTCATCAACGAGAAGAAGCTCTCCTCGCTGAACGAGCTGCTGCCGCTGCTCGAGGCCGTGGTGCAGACCGGCAAGCCGCTCGTCATCGTCGCTGAAGACGTCGAAGGCGAAGCCCTCGCCACCCTGGTCGTCAACCGCCTCCGTGGCGGCCTGAAGGTCGCAGCCGTCAAGGCTCCGGGCTTCGGCGATCGCCGCAAGGCCATGCTGCAGGACATCGCGATCCTGACCGGCGGCCAGGCGATCTCGGAAGATCTCGGCATCAAGCTCGAGAACGTCACGCTGCAGATGCTCGGTCGCGCCAAGAAGGTGATGATCGACAAGGAGAACACCACGATCGTCAACGGCGCCGGCAAGAAGGCCGACATCGAGGCGCGCGTGGCGCAGATCAAGGCGCAGATCGAGGAGACCACCTCGGACTACGACCGTGAGAAGCTGCAGGAGCGTCTGGCCAAGCTTGCGGGCGGCGTCGCGGTGATCCGCGTCGGCGGCGCGACCGAGATCGAGGTGAAGGAGCGCAAGGATCGCGTTGATGACGCGATGCACGCGACCCGCGCGGCTGTGGAAGAAGGCATCGTTCCGGGCGGCGGCGTCGCCCTGCTCCGTGCTTCCGAGCAGCTCAAGGGCATCCGCACCAAGAACGACGACCAGAAGACCGGCGTCGAGATCGTGCGCAAGGCGCTGTCGGCTCCGGCCCGCCAGATCGCGATCAACGCTGGTGAAGACGGTTCGGTCATCGTCGGCAAGATCCTCGAGAACAAGACCTACGCTTACGGCTTCGACTCGCAGACCGGCGAATATGCCGACCTCGTCAAGAAGGGCATCATCGACCCGACCAAGGTCGTGCGCGCCGCGATCCAGAACGCAGCCTCCGTGGCGGCACTCTTGATCACCACCGAGGCGATGGTCGCCGAGCTGCCCAAGAAGGGCGGCGCCGGCCCCGCAATGCCTCCGGGCGGCGGCATGGGCGGCATGGACTTCTGAGCAGTCCTCGCTTCAGAGCGATCCACGAAACGCAAAACCCCGGCAGCAATGCCGGGGTTTTTGTTTCAGTCGTCTTGATTTTGCGCACGGGCCGGCAATACGCTCAGCCGTCATTCCGGGGCGCGCGAAGCGCGAGCCCGGAATCCATTTCACGGCTCGCTCATGGCCTATTACGTCTACCTGCTCGCCAGCAAGAAATACGGCACGCTGTACCTGGGCGTGACCAACGACATCATTCGCCGCATCTATGAGCACAAGACCAAGACCGTCCCCGGCTTTACGAAGCGATACACGGTGGACAGACTGGTCTGGTTCGAAATCTACGACGACCCGACGACAGCCATCGCGCGGGAGAAAGAACTGAAGAAGTGGCGAAGGGACTGGAAGATTCGGCTCATCGAGGAGAAGAATCCCGATTGGATCGATCTTTATCCGGAGATTACGGCCTGAGCTCGCGGATGAATGGATTCCGGGCTCGCGCTTCGCGCGCCCCGAAATGACGAAAGATAGACCCTCTCCGCCCGTCATTCCGGGACGACGCGCAGCGCGGAGCCCGGAATCCATTTCACCGCTTGCGCAGAGCTCTCCACTCACGCGGATTGCGAATACCGAGCGTTCTGGCAGCGCAACTCACTTCGGCGGCTGCAGCTCGACGTCGTAGCGCGCGTAGATTCGCGCGAGCGTGCCGTCGGCCAGCAAGGCCTCCAGCGCAGCGTCGATGCCTTGTCGCAGCTTCTCGTCCGGACTGAGTATCCCGACGGCGACATTCCAGTTCAGGTCCGGCTCGTCCTCGAAGGCCGGGATGCGGCGGACGCGTGCGTCGGGATGGGTGTGGTTGAACCAGCCGATGGTGGCGGGCGTGACCGCCGCGGCATCGATCTCGCCTTTGGCGAGAGCTTCCATGATGTCATCCTCGAACGCAAACGGCGACGCCTTGACCCCTCGCTTGCCGAGCATCATGGACACGATCGAGCCGACCTGCACGCCGACCCGCTGCTCCGATCCCAACTCCGCCAGTGACGCCGCGGTAGAGTTCGGTCCCACCGCCAGCACGACGCCGCTGCGGTGATAGGGCCGCGACATGCGTAAGCCCACCTCTGCCAGCACCGCGCGGTCGGCGATCGCATCGAGGATGACGTCGCAATCGGCGCGGCGATACTGAAAGCTGTTGATGACCCAGTGCTGCTCCAGCGAAACCTCGAGCCGCTTCGCCAGCTCCCTGGCGATTTCGACCTGGAATCCCGGAACGTCGCCCTGCCTGCTGGCAAACGGCAGCGCGTTGGGATGCGCACAGAGCGTGAGCGCACCGCGCTGCCGGATCGCGTCAAGCGGGCGCGCCGCGGCGTCGGCGGCGCCGCACAAGGCCAGCAGGCTCGCGAGAACGACCAATCGCATTGCCGGCATCACTCCTCGAGCGCCCGGATATAGGCCACGATCGCCATGATCTGGCTCTCCGAAAAGGCGCCGCCGAAGGCCGGCATCGCGCCCGGTTTGCCCTTCCTGATCCGCTCCGCGAGAAAATCATCGTCGCGCTTCGTGCCGGCGAGCTTCGGTCCCTTGCCGGCGACGCGGCCGCCGTTCTGGTGACAGAAGCCGCAAGAGGTCGCGAACATGGTGCCGCCCTCGATGTCGCTCTCCTTGGCCGACTGATCCCGGTTAGGCGCCTGGCTTTGCTGCGCGCAGACGCCCAACGGCCACGAGGACTGCCACAACAGCGCAATGCCAGTGGCGAGAAAGATTGATTTCGACATTCGCATCAGGATTGCAGCGGTGGGACGCCACGGCGCCCCACCGCCTCCCCGTTCTTATTGTTGTTACTTCAGCGAAAAGACGACGAGCGCACCGGCATCCTTCGGCATGCTCTTGTAGGGTTCGCCGAACAGCGCCGGAAATTCATCGGCCACCATGCCGCCCCATCCGGCCGGCACCGCGATGTACTGCTTGCCGCCGGCGGTGTAGCTGATGATGCCGCCATTATGGCCGACGCCATTATAATGCGACCACAATTCCGACCCGGTCTCGGCATTGTGGGCGTGCAGCACGCCACGCGAGTCCGGCACGAATACCAGGTTGCCGCCGGTTGCGAGCACACTGGCGAGCGGCGGCTCGCTGAAGGTGACCTCCCATTTCTTGTCGCCGGTGACGGGATCGCGGGCACTGAGGTGTCCGCGCGCCGGACCGTCCGGCGGCGGGACCAGCTTGAAGTTGGCGCCGATGTTGAGCTGCGCCATCGGCTCGGTGATCGGCGTGGTCTTCACCACGTCCACGTCCATGCACCATTCCTGTCCGAGCTTGTACCAGAGGCCGGTCTTCGGGTTGTAGGAGCCCGCGTTCCAGCTAATGCCACCGGCGATCGCCGGGCAGAGCGGCGAGCTCGTCTGGCCAAGCGACAGATCGCGCCGACCAATCAGTTCGCCGGTCTTTGGGTCGATATCCTTCACGAAGTTGATGTTCTTCGCGAGCCGCCACACGTTCTGCACTTTCCCATTGGTGCGATCGTAGACAAAGACGAAGCCGCCCTTGTTCGGATGCACGACGAGCTTGCGACCGTCGCGGTCGATCATCAGGAATTCACCGACCGCCGAATCGAAATCCCAGGCGTCGTGCGGCAGCTCCTGGTGATAGAACTTCAGCTTTCCGGTATCGGGATCGAGTGCGATGACCGAGGTGGTGTAGAGGTTGGTGCCGGGCCGCGGCCCGCTCTTTTGCCAATCCGCGCCGGACCAGTCGTACAGCGGTGCGGGGTTCGCCGTGCCCCACCAGATCGTGTTGGTCTCCTGATCGTAGCCGCCCGGCATCCAGGCGCCACCTCCGCCGGTGCGCCAGGACTCATTGGCCCAGGTCGCCTTGGCGTCCTCGGTGCCGGCGACCGTGAAGAACTCCCATTTCTTCTGGCCGGTCTTGATATCGACGCCGAATAGCGGGCCACGCGAGGTCCACTCGCCGCCCTGGCTGCCGATGATGACGGTGTCCTTCACCACTAGCGGCGCGCCGGTGAAGCCGACGGTGAGCTTCTTGGAATCGACCAGCTTGGTGTCCCACGCTGGCTTACCGGTTTTCATATCAAGCGCGATGAGACGGCCGTCGACGGTGCCGACCAACACCTTGCCATCGCCGAGCGCGACGCCACGGTTGTACGGCGAGTGCGTTTGCATCGCCACCAGTTGTTCGTCGAGCTCGGGGAAATACGACCAGATCAGCTTGCCGGTCGCGCCATCGAGCGCGTAGACGCGGCTGTAGGAGCCCGAATAGTACAGCACGCCGTCAGCAGCGAGCGGCATCGACTGCAGGCCGCGCGTCGAGCGACCCGGCATATGGATCCATGCGACCTGAAGATTCTTGACGTTATCAGCGTTGATCTGATCGAGCGCGCTGTAGTGATACGACTTGTAGCCGCCATGGTAGGTCAGCCAATCGTTCGGCGTCTGCTCAGCCGCCTGCAGGCGCGCCGGATCGATCGCCAATGCGGGTGACGCAACAGCCACAGCGGCCAGCACGAATGCCGCACCGCACGTAAGGTACTTGATACCGATTGCCATTGGATTCCTCCCCTTTGATTTTTGGTCTTCATGTCATCAGAATTGCATCCCGCCTGCTTCGCGCAGCGGTTTTGTCCTCCCTCTTGTGATTGTCGATTTGTCGTCGCGGCGCGTACATAGCTCTCCCTCTTGGCGGAGAATGTCGAAGCGCACCCGTGGATAGAAAATAGCCTAGAATGCCCTCTCGAACTGTCAAGCTTCAACACGGCCCTGAGCGCGGCCTTTTGTGTTCCCCGCCGAAACGCGAGCGTCTAGAAGTGGATCGATTTTGCCTGGAAATTGTGACCTGTCTTCTCGGATGAATGGATTCCGGGCTCGATGCTTCGCATCGCCCCGGAATGACGAGGGATCGACTCTCCTCTCGTCATTCCGGGGCGCGCGTAGCGCGAGCCCGGAATCCATTTCGCCGCGGACGCATGGCCTATTACGTCTATCTACTCGCAAGCAAGACATACGGTACGCTGTACCTCGGCGTGACCAACGATATCATTCGCCGCATCCATGAGCACAAGACCAAGGTGGTCTCCGGCTTCACCAAGCGATATGCGGTCGACAGGCTGGTCTGGTTTGAAATCTACGACGATCCGATTACAGCCATCACGCGTGAGAAAGAATTGAAGAAGTGGCGAAGAGACTGGAAGATTCGGCTCATCGAGGAGACGAATCCGAATGGATCGATCTTCACCCGGAAATTGCGAGCTGAATTCTCGGATAAATGGATTCCGGGCTCGCGCTACGCGCGCCCCGGAATGACGCGGGGATGGGCTTGCACCTCATTCACGCACCAGCGCGTCACTGCACCTTCGCCAGCACCGCGAGCCGGCGGATGCCCTTGTTCCGGTACGCATCCAGGAACGCATAGTAGTTCTTGAACGAGACGCAGCCGTTGGAATCGCCGTTGGGCCCGAGCATGTAGGTGTGCGCGAGCAGGCCGGAGCGGCCGTAGATCTTGTCCTCGCCACCGATCGGCGTCAGGCGCAGCGCGGGCACGCCGTGAAACAGCGCTTCGCGGGGCTTGAGCTCGTAGATGTGCGGCGGCGTCACGCCCTGCATGCGGACATGCGCATAGCGGACGTCGTCGATCTTGGAGCCGAGGCCGGAATGCGCCTCGAGCCTGGTGCCGTCGGGCAGATACACCGTCGCGGCGGAGATGTCATAGACCGCGGTCTGGCGGTCATAGGGCGGCGAGCCGCCGTTCATCGGGTTCTGGCTCAGCGTCGAGGGAATGCTGGCGGTGACGTTGGCATCGGCAGATGCGAACGACAGCAGCGAGCCTGAAGACTCGCGCTTGCCCCAGAGCTTTTCGACGATCGACTGCTTCTCGCCTGAGGCGATCGACATCACCGCCGCCTTGGCGCGCGCCGCCATGTCGCGCACGCCGGACGATTTTGCCGCGGGCTTGGTGTCGACCGGCGCGGCCGGCGTGTTGAGCGCGACCTGCAATGAGGTCGCCGCTTCCTTCTTCGCCGCTTCAACCCCCTTCGGCGCAGCACCTGACTTGGCTTCGGCGAGTTTGGCTGCGGCGGCCGGCTTCGACGCTTCTGCAACCTTCGGCGCTTCCGCGAGCGGCGCGGCCTCAGCCGCCCGTGACTCCACGCCCTCCGGAGCGGCGGCCGCAAACCTTTCGTTAAACATAATCGAAGCCGAGCTTGGCTCAGGTTTCGACAAGGTCGGCGGCGGTGGCGGCAACGACGCGAACACGTCGTTGAAGGATGGCGTCGGACGCGCGGCGACCGCAGCCTCCCGGTTCACTGCGGGCGTCTCATAGGCGGCACCGCCCATCGTGGGATAGACGTTCGCCGCGAAGATATTGGTGTAGACGGTCCAGGCGCAGCCGACGACGAGCGCCGCGACCGCGGCGCTGCCGATGAAATGGTGAGGGAGGACTTTCCGGGAAGATTTTTTGCGGGAGGGCGCCGCAAAGCCAAACGCACCGGTACTCGTACTCATTCGCCTTGCGTCCAGAACAGTTCCACTTCTTCCTCGTGTGCGAGTGCGGGACAATCGCCGGAGCATCTCGCAGAGGCGCGAAGCGTCATTAAGGCGACTTTTAGTTAAATGCGGATTAAACGCGGGCAGATCTGGGGCGTGAGGAACGGCGGGGAATTTCCTTGTGAATTACCCCGGAATCTTGCGGAAATAAGGCAGGATTTATCGCTGTCCCAAAGCGGGATTCGACGGCCCAAGTCGCTGCCCAAGTCGCTGCCCGAGTCGCTCGCTTCTAAGTCGCGCGCTCAGTAACTCAACTTCGGATACCAGTCCGTGCCGCGGCCTTCTGGCGTGGTGTCGAGGATGGTCCAGAGCGGATCGATGTCGGGCGCGCCGCGCGGGTCCTGGCCCGGGTCGGACATCTTCGATCCCATCTCGCCCGACCAGAAATGACGGATGGTGCCGTCGCGCCGCGTGAAGACGTTGTAGGCGGGCATATCGGCATCATCAACGCTGACGTAATCGCGCGTGTAGTCGCCGGACATATCCGAGAAGATCTTGTGCCGCGTCCAGCCGCGCGCCTGCTTCGCCGCGACCAGACGCTCGATCGGCGAGCGCGCCACGAACACGAAGGCGATGCGCTGCTCGACATCGGGCAGCTTGGCCTCCCAGGTTCCCATGAATGAGGTGCACATCGGGCACGGCTTCTCACGCTGCGGCCCGAACATGTAGCTGTAGATTACGAGCGTCTGCTTGTCGCCGAACAACTCCGGAAAGCCGCCCTTGCCGCGCTCGCCGACGAACTCGTAAGCCTTCGTCACCTCGCCGCCCGGCGGCAAGGCCCGGCGCAGCGCGGCGACACGCTCGATCTGGCGGCGCAGCTCGATCTCCTCGACGAGCAGCGCCTGCCGTGCCAGGCGATAGTCCGCGCTCTCGTTCGGGCGGCGCGTGGTGTTGGTGGCGGCGAGTTCGGCGGCGGGTTTCAGGATGGAACTGGTCATGACGGAACCTCGCTGGTTGGCGATGTCTGTAGAAGACGTTTCCGGAGGCACGAAGACGACATGCTGGCCGGAAATTTCTGCGTACTCGCATCGCCCGCGCCGATCGTCATACGCGGGCTTGACCCGCGTATCCATCGATCTTCAAAGAACTCTTGAAATGATGGATTGCGGGGTTAAGCCCGGCAATGACGGGGCCAGCCCTACTGCAGTTCCGGCGGCGGCGAGCGATCGAAGACGTCGCCCTTCGGTTCCTCCAGGACATACAGCGCGTAGCTCTCGATCACGAGCGGGCCGCGCTTGCGCTGCACCTCGGCGATCCTCTCCACATGGGAGAACATCTCCTTCAGGAACGGCGGATCCTCGGGCCTGATTTCATGGACATAGAGCAGCTTTCCGGCAAGCTCCGCCGCGCTCGGCTCTGATGCGTTGACCCAACGGTATCGCTGGGTCTGCTGCGCGACGCAGGTGCCCTTCGGCAGATAGAAGACGAGCCAGCTCGTGGTGCCGTAATCCGGCGCCAGCACGCAGGTCGCGCCAGTACGTGCGCGCGCCGCTTCGATTTCCGCCGCCGTCTCGTGCCAGCCGACGCCGACGCTGCGCACGGTGGCATCGCGGCGATAGAGCGAGAGCACGCCGGTATTGGCCTGCACGATCAGCAGCACGAACATCACGATCCCGGTCGGCGCCGCCCGGCGGCGGCAGAAATCGGCAAGCCGCTGAAAGCGTCCCTCCCACGGCACCATCGTCGCCGCTACCGCGGCCGCGACCATGAAGGGCGGATAGACCGGTGCGAACCAGTTGGCTTCGACGCGCGCATGCAGCGAGTGCCAGATGAAATAGACCACGATGATCCAGAACATCAGATTGACGAGCAGGCGCGAGGCGAAGGCGCCCGTGCGGCGGAACGCGAGCGCGTGCAGCCCCATCGCACCGAGGATGAAGACGAGCGGCGTCGCAAACGCGATCTGGGTCGGGATCAGTTCACCGATGAAGGCCAGCCTGAAATCCTCGATGCGCGCCCGCCCCATCTGCTTGATGAAGGAGACCCAGTGGTGATCGGCGTTCCAGAGGATGACCGGCGCGAACATCAACAGCGCGAGAAGGCCGCCGAGGTAAAGCCAGGGCGACAAGAACCAGCGCCGCAGCTTCGGCACCACGGCGAGCCAGATCAGGATCGCCGGGCCGAAGAACAGCGCGGTGTATTTTGACAGCAGTGCAGCGCCGGCAGCAGCGCCGACCGCAAGCCACCATGCGCCCTGCCCCGTCTCCAGCACCTTGGCGAGCGCGAACAGCAGGAGGCTTGCGGAAACCAGAAGCGGCGCATCCGGCGTCACGATCATGGTCCCGACCGCGGCCAGCAGGGTGGCGTTGAGCAGGATCGCCGCGCTCGCCGCCACGCGCGTGCCGCCGAACAGGATCTCGGCCGAGCGATAGACCGCCCAGCTCATCGGCAGCGCCAGCAGGATCGAGACCAGCCGCACGCCGAGTTCGGTATCTCCGGCAATCAGCGTGCCGGCACGGATCACCAGCGCAACCATCGGCGGATGGTCGTAGTAGCCGCCGGCGAGACTCTTCGACCACATCCAGTAATAGGCTTCGTCGAAGGTGATCGGCGTAAGAGCGGCGGCGAGCAGCCGCAACAGGACGAGCCCGACGACGGTTACGACGGTCGTGCGGACGAGACTCGTCTCGTTCGGATTCATGTCCCAATCATCGCTTGCGCCAGACGAACAGTCCGGACATCGCGTAGTTCCAGACCACGCCCATCAGCGCGCCGGCCGCGCCCGCAAGCCACCAGATCGGTTCCTGGTCATAGACCGAGAAGGCGACGCCGACATTGGCGAGCAGGCCGACGCTGCAGACGAGGTAGAACAGCAACAGGCCGCGCAGGATCGCAAAGCCCTTCAGCCGCTGGTCGCGATAGGTCAGGAAATTGTTGAGGACGAAGTTGCTGGTCATCGCGACGATCGCGCCGGTTGCCTGCGCTTCAGGAAACGGCGCGCCGAATACTTCCAGCGCAACGTATAACGCGGCAAGATGCACGAGCAGGCCGAGCGAGCCGACCAGGCCGAACAGCACGAAGCGGAGCGAGATGACGTCATGCGTCAGCTTCGCGAGCACGAGGCCGAGGAAATCCAGCGCGACCATGGAATCGAGCTTGCTCTCGCCATGCTGCCGCGAGCCGAACGTATAGGGAATCTCCACCGCGCGCAGCTTGCCCTGGGCGGTGGCGACGACGTCGAGCAGGATCTTGAAGCCTTGGGTCGAAAGGTCTGGCGCCAGCTCCTCGAAGCGGTCGCGGCGGATCGCGAAGAAGCCGCTCATGGGATCGGCGATATCGACCCGCAGCAAGCGGCGCGCGATCTCGGTGGCGAACGCGCTGGCGCCGGCGCGCTGCTTGTTGAACCCCTCGGCGCGGTAGCCCTCGATATAGCGGCTGCCGACCACGAGATCGGCCTTCCCGTCCCGCAAGAGCTCGACCATCTTCGGCAGTTGCGTCTCGTCATGCTGCAGGTCGGCGTCCATCACCACGGCGTAGGGGGCGCTGGAGGCGAGGATGCCCTCGATGCAGGCGCCCGAGAGCCCGCGCCGTCCGACCCGGCGGAGGCAGCGCACGCGGGAATCCTGCCGCGCCAGGCCGCGCACCACCTCCCAGGTTCCATCAGGGGAATTGTCGTCGACGAAAACGACCTCCCAGGGGATACCAGCGAGCGTCGTCTCCAACCGCCGGTACAGGACGGTGACATTGTCACGCTCGTTGAAGGTGGGGACGACAACCGAAAGAAGTGGCAAACCAACGGCCTGCGACGGGATTTCGGGGCCCGGTTTGATGGCGTCATTCATGGCGGCCAAGCGTATATCCGCGCCGCCAAGCCGCGGGAAGCCCTAAACGCCGGCTGGAATGCGGGAAAACGGGCCTGGGGACGCCCAAAAATGCCAACGACCACGAACAACAGGCGCGCGTACATCCGGCGCTGCCGTGCTATTACGTGGTCGTCCCAGCGCCAGAGCCCTTGCAGGCTGCGACGGCGCCGTTAAAAGCTAGATAGGAACCGCTATGCGTTTCCGCAAGGGCTCCTGGGGCGCTTACGCTAGTTCGGCACCTCCCGAATCACCGGCCCCCTCGGGGCCGGCTCGGCCGGTGCCGGTTGCGCCGCAGCCGGGGGCTGCTCCGCGGGCGGCTTAGGGGGCTTGCCCATCTGCCCGATCGGCCCATACACGACCGCCGCCCCCAACACGATGACGGCGACGATGGCGCCCAATAGGCCCCCGACCGATTGCGATGTCATACCCGATTGTCCCAGCAACTGGAGGGTCTCAGCCAAGCACCCTCTTGGCCCGATCATACCCTGACGGGTCGCTGATATCACGAACAATGGCAACCAAGGAATAGCGATGGGCGCCGCTCCCTGCCCCGTCATTGCGAGCGAAGCGAAGCAATCCATCGCGCCACTTGCGGAGGCATGGATTGCTTCGTCGCTATCGCTCCTCGCAATGACGGCCGGGGCGCTCTGGTGGCCTATTGCCTGCTATTTCGCCGCCGCCTTGCGTCGGACGAAAGCGGTGATGATGTCGTTTTGCGCAAGCTCGATGGCGCGGTTGGCGGTGGCCAGATGCGCACTCGCGTCCTGGTTCGGAAATTGCTCGGTGAGGAAGCCGATCAGCGAGGCCCGGAAGTTCTGCCGCTCCGAGGGACATGCGCTCGCCATCAGGGAAGCGAACTCCTGGTCCGACATGGTCTTGTTGCTGTCGCGGGGATATTCGCGGGCGAGGCAATTCCAGTAGGCGTCGCGGCCGATCACGGCGAGCTTGTGCGCATCGTCGAGATCGTCATCGGCGATCGCGGCGGAGGATATCAGAACCAGAAGGGCCGCGATCATCATGCGCATTGTTGTTCTCCTTTTTGGCTATCCTAGCGCGGACGGCCTGGATCGATAAGCGTGGAAAGCTTGCCGCCGGCCAACTGGCCAATCACGATTTATTTGACTACTCTCGGGGGTGTCCCCTCCTCACGATGAGTTCTTCTCGTGGCCAAAGCCCCAAAGAAAACTGCAGGCAGCATCTATATCGGCATCGGCGGCTGGACCTTCGAGCCGTGGCGCGGCGTGTTCTATCCGGAAAAGCTCGCGCAATCGAAGGAGCTGTCCTATGCCGCATCGAAGCTGACCTCGATAGAGATCAACGGCACCTATTACGGCTCGCAGAAGCCGGAGAGTTTCCGCAAATGGGCCAGCGAAGTCCCTGATGGATTCGTGTTCTCCGTGAAGGGCCCGCGCTTTGCGACCAACCGCCGCGTGCTGGCGGAGGCTGGCGATTCCATCAAGCGGTTCTATGATTCCGGCGTGCTGGAACTCGGCGACCGGCTCGGGCCGGTGCTCTGGCAATTCGCGCCGACCAAGAAATTCGACGGCGCCGATTTCGGCAAATTCCTCGAGCTGTTGCCGCGCAAGCTCGACGGCCGCGCGCTGCGCCATGTGGTCGAAGTCAGGCACGACAGTTTCTGCGTGCCCGAATTCGTCGCGCTGATCCGCGAGTTCGAGACGCCGGTCGTATTCGCCGAGCACGGCAAATATCCGGCGATTGCCGACGTCGCGAGCGACTTCGTCTATGCGCGGCTGCAGAAGGGCAATGACGAGATCAAGACTTGTTATCCGCCGAAGCAGCTCGACGCCTGGGCCAAGCGGTTCGAGGAATGGGCCGGCGGCGGCGATCCGGACGACTTGCCGCATGTCGAGAAGACAAAACCGAAGAAGGCGCCGCGCGATGTGTTCGCCTATGTGATCCACGAAGGCAAAGTGCGGGCGCCGGCCGGCGCGATGGAGTTGATCGAGCGCGTAAAGTGACTGGACGCCGGATGGCCAGGGCCAAGAAGCTCTTCACGATCGGCTACGAGCAGACACCGCCCAAAGCGGTGCTCGATGAGCTCGAGCATGCCGGGGTGAAGCTTCTGGTCGATGTCCGTGCGGTCACCTCATCCCGCCGGCCAGGCTTCTCCAAGAAGCAGCTTGCGGCGGCGCTCGACGAGCGCGGCATCGCCTATATCCATCTCGCAGCGCTCGGCACCCCCAAGGAGGGACGCCTTGCCGCGCGCAGCGGCCAGCACCAGCTTCTCCGCACGATCTACGGAAAGCACCTGAAGACGTCGCAGGCAAAAGAAGAGCTCGACGAATTGTCGTCGCTGGTGAAGAAGGCCGGACCGGTGTGCCTCATGTGCTATGAGCGCGACCACACGCATTGTCACCGCCAGATGATCGCCGAGATCATCGAGGACCGCGACGGCGTGAAGGTGGAGAATTTGGCAGCGCCGCAGGTGTAGCCACCGCCGTCATTCCGGGGCAGCCCGCAGGGCTGAACCCGGAATCCATCGGGCCACAAGCGCAAGCGGAGAAATGGATTCCGGGCTCGCGCTACGCGCGCCCCGGAATGACGAGAGGGTGCATCTCACCCCTCCCCCTCCAACTCCAACGTCCCCTCCATCATCTTCACGCAGCCGCCGCCGACATGCACGGACGCCACCGTGCCGCCCTGCTTGCGAACACGGGTGAGCAACAGGCTCGGCCGGCCCATGTCGACGCCCTGGCCGATGCGCAATCTCAATTCACCGTCACGCCTCTCGTCGAGATCGGCAAGGAATGCGGCGGCGGCCGCGGTCGCGCTGCCGGTGGCAGGGTCCTCGGAGAGGCCGCTCGAGCCCGGATGGAACATGCGCGCCTGCAGGTCGAGCGGCTGCTCGCTTGCGGGCACGTCGCGCGTGTAGAAATAGACAGCATCCGAACCGTCGCAGGGAAACGTCCGCGCGAAGGCCCCAGCATCCGCACGTGCCCGCTTCAGCGCATCGCGCGAAGCGAGCTCGACCATCAGGAACGGCAGGCCGACCGAGACGGTCTGCGGTGGATGCCGGTCCGTCTTCACGTCACTCGCCGAAAGCGACAGGCAGGCCGCGGCCTGTTCGACATCAACGCGCGACAGCCGCTGCAGCGGTTGCGGCGCGGTGAGCTCGGCGCCCGTGACCCTGCCCTGCTCGCTCAGGATCTCGACCGGCACGAGCCCCGCCTTCTCCTCGAATCTCAGCCGCGCCGGCGGCTTGGCCGCGAGCGTTGCCAGCACGAAGGCGGTGCCGACATTCGGATGGCCGGCGAACGGGATTTCGGATCGCACCGTGAAGATGCGGACCTGCGCGTCGTTCGCGCTGTCCTGCGGCGGCAGCACGAAGGTCGTCTCGGAATAGTTGAACTCGGTCGCGATCGCCTGCATCTGCGCGGTCGACAGCCCGGCGGCATCGAGCACCACGGCGAGCGGATTGCCGCCGAACGCGCGGTCGGTGAAGACATCAACGGTGATGTAGCGACGCTGCATGAAATCCTCCTATCCCAGTTGCCACACCGCAACCGGCTTCTCGTAGCCGCGGATCGGCACCTCGCCGCGCGGCACTGCATCGCCAGCCGCCTCGCCGATCGCCTCGCGCACTTCGGACGAGATCAGGAACTGCGAGTTGAGCTCCTTGTTGAGCGCCTCCAGCCGCGCAGCAAAATTCACGGTGTCGCCGATCACGGTATATTCCTTGCGCCGGGGCGAGCCGATATTGCCGGCGACGACCTCGCCGATATGGATGGCGATGCCGATGCGCAGCGGCCAGCTCGTGGTCTCGTTGAAGCGCTCGTTGGCGAGCAGCATCTCGCGTGCCGCGGCCACCGCCTGATGCGCCGCGTCCTCGGCTTCGAGCGGCGCGCCGAACAGCGCGAGGAAACCGTCCCCCAGGAACTTGTTCACGATGCCACCGTGGCGATCGAGGATATCGACCAGCACGGCAAAGGCACGGTCGAGCCGCTCGACCACTTCCTGCGGCGAGCGCGTCCGCGCGCCCGCGGTGAAGCTGCGGAAATCGACGAACATCACCGCGACACGACGGGTATCGCTGTCGGTCGACGCGCCCTCGGTCATCAGCCGTTCGACCACCTGCGGCGAGACGTGCTGGCCGAACAGGTCGGTGATGCGGTCGCGCGCCGTCGCCGCCGCGATGCTGGCCTCGAACTGCCGCCGCAACTGCATGCCGACCGCGCCCGCCAGCATGCCGCAGATCAGCACGATGAAGCTGCGCGCCGCATGATAGTAGAGGTTCGGCTCGGCATCGGGATGAAAGAACATCGCCAGACAGAACAACTGAGCTGCGGCAACGAACCCGGTGAAAGTCGAGAGCCAGAAATCCAGTCGCAGCGTCGAGAGGATGATAAAGATGAAATAGAGAAACGGCGCAGCGAATCCGAGCGCAGCGACCGATCCCATGCTGTCGATATGGAGCGCCAGCGCGACCGTGGGCAACGAGGTCTCGATCAGCGCGCCGATGTAGCGCCGCACCACGGGCAGGTCGCGCCCTCCGCGCATATGTCGGGTGATCGCACCATGCACCCACAATTCGAACAGAATGAACGGCACAGTGATGTAAAAGAGAAATGATACCCTGAGATTGCCGTGCCAGACGCGGCTTACGGCCTCGGGCGCAAAGAAGTCGATGCCCAAACCGATGACACCGAGCAGCACCGCTGTCCCGATCAGCGCCTTGATCCGAAGCAGCTCGGTCGTCATCACCTCGCGCATCAAGATCTGGTGGAATTCGGCCGATACGGCCGAATCCTGCGCCTCTTTTTTCCTTCCCCAGAAACCGGCCATTATCTCCGCCTGTCATTCCGGGATGGTCCGAAGGACCGGACCCGGAATCTCGCGCTTCCCTGATGTACTATCGTACATCATAGTTCGATGCTTCATCGCCCCGGACTGACGTGGATAAATTGAGATCGATATATTGCCTCAATCGAGCGTGCGACGGAAGCGTGTCACGGCGATCGTCATCGCCACCAGCATCAGGACAATGAGTGCAATCGTGTCGTATTGAAGGTTGGCCAGGCCGGCGCCCTTCAGCATGATGGCGCGGACGATGCGGACGTAATGCGTCAGCGGCAGGCCCTCGCCGAGATATTGCGCCCATAGCGGCATGCCCGCGAACGGAAACATGAAGCCGGAGAGCAGGATGCTCGGCAGGAAGAACATCATCGAAAGCTGCATCGCCTGCAACTGGTTCTGCACGATGGTGGAGAACGTATAGCCGATCGACAGGTTGGTGGTGATGAATAGCGTGGTCAGCGCCGCCAGGAGCAGCACGCTGCCGAGGATCGGTACCCCGAACAGCAACACGCCGATGCCGACGATCAGTGACGCCTGGATGAAGCCGACAATGACATAAGGAATGATCTTGCCGAACATCACCTCCACCGGCTTGATCGGCATCGACAAGAGGCTCTCCATGGTGCCGCGCTCGATCTCGCGCGTCACCGACAGCGCGGTGAAGATCAGCATGGTCATGGTCAGGATGGTGCCGACCAGGCCGGGCACGATATTGAGCCGCGACTCGGCGGCGGGGTTGTAGCGGGCGTGCGTCCTGATCTCGAACGGCATGTCCGGGGGATCGCCGACGTGCAGATCGTGCTCCAGCGCGGTCTGCACCAGGGCGCCGAGCGCACCGAGCGCCGCGCTTGAGGCGATCGGATCGGTGGCGTCGGCGGCGACCAATAGCGCCGGCTTGTCGCCGCGCCTGACCGCGCGCTCGAAGCCGCGCGGGATCTCGACACCGAACAGCACCTTGCCGGACTTCAGGAGGTCGTCGAACTCGGCGACATCGTGCACTTCCCGGGTGAAGCGGAAATAGGCGGTGTTCTCCATCGCCTTCAGGATCGAGCGCCCGAGATCGCTGTCCTCCTGGATCAACACCGCCGTCGGCAGATGCCGAGGCGTGGTGTTGATGGCGTAGCCGAACAGCAAAAGCTGCATCACCGGGATCATCACGATCATGGCGAAGGAGACGCGGTCGCGGCGAAGCTGGATGAATTCTTTCACCAGCATCGCATAGCTGCGTCGCCAGAAGCCGAAGGCCGGCTCCCTCGTCTCGACCATAGGATGGACTGCGTCGATCGCGCTCATTGGAAATTATCCTTGGAAATTATCCTTGGAACGCCCCATGAGATCGATGAAGACGTCTTCGAGCGACGGCTCGCTGTCCTGCCAGTGCCAGCGCGGATCATCGCGATAGGACGCAACGGTCGTGTCCAGTGCCGCCTTGTCGCGGCCGGACACATGCAGGCTGGTGCCGAACGGCGCCACCATGTCGATGCCGCCCTTGCCGGCGAGCTCGGCGGTGAGAACGTTGAGATCGTCGCCGGTCACCGTATAGGTCGAGAGCGCCGAGCCCGCGATCACCTCTTCCACCCTCCCATGCGCCAGGAGATGGCCATAGGCGATGTAAGCGATCTCATGGCAGCGCTCGGCCTCGTCCATGTAGTGCGTGGAGACCAGCACGGTCAGGCCTTCGGCCGCGAGCGCGTGGATCTCGTTCCAGAAATCGCGCCGCGCCTTGGGGTCGACGCCGGCGGTCGGTTCGTCCAGCAGCAGAAGTTTCGGATTGGGCAGCGTGCAAGCGCCGAGCGCAAGCCGCTGCTTCCAGCCGCCGGAGAGATTGCCGGCAAGCTGCTCCTCCCGGCCGCTCAAGCCAATGCGCCCGATCATCTCGCGCGCCGCACTACGTGCGTCAGGCATGCCGTAGAGCCGCGCGACGAATTCCAGATTCTCGCGCACCGAAAGGTCCTGGTACAGGCTGAAGCGCTGGGTCATGTAGCCGACCAGGCGCTTGATGCGGTCGGCATCGCGGCGGATATCGTAACCGAGGCAGGTGCCATTGCCGCTGTCGGGCGTGAGCAGGCCGCAGAGCATGCGGATGGTCGTGGTCTTACCGCTGCCGTTCGGCCCCAGGAAGCCGTAGATCGTGCCGCGCCTGACCTGCATCGACAGATCATGCACGACCTCGCGGCCGCCGAACGATTTGGTCAGGCCATGGACATCGATAGCGATCTCAGCCGTATGGTTCGCGACCGTGCTCATCGCCGATCCGCCACCGGCGTCTTCGGATTGAGATAGACACTGATCGGCTGCCCGACGCGCAAGGCATCGGGCCGGCTCGGCCGCGCCTGGATCAGGTAGACCAGCTTGTTGCGCTCATCGAGGCTGTAGATCACCGGCGGCGTGTACTCAGCCGTGGTCGCGATGAAATAGATCTTGGCGGTGAGATCGACAGCGCAATTGTCGCACACGACGCGCACCTGGTCGCCGATCGAGAGCTTCGGCAGTTCGGCCTCGGGCACGAAGAAGCGCAGCTTCATGTTGCCCGGCGGCATGATCGAGAGCACCGGCCGCTGCGCCGCCACCATCTCGCCCTCGCGGAAATAGATCTGCTGGATGGTGCCGGCGACCGGCGCAAAGCCCTTGCGCCGCGCCAGCCGCGTCTCCGACGTGTTGACCTTCGCTTCGGCCACGCGCAGCGCCGAGACGGCGGCGTCAAGATTGGCCTGCGTGCCCGCGCCTGTCCCTCTCAAGGAAGCGGCGCGGTCATAGGTCTGCTGCGCGTTGGCAAGCGTCGCCTTGTTCTGGTTGAGATCGGCCTGCTGCAGATCATCGTCGACGGAGTAAAGGAGATCGCCGACCTTCACCTCGTCGCCTTCGCGCACGTTGAGCTTCACCACGCGGCCGGCTTCATCCGGGCTGACAAAGATCATGTCGGCCTCGACCCACCCCTGGAAGCCGGGATCGCGCCGCTCCTGGCAGCCGGCCAGCGCCGCCGCCAGCGCCACCATCGCCAGGATCTTCGCCAGGCGCGACGAAGTCATGTCGTCCTCCGCTCGCCGAAGATCAGATCGAGATGGACGCGAAACATCTCGATCGCATCCAGTGGCGAATGCCGGCTGAACATGCTCTGCCAGATCACCGCGATCAGTGCCGGCGCAATCATGATCTGCGGATAGCGCGCCAATTCCTTGTTGCGGATCTCGCCGCGCGTGATCCCAAGCTCGATCAAGGCGCGCATGCCGGCCATCCCGCGCGAGACCACTTCGCGGAAATAGAAATCGGCGATTTCCGGAAAGCGCGGCCCCTCGCTGACGATCAGGCGCACGATGTCGCCGCGCGATGTCGAAGCGACCTCCCGGATGAACATTTGCGCAAAGCCCTCCACCGCCTCGCGCACTGATCCATGCAGCGGCGCCGGCGACGCCATGCGGTCGATCAGCGGCACCAGCGCGGTCCGGATCAATTCCTCGAACATCGATTCCTTGTCCTTGAAGTACAGGTAGATCGTGCCCTTGGCGACGCCGGCGCGCTTGGCGATATCGTCGAGCCGGGTCGCGGCAAAGCCGCGCGCGACGAACTCTTCCATCGCCGCCTCCACGATCGCAGCCCGCCGCTCCGCCGCGCGCTCGGCGCGGTTCGCCCCGCTGCCCGCGATCTTCGGCGAGACCACTTTCGACACCTTGGCGCGCGCCGCCCTGCTGGCGGTCCGGCGCGCCTTGGGCGGAGCGGATGGTTTGGGGCGGTGCTTCATGCTCAAATAATGACTGACTGGTCAGTCATTGTCAAGAACACGGAACGCTCCTCGTCATTCCGGGATGCGCCGAAGGCGCAGGCCCGGAATCCATTCTTCCGCTTGCTCCCGCGGCCTGATGGATTCCGGGCTCGCGCCGCGGAATGACAAGGATGGGACTTAGGCGAAATCCAGCACCATGCGGCCGTCGATCTTGCCGGACTTCATCCGGTCGAAGATGTCGTTGATCTTCTCCAGCGGCACCTTGGTGATCTCGGCGTGCACCTTGCCGTCGGTGGCGAAGGCGATGGCTTCGTCGAGATCGCGGCGGGTACCGACGATCGAGCCGCGCACGGTGATGCGCTTCAAGACGACGTCGAAGATCGGCGTCGGGAATTCACCGGGCGGCAGGCCGACGAGGCTGACCGTGCCCTTGCGCCGGACCATCCCCAGCGCCTGCGCGAACGCAGCCGTCGACACCGCCGTCACCAGTACGCCGTGCGCCCCTCCCCCGGTCGATGCCAGCACCTTCTCCACCGCCCTGTCAGACAGCGCGTTGACGGCGAGATCGGCGCCGGTGGTGCGAGCGAGCTCCAGCTTGTCCTCGGCGATGTCGACCGCGGCAACCTTGAGCCCCATCGCCTTGGCATACTGGATCGCGACATGGCCGAGGCCGCCGACGCCGGAGATGACGACCCACTCGCCGGGCCGCGCTTCGGTCTCCTTCAGTCCCTTGTAGGTCGTGACACCCGCGCACAGGATCGGCGCCACCTTTGCGAAATCGACATTAGCCGGCAATCGCGCGGCGAAGGCGGCCGATGCGATGACATATTCGGCAAAGCCGCCGTTCACGCTGTAGCCGGTGTTGTGCTGGTGCTCGCACAGGGTTTCCCAACCGGTCTCGCAATATTCGCAGCGCATGCAGGCATCGTGCAGCCAGGCGACGCCGACGGCGTCGCCGACCTTCAGATTAGTCACGCCGGGGCCGAGCGCGGCGACGATGCCGGCAGCTTCATGGCCGGGAATGAACGGCGGAACCGGCTTCACCGGCCAGTCACCGGACGCGGCGTGAAGATCGGTGTGACACACGCCGCAGGCTTTCACCTTGACCAGAACTTCGCCCGGCCCCGGTTCCGGCACCGGCACATTCTCGATCTCGAGCGGCTTGCCAAAATTTCGGACAACAGCGGCTTTCATGGTCGGCATCTGTCTACTCCTTCGCTTTGGAAAGCAGACTAGCGGTGACCACCCTCTCGCCCTTTGATCGGTATCAAAGGGCGCGCCGAATGTGCGCGTGTGTCAGCGCGATGACAACTGCGACAAGTTGTAGCCCGGGTGGAACCAAGCGCAACCCGGGAAACTGTACCAGCGGCTCGAGCGCCCCCGGGTTACGCTGACGCTCCACCCGGGCTACGACGCTACAACGGCCACGCTAACCTTTGGCGTCGCAGGCCCAGGCGCGGATCACGCATTCCTTGCCGCCATATTCATAGCACTTGCGCGTGGCGGCGTTCAGCGAGCGCGAGATCTTCGGCTCCACGGCGTAGCCGTGGGCGCCGCAGGGATTCATCATGTCGATGGAGAGCGCAGCGCAGGCCCGCTTCATCGTGACGGTGGTGCATTCGCCCTTGCACTGCTTCAGCGCCGCGGCGCGCGCCTCTGCTTCGGCGGGATAGTCATAGGCCTGACCGTAGGCGCCGCATTTGCCAACCGCAAATGCGCCCGCCGCCCAGCTCTCGGTGATGAAACGCGTTAGTGCCAACAGCAACGTCAGCGCAAGAATGAACAGCGCGCGGCGTTGCGCGCGCCTCGTCGAGACAATCACTTTCCCCATCCCCCAGACAGCCGGCGGAACTCTAGCCGCCGGACGTTTCCACTTGGTGAACGGGAGGTTGAGAGAGAAGCAAATCACCGCGACCGTCATTGCGAGCCAACGGATCGCGCGAACGCGCGCCCGATGACAGGCTCCGCGAAGCAATCCATGCCTCCACAAGCGGCGAGATGGATTGCTTCGCTTCGCTCGCAACGACGTGGAGAGAGCGCCACGACTCCATCATCCGTCGTCCCGGGCTTGACCGGGACGACGGAAAGAGTTCACGCGCCGCGCGCGGCTTCGAGGGCTTGCGGGGTGTCGATGTCGAGGAAGGCGCTTTGGCCGTCGACGGGCACTTCGGCTACCGCTTCGGCATGCTTGGCGATCAGGTGGCGCGCGCCGATGTCGCCGTCGAGCGTCATCAATTCCTTGAAGAAGCGCCGCGACCACAGCACGGGATTGCCGCGCCTGCCTTCGCTGACGGGCACCGCGATCAAATGGCCGCGGTCGGGTGCAAAGGTGTCGATGAGCCGATCGATCAAGGACGCGTCGATCAGCGGCATGTCGCCGAGGCAGATCACGGCGCCGTCGACGCTGTCGGATACCGCGGAGACACCCGCTTTCACCGAGCTCGCGAGCCCGCCGGCGAAATCCGGATTGCGCACGAATTTCACCTTCAGCCCCTGCAGCGCCTGCTCGACCAGTTCGGCCTGATGGCCGGTGACGACGATCACCTCGGAGGCCTTCGACGCCAGCGCCTGCTCGGCCGCGATACGCACGAGCTTCTTGCCGTCGATCTCCGCAAGCAGCTTGTTGGGGCCGCCCATCCGCGTCGAACGGCCGGCGGCGAGCACGATGGCGGCGACGTTGCGATTGCCTTCGGTGTCGGAGCCCGTGCGCGGCTGCGGCCGCGTCACGATCTCCATCAAGAGCCCGCCTACGCCCATGCCGGTGAGCTCGGCCCGCGTGACCTTGATCCCCGCAAGCAGGCGCATCAGCACCCAGTCAAATCCGTTCTCGACCGGAGAGCGCGCGCAGCCCGGCGCACCCAGCACCGGCACCTTCCCCGCGCTGCCGATCAGGAGCAGATTGCCCGGATCGACCGGCATGCCGAAATGCTCGACCGCGCCGCCGATCCCGGTGATCGCGGCCGGGATCACGTCGCGCCGGTCCGCGATCGCGGAAGCACCGAACACGATCACGAGTTCGGCGCCAAGCGCGAGCAATTCCTTGATCGAGGCGGCCAGGGCCTTCTCCTCATGCGGCACGCGGCGCTCGGCGATAATGCTGGCGCCCGCGGGGGCGAGCCGCTCGGCGGTCACGCGGAGCGTCTTCTCGATCACCTTTGGCGACAGGCCCGGCAGCATCGTCGAGACGATGCCGACCTTCTTGATGACGTAAGGCGCAACCCGCAGCGTCTCGCGCGCGGCGACGGCGACCGCCGCGTCGCGCAAGCTCGCTTCGACGCCGAAAGGAATGAGCTTGACGGTGGCGATCATCTCGCCTTCGACCACCGGCTTGAACGCAGTCAGCGTCGCGAGCGTGATCGCCTCGTCGACGCCGTTGATGCGATCGACCGCGGCACGGTCGACCACCAGCACGCCGGCGCGTCCCGCGAACAAATTGGCGCGGCCGGTAAAGGCGCGCTCGACATTGACGCCGTCGCCGGCAATGGCCTGCGCGATGCTGGCCGCGGCAACATCTTCGGAGACGTCACCCTCATCGAGCCGCACGACGACGATTTCCTTCACCCCGGCCTTATCCAAGGCCTCCACTTCGGCAGGGCCGATCGTGGTGCCCTTCTTCAGCACCAGCGATCCCTGCCGCAGGGTGTGAACGGTGACGCCGCCAATCGCGTCACGCGGACTGGCAGGCCCGAACTTCATGCTGCAACTTCTTTCTCTTTCGGCGGCAACCGCAGCGTCGCGGTGATCTCCGCCATGATGGCGACCGCGATCTCCGACGGCGATACCGCACCAATGTCGAGTCCGATCGGCGCATGGATACGCGCGATGTCACTTTCCTTCGCGCCTTGGGCGCGCAGCCGTTCGCCGCGCTTGGCATGCGTCTTCCGCGAACCGAGCGCCCCGATATAGAAGCACTCGCGCTCGAAGGCATGCAGCAGCGCAGGATCGTCGATCTTGGGATCGTGCGTCACCGCGACGAAAGCCGTGTAGTGATCGACATTGAGCGGCGGCAGTGCGACGTCGGGCCATTCCGCGACCAGGGGCACGTCAGGAAAACGTTCGGGGCTCGCAAATGCCGTGCGCGGATCGACGACGGTGACGTCATAATCCAGCGACCGCGCCAGCGGCGCCAAGGCCTGGCTGATATGGACGGCGCCGATGATCACGAGCTTTGCGGTCGGCGCATAGACGTTGAGGAACAGCTTCTTGCCGCCGACTTCGACATTGGTGCTCTTGCCCATGCGCAATGCTTTGGAAAGCTCGGCATTGAGCGGATCGGTGGCAAAGTCCTTTGCCTTCACCAGCCGCTGCTCGCCATTGGCGGTATCGGTGACGACGATCACCGGGCGCCGCGCGGCGCGCTCGGCATTCAGCTCTTTCAGGGTTTCGAGCTTCACGGCTAGCCCACCTTCTCGACGAAGACGCGGATGGTGCCACCGCAGGACAGGCCGACATTCCAGGCGGTCTCGTCAGCCACGCCGAATTCGAGCATCCTCGGCTGGCCGCTCGAGATCACGTCGAGTGCCTCAGTCACCACGGCGCCTTCGACGCAGCCGCCCGAGACCGAACCCAGGAACGTACCCTCGTCGTTGATGACGAGGCTCGATCCAGCCGGACGCGGCGCCGAGCCCCAGGTCTCCACCACGGTGGCCAGCGCCACCCCATGGCCGGCGTTCTGCCAGTCCTCAGCCGCCTTCAGGATGTCTTCGTCGCGATTGAGCATTTGAGAACCCTCTTCAAGCTACGGAGCGGATCAGGCTGCGATGATGAGGCGGCGGCGGGGCCGACAGCGCCGCGATCAGCCCCTGGATGGAACTCAAGTTATGCACCGGGCGGAATTCGTCAACGTGGGGCAGCATCATTTTGATGCCCTGCGCCTTGGGCTCGAAGGCGCTGTAGCGCAGCAGCGGGTTGAGCCAGATCAGGCGGCGGCAGGAACGATGCAGCCGGTCCATCTCGAAGGCAAGCTTGGCGTCCGCCTCGCGCTCCAGCCCGTCGGAGATCAGCAGCACGATCGCGCCCTGCCCCAGCACCCGGCGAGCCCACAGCTTGTTGAAGGTGTGCAGCGAGGTCGCGATCCTTGTGCCGCCGGCCCAGTCCTCGACGCTCGAGGAGCAGCTTGCCAGCGCCTCGTCGGGATCGCGCTGCCGCAGCGCCCGCGTCACGTTGGTCAGGCGGGTGCCGAACAGGAACACCGAGACGCGCTTGCGGGCATCGGTGATGGCATGCAGGAAGTGCAGGAACAGGCGGGTATATTCGCTCATCGATCCCGAGATATCGAGCAGCGCCACGATCGGCGCCGGCTTGTCGATTCGGCCGAGCTTGCGGATGTCGACGATCTCGCCGCCGGTGCGCAAGGAATTGCGGATGGTGCGGCGCATATCGAGCCGGAGGCCGCGGGCGTCCGGCCGGTAGCGGCGCGTCTCCAGCTCGGCCTGCGGCAAGCTCATCTTGGCGATGGCGCGGGTGACCTCGGCGATCTCGGCCGCGCTCATCTGCGCAAAGTCTTTCTTCTGCAAGATCTCGCGGTCGGAGACCGAGAGCTCGAGTTCCTGCGCCTGCTCCTGCGGCCGCTCCTCGCGGCTCGCGGGCTGCGACAGCGCTTCCTGCACGCGGCGCGAGGCCGGCGGCGGCTTCTTCTTGGCGTGGTCGGGCAGCGGCACCGAGTCCAGCATGCTCTTCCACTCCTCGGCGGCGCGGAAGAACAGGTCGAAGGCCTGGGCAAAGATCAGCGCATGCTCATGGCGCTTGACGAAGATCGCTTCCAGCGTGGCGTAGAAATCGGCGCGGTTGCCGACTTCGATGAGCTGCAGCGCATTGAGCGCGTCGATCACCGAGCCCGGCCCGACCGGCAACCCGGCCGCCCGCAGCGCGCGGGCAAAGCCGACGACATTGTCGGCCATGTGCCCGGTCGGCGGCGCAAGGTGGTTGATGGGCATCTATCCTCACCTCACCGTCATTCCGGGGCGCGACGAAGTCGCGAGCCCGGAATCCATCCTACCGCAGAACAGGTGGCGAAATGGATTCCGGGCTCGCGCTGCGCGCGCCCCGGAATGACGACTGTCGTGTATGACGCGCGAGCAGCTACGTCTCGCTCGTCGCTTCCTTCAAAACCTTCTGCAGCGTATCGCCCTGCATGCGCGCGATGTCATCCTGGTACTTCAGGAGCGCACCGAGGGTCTCGCCGACCACTTGCGGCGTCAGCGAGCGGGCATCCAGCTCCGAGAGCGCGGTGGCCCAGTCGATGGTCTCGGCGACGCCGGGCGACTTGTAGAAATCCTGGTTGCGCAGCGCCTGCACGAAGCGGACCACCTGCTGCGACAGCTTGGCCGAAATATTCGGCACCCGCGACTTGACGATCGCGAGCTCGCGCTCGGCTGTGGGATAGTCGACCCAGTGATAGAGACAGCGCCGCTTCAGCGCGTCGTGGATCTCGCGGGTGCGGTTGGAGGTGATGATCACGATCGGCGCCGCCGGCGCCTTCACCGTGCCGAGCTCGGGGATCGTCACCTGGAAGTCCGACAGGATCTCCAGAAGATAGGCCTCGAACGCCTCGTCCGCGCGGTCGAGCTCGTCGATCAGGAGCACCGGCGGGCCGGCGACGTCAGGCTCCAGCGCCTGCAGCAGCGGCCGCTTGATCAGGAAACGCTCGGCGAAGATGTCGCTCGCGAGCTGGTCGCGGTCAGTGTCGCCGGAGGCTTCCGCGAGGCGGATCGCGATCATCTGCGCCGCGCTGCTCCACTCGTAGACCGCGGAGGCGACGTCGAGGCCCTCATAGCATTGCAGGCGGATCAGCTTCCGCCCGAGCGCTGAAGACAGCACCTTGGCGATCTCGGTCTTGCCGACGCCGGCCTCGCCTTCCAGGAACAACGGCCGGCCCATGCGCAGCGCAAGATAGGTCACGGTCGCGAGCGACCGCTCGGCGAGATAGCCGCGCGAGGTCAGGAGCTCGAGCAGCGCATCGACTGATTTCGGGAGCGTCGATGCGGTCATGGGAAAGCCGGTGTTGGAGCCAAAGCAGCCTGCACTATCACGCTTTAGCGTTAGCAGCTTCGACCGCCCGGCGCGCCAGCACCCCGATCAAATGCGCGCGATATTCGGCACTGCCATGCAGGTCGCTGTTCAGCCCTTCCGGGGATACGTTGATCCCCTCCAGCACCTTGGGCGAGAAGCGCTTCTGCAGGGCCTCCTCGAAAGCGGTGACGCGGAACACGCCGTCCGAGCCGGCGCCGGTCACGGCAACGCGGACGTCCGACGGACGCCGTGCCACGAACACGCCGACCAGCGCATAGCGCGAGGCCTGGTTACGGAACTTGACGTAAGCCGCCTTCTTCGGAACCGGAAACTGCACCTTGGTGATGATCTCGTCGGCCTCGAGCGCGGTCGAGAACAGGCCCTGGAAGAACTCCTCGGCCTTGAGCCGCCGCTTGTTGGTGACGATGGTCGCGCCCAGCGCCAGCACGGCGGCCGGATAGTCCGCGGTCGGGTCGTTGTTCGCCAGCGAGCCGCCGATGGTGCCGCGATGGCGCACGGCGGGATCGCCGATCCCTCCCGCGAGGTCGGCGAGCGCCGGGATCGCCTCGCCGACGACGGCGGAGCTGGCGACGTCGGCATGCTTGGCGGTGGCGCCGATCGCAAGCGCGCGGCCTTTCATCTCGATGGTGTCGAGGCCTTCGACATGGGAGAGGTCGACCAGATGCGGCGGGCTCGCGAGCCGCTGCTTCATCACCGGCACCAGCGTGTGGCCGCCGGCGATCAGCTTGGCATCCTCGTTCTTCACCAGCAGATTGGCGGCCTGTCGCACGGTCGCCGGACGATGATACTTGAATTCATACATTGGAATGCCCCGGAATTTTCAACAGCGATCGCGATGCAATGCGCTGAGGTTCAAGCGAGATCGGACTTCGCCATCGCCTTGGCGCCGGCGGCGATCGAGGCGACGATGTTCTGATAGCCGGTGCAGCGGCACAGATTGCCTTCGAGCTCTTCGCGGATCACCTCGTCGGAAAGCTCGTTTCCCTTGCGGTGCACCATGTCGACCGCGGTCATGATCATGCCGGGCGTGCAGAAGCCGCACTGCAGGCCATGATTCTCGCGGAACGCTTCCTGCATCGGATGCAGCGGCCCGCCATCCGGCGCCAGTCCCTCGATGGTCTTGACCTCATGGCCGTCGGCCATCACCGCAAGCGTGGTGCACGACTTCACGGCCTTGCCGTCGAGATGCACGACGCAGGCGCCGCATTGCGAGGTGTCGCAACCGACATGGGTCCCGGTCAACCGCAGGTTTTCACGCAGGAATTGAACGAGAAGGGTACGGGGATCGACGTTAGCGGTGACGGGATTGCCGTTCACGATCAGGGAAATCTTGGCCATCAGCACTCTCTTGATCTGCTCTGCCGCATATCGACAGAACAGGCGTTTATAACCGTTCCAAAAGCCATAATATGGGCCATCACCGCAATGGGCAACCTCGCCCCTCGCATGGCCGGATGACGTCGTGCCGTTCTGGCGCCGTTGTGCGGCGCCACTAGTCTTTATTTATTTGACTCAGCCTTGCACGGCCTTGGCGAAATTCGCGAAGAATTCATCGGCCAGTTTCTTGGCCGCGCCGTTGATCAGGCGCTGGCCGAGCTGGGCGAGCTTGCCGCCGATCTGCGCCTCGACGTTGTAACTCAAGAGTGTGCCGCCATCCTTCTCGGCAAGCGCGACCGTCGCGCCGCCCTTGGCGAATCCGGCAACCCCGCCCTCGCCTTCGCCCGAGATCTTGTAGCCGTTGGGCGGATCGAGATCGGACAGCATGACCTTGCCTTTGAAGCGTGCCGAGACCGGGCCGACCTTCATCTTGGCAACGGCGCGAAAGCCGTTGTCCTCGGTCCTCTCCAATTCCTCGCAGCCGGGGATGCAGACCTTCAGCACCTCGGGATCGTTGAGCTTGGCCCACACGGCCTCGCGCGACGCCGCAAGCTGGACTTCGCCGGTCATTGTCATTGCCATGAGAGCCTCCCCGATCGCATCGAACCAACACCCAAGTAAAGCACGGCGGCCACAAAGGAAAGACCGGCATCCGACCACGAGCGATGCATATTCGCAGCGCAGCAAAACGGAGACCGCCCCTTGTGATGGCGCCGGGCTCGATCAAGAAGGGCCATTGGCAGCGGCAGCCGGGAATGATTAGGTCGCGCGCGATGAGCACATCCCTTTCCCCTCTGCTGGCACCGATGCTGTCAAGCGCCGCGATGCGCGCGGTGTGCGACGATGCCGCTTGCTTGCAGAATATGCTTGATTTCGAGGCAGCGCTGGCGCGCGCCGAAGCAGCGGTCGGCGTGATTCCGAATGCCGCGGCCGGCCCGATCGGCGCGGCGTGCAAGGCCGAATCATTCGACCGCGCGGCGCTCGCGGAAGCCGCCGTTCGGTCGGGCAACCTCGCGATCCCGCTGGTCAAGGCGCTCACCGCCGAGGCGGCCAAGGCCAGCAAGGAGGCCGCGCGCTATGTGCATTGGGGCGCGACCAGCCAGGACGTCATCGACACCGCGACGATGCTCACCCTGCGCGCCGGCATCGATGTGTTGCTCGCCGAACTCGACCGCGCCATCACAGGCTTTGCCAAACTCGCCCGCGAGCATCGCGACACCGCGGTGGTTGCGCGCACCTGGCTGCAGCATGCGCTGCCGATGCCGTTCGGCCTCAAGCTCGCCGAATATGCCGCAAGCCTGCACCGCTCGCGGAGGCGCCTGCAGCGGCTGCACCGCGAGGCACTGGCGCTGCAATTCGGCGGCGCGGCCGGCACGCTGGCTGCGCTCGGCGACAAAGGCATGGCGGTGGCGGAAAAACTGGCGCAGGAGCTTGGCCTGCCGCTGCCGGAGGCGCCCTGGCACACCCACCGCGACCGCATCGCGGACATCGCCTCCGCCTTTGCCATCGTCTGCGGAAGCTGCGGCAAGATCGCCCGCGACGTCTCCTTGATGATGCAGACCGACGTCGCCGAGGCGTTCGAGCCATCGGGCGAAGGCCGCGGCGGCTCCTCCACCATGCCGCACAAGCGCAATCCCGTCGCCGCCGCAACCGCGCTCGCCGCCGCCACCATGGCCCCCAATCTCGCCGCGACGATCCTTGCCGCGCAGGTCCAGGACCACGAGCGCAGCGCAGGGCCGTGGCATGCAGAATGGCCGACCTTGCCGACGCTGATGCTGGTCACATCAGGCGCGCTCGCCGCCATCGTCGACATCGCCGAGGGCCTGGAAGTCGACGCTGCGCGCATGCGCGTCAACCTCGATGCCACCCGTGGGCTGATCATGGCCGAAGCGGTGTCGATGGCGCTCGCCGAGAAGCTCGGCAAGAGCGAGGCGCATCATCTGATCGAAGCCGCCAGCAAGAAGGCCGTGGCCGAGCAGAAACACTTGCGCGACGTGTTGAAGTCCGATCCACGGATCACTGCGCAACTCGCCGCGGACCGGATCGAAAACCTGTTCGAGCCAATGTCCTATCAGGGCGCCTCGCAGGCGCTGATCGACCGCCTGCTCGCCTCGCTTGAGGATTTGTCGTAAGACCTCCGCTGTCATTCCGGGGCGCGCAGAGCGCGAACCCGGAATCCATCGGGCCACATACCCGGGTGGTGAAATGGATTCCGGGCTCGATGCTATCGCATCGCCCCGGAATGACAGGAAAGAAACGAGGGAACGCAGACCATGCCGATGATCGACGCCGACGGATGCCTACTCAACGTCCAGGTCGAAGGCCGCGACGGCGGACCGACGCTGATGCTGTCGAATTCGCTGGGCTGCACGTTGCAGATGTGGGAACCGCAGATGAAGGCGCTGACGCAGGTGTTCCGCGTCATCCGCTACGACCGGCGCGGCCATGGCAAGTCGCAGGTCCCTCCCGGCCCCTATTCGATGGAGCGTTTCGGCCGCGACGTGCTGGCGATCCTCGACGACCTCAATATCGAAAAGACGCATTGGTGCGGCCTGTCGATGGGCGGCATGGTCGGGCAATGGCTGGGGGCCAACGCGCCCGAACGCTTCGGCAAGATCATCCTCTCCAACACCGCCTGCTACTACCCGGACCCGACCAACTGGCACAATCGCATCAAGGCGGTGAAGGAAGGCGGCCTCGCCGCGGTCGCCGACACCGTGATCGCGGGCTGGCTGACGGCGGATTTCCGCGAGCGCGAGCCGCAGATCGCAGCCCGGATGAAGGCGATGCTATTGGCCTCGCCAGCGGAGGGTTACATCGCCTGCTGCGAAGCCTTGAGCACGCTCGACCAGCGCGAGCTGCTCCCGAAGATCAAGAGCCCGACGCTGGTGATCGCCGGCCGTCACGATATGGCAACGCCGATCTCGGCTGGGGAATTCATCCGCAGCCGCATCCCGGGTGCCAGCATGACGATCCTCGATGCCGCGCATATTTCCAACGTCGAGCAGTCGCACGCCTTCACGGACGCCGTGGTCGGCTTCCTGACGCAACGCTAGTGCAGCGCACTCTGCACCACCTCTCCCATCGGGAGAGGTCGCGCCGAAGGCGCGGGTGAGGGGTTACGGTCCTTCATGGGCACCTGAGTCCCCTCACCCGGTTTGCGCTGACGATGCTTCGCATCGTCAGCGCAAACCGACCTCTCCCCGCCGGGGAGAGGTGAAGAGACGCCCGAGCAAGGAGAGGCATCATGGACGACGACAAGCGCCGCGACGAGGGCATGACCCAGCGCCGCAAAGTGCTCGGCAATGAATGGGTCGATAAATCGATTGCCAATCGCAACGCTTTCAACACCGACTTCCAGGACCTGATCACGCGCTATGCCTGGGGCGATATCTGGACGCGGCCGCATTTCGATCATCGCACGCGGCGGGTACTGGTGATCGGCACCATGGTCGCGCTCGGGCAGTGGGACGAATTCCGTCTGCATGTGCGTGCCGCCCTCACCGAAGGCGGCTTTTCGCCTGACGATATCAAGGAGATCCTGCTGCAGCAGGCGATCTATTGCGGCGTCCCCGCCGCCAACCATGCGGTGAAGGAAGCCTCGGCGATTATCGCCGAGCTAGGGCTGTTGAAGGGATAATTTGCCGGCGGCCACGCTGGTATCGGCTTGGTCGCGCACCTCGGCCAGCCGCGGCGCGGCGCCCTCGACCACCAGCACAATGCCGATGCCTACCAGCATCAACAGTTCGGTCGCATGCAGCCGCAGCGCCTCGGCTTCGCCGGCCACGGACGCCGCCAGCATGCTGACGAAGCTGAGCACGCTGCCGAGCACGAGCGCCATACCGAGCGTCTCATCGCCGCCGCCGCGCTCGCGCACCGAGCGAAGCGAAAGCAGCACCAGATACAGCGTGAAAAAGGCAACTGTAGTGATCCGCACCAGCGCCAGCAGCCAGGCGATACGCACGCTCGCGATGCCCGACAGATGCAGATGATCGCTGATGAAGAACCCGATCGACACGCTCGGCCTTTCATAGAGACCGCGGACCGGCGAGGCCATGATCTGGAAGGCGATGCTCGCCCACGTCGGGATGAAATAGGCCGCAAGCAGCGCGCCGCTGAATGAGCTGATCCGCCAGTTCGTCGACATCTGCCGCTCCCTGCTGTTCCGCTCGCCCGACGCCGCGATGGCGGGTATGTCGCGAGGTAACTTCGTTGGAACTGAAGCGGCAATCTAAACCCTTTATTAACCTTAATTGGGGCGGTCCGCTGTGGACGGCGTCCAAAAGAAAGTCCCGCCTTTCGGCAGGACTTCCCTTTTGCTCTCGCTTGGACGGGAAACTAGCGCACCTGACCCGGATCCTGGGGTTGGCCAGGTTTCTGGCCCTGACGGTTCGGGTCTTGCTGCTGCTGGCCGGGCTTGCTGCCGCCGCCCTGCTGCTGGCCGGGCTTCTGGCCCGGATTTTGATTCTGCTGACCCGGGTTCTGGTTCTGACTGGCCATTCACAAACTCCCTGGTTGGACCTGGTCCCTTCGAACCAGGCACGGGCCAACGCGGGAACCAGGACGCCGTTTCGGTGGGAACCGTCACGTCACGGTGAGGCAAATGCTGGATCGGGAACCGCCGGTAAAACTACCTCTGTACAAGCCCTTGATGCCGCAGCTAGCGCTGTTGCCGCCCAAGGGGTTCCACTGTTAGAAAATGATACGACGCGTCGGACAAGGCTGCCGGGAGCCCTCGCCGCGTCGCTCTCTCACAAGCGGCAGCGCATGGATTATTTCGCCCAGCAACTCATCAACGGCCTCGTGCTCGGCTCGATCTATGGGCTGATCGCGATCGGCTACACCATGGTCTATGGCATCGTCGGCATGATCAATTTCGCCCATGGCGACATCTTCATGATCGGCGGTTTCATCGCGCTGATCTCCTTTTTGGTGCTGGTCTCGCTCGGCCTCACCGCGATCCCGCTGGTGCTGTTCATCGTGCTCCTGGTGTCGATGGCGATCACCGCGCTCTATGGCTGGACGGTGGAGCGTATCGCCTACCGGCCGCTGCGGCATTCGTTCCGCCTGGCGCCGATGCTCTCAGCCATCGGCATGTCCTTCGTGCTGACGAATTTCTCGCAAGTCGCGCAAGGCGCGCGCGTGAAGCCGGTGCCGCCGATCATCACCGGCGGCTACACGCTGCATGAGGGTGAAAGCGGCTTCGTGGTGCAGCTCTCCAACATCCAGATCATCGTCGTGCTCGCCACCGTGGTGCTGCTGGCGCTGTTCACCTGGCTGGTGTCGCGCACGCGGCTCGGGCGCGACATGCGCGCCTGCGAGCAGGACCAGACCATGGCGGCGCTGCTCGGCGTCGACGTCGACCGCACCATCTCCATGACCTTCGTGATCGGCGCCGCACTCGCCGCCGTCGCCGGCATGATGTACCTGCTCTACTATGGCCTGGTCGATTTCTTCATGGGCTTCGTCGCCGGCATCAAGGCGTTCACCGCCGCGGTCCTCGGCGGCATCGGCTCGCTGCCCGGCGCGATGCTGGGAGGATTGGCGATCGGGCTGATCGAGACATTCTGGTCGGCCTATTTCTCGGTCGAGTACAAGGACGTCGCCGCCTTCTCCATCCTGATCGTGGTTCTGATCTTCCTTCCGACCGGCCTGCTCGGCCGGCCTGAAGTCGAAAAAGTCTGACGGGCGGCCGCGTGACCACGTCAGCGCTCGAGAAGAAGCCGGCGTCGCGCGCGAGCGGCGCCGCCTTCATCCTCAAGAAAGCCACCATCAGTGCCCTGGTCGCGCTGGTGCTGTTCTCGCTGATGATCGGCGTCCGCACCGAGGCCGGCCCGCAAGGCGGGCTGATCTACTGGACGCGGTTCGGCGATCTCGCCGCCATCGTCGCCGCCGTGTTCGGCGGGAGCATCGTCATCGAGCTGCTGCGGCAATGGTGGGGTCCCGCCGACAAGGTCCGCGTCGTTCCGCCGGCGGTACAAAATGCGCTGTCGCTCGCCGGACGCCTGATCGCGCCGGCGCTGCTGATCTTCACCTTCCTGGTGCCGGTGATCTTCTATGATCAGCGCTACATCCTCGATCTCGCGATCCTCGTGCTCACCTATGTGATGCTCGGTTGGGGACTGAACGTGGTCGTCGGCCTCGCCGGCCTGCTCGATCTCGGCTATGTCGCCTTCTACGCCGTCGGTGCCTATTCCTACGCGCTGCTCGCCACCAATTTCGGACTGTCGTTCTGGGTCTGCCTGCCGCTCGCCGGCATCCTCGCCGCGTTCTGGGGCGTGCTGCTCGGCTTTCCCGTACTCAGATTGCGCGGCGACTATCTCGCGATCGTGACACTGGCGTTCGGCGAGATCATCCGCCTCGTCATCATCAACTGGCAGAGCCTGACCGGCGGCCCGAACGGCGTCTCCGGCATCCCGCGGCCGACCTTGTTCGGCATTCCGCTCTCGCCGGGCGAGGACGGGCTGGCGGCGCGGCTCGGCATCGAGTTCTCGCCGACGCACCGCATCGTATTCCTGTTCTATTTGATCCTGGCAATGGCGCTGCTGACCAACTGGGTCACGATCCGCCTTCGCCGCCTGCCGATCGGCCGCGCCTGGGAGGCGCTGCGCGAGGACGAGGTCGCCTGCCGCGCGCTCGGCATCAACACCACCACGACCAAACTCACGGCCTTTGCCACCGGCGCGATGTTCGGCGGCTTTGCCGGCGCGTTCTTCGCGACGCGCCAGGGCTTCATCAGCCCGGAATCCTTCACCTTCCAGGAATCGGCGCTGGTGCTCGCCATCGTCGTGCTCGGCGGCATGGGCTCGCAGCTCGGCGTCGCGCTGGCTGCGCTGGCGATGATCGGCGGCTTCGAACTGTTCCGCGGCCTTGACCAGTACCGCATGCTGGTGTTCGGGATGGCGATGGTGCTGCTCATGATCTGGCGGCCGCGCGGACTGATCGGTCATCGCGCCCCGACCGTCTATCTCGAGCGCAACCAGGCGATCTCCTCCGACCTCGTCAAGGAGGGACACGGATGAGCGGTGAGACCATCCTCTCCGTCAATGGCCTGTCGATGCGGTTCGGCGGCATCGTTGCCGTGAACGATCTCTCCTTCGATGCCGGACGGCGCAAGATCACCGCGTTGATCGGCCCGAACGGCGCCGGCAAGACCACCGTCTTCAACTGCATCACTGGCTTCTACAGGCCGAGCGGCGGCTCGATCGCGCTGACCCATGACGACGGCAAGACGATCCAGCTCGAACGTCTGAACGATTTCCGCATCTCCAAGCAGGCGCGCGTGGCGCGCACCTTCCAGAACATCCGCCTGTTCCCCGGCATGACGGCGCTGGAGAATCTGATGGTGGCGCAGCACAACGCGCTGATGCGCGCCTCCGGCCTGACCTTCCTCGGCCTGATCGGCGCGCCATCCTGGCGCAGCGCCGAAGCACGCGCGATCGAGCTGGCGCGCACCTGGCTTGTGCGCGTCGGCCTGCTCGACCGCGCCGACGATGCCGCCGGCAACCTTCCCTATGGCGACCAGCGCCGGCTCGAGATCGCGCGCGCGATGTGCACCGAGCCCGCGCTGCTCTGCCTCGACGAGCCCGCCGCCGGCCTGAACGCGCGCGAGAGCGCCGCCTTGAGCGAGCTCTTGCTCTCGATCCGCACCGAACAGGGCACCTCGATCCTCTTGATCGAGCACGACATGTCCGTGGTGATGGAGATTTCCGACCACGTCGTGGTGATGGATTACGGCGTCAAGATCGCCGAAGGCACGCCACAATCCGTCCGCGACGATCCCAAGGTGATCGCCGCCTATCTCGGCGCCGACGAGGAAGAAGCCATCGCCGTCATGGAGAGCGGCACGTGATCGCCCACGCTCTATCCCCGTCATGCCCGGGCTTGTCCCGGGCATCCACGTTCCGACGGCCCTCGTTCATTGCGAGGAGCGAAAGCGACGAAGCAATCCATGCCGCGGCGCGCGGAGGGATGGATTGCTTCGCTTCGCTCGCAATGACGACAGGCCGGAGAAAGCGCGTGGATGGCCGGGACAAGCGCGGCCATGACGGCTGCGAGGTTGCCCTATGACCTCAACCTCTCCCCTCCTCGCAATCCGGGGCCTGCGCGCGGCCTACGGCAAGATCGAAGCCCTCAAGGGCGTCGATCTCGAGATCAATGCCGGCGAGATCGTCGCGCTGATCGGGGCCAATGGCGCCGGCAAGTCGACGCTGATGATGACGATCTTCGGCAAGCCGCGCGCCCGCGCCGGGGCGATCGAGTTCGACGGCGATGACATCACCGGCGTGCCGACGCACGAGATCGCGCGGCTTAGGATCGCGCAGTCGCCCGAGGGACGCCGGATCTTTCCGCGCATGAGCGTCGCGGAAAACCTGCAGATGGGCGCTGACGTCACCGAGTGCAGCGAAGCGGAACGCGCGGCCGTGCTGGAACGCGTGTTCACGCTGTTCCCCCGGCTCAAGGAACGCGTTAACCAGCGTGGCGGCACGCTCTCCGGCGGCGAGCAGCAGATGCTGGCGATCGGCCGCGCGCTGATGAGCCGCCCGCGCCTGTTGATGCTGGATGAGCCTTCGCTCGGCCTCGCGCCGCTGATCGCACGCCAGATCTTCGACGCGATCCGCACCCTGAACCGCCAGGATGGCCTGACCGTCCTGATCGTCGAGCAGAACGCCAACCACGCACTGAAACTTGCCCATCGCGGCTACGTCATGGTCAACGGCTTGATCACGCTGTCTGGAACCGGCAGAGAGTTGTTGCAGCGGCCGGAGATCCGCGCTGCCTATCTGGAAGGCGGCCGGCGGGGCTAGCTGATCGGCACCCATCCTGCGGCAAGATGCTGCGAAGGGAGCGTGCATTTGCCTGAAAAATGCCGATGACTTCACGGCAAATTCAGTCGACAATGCCGTCGGTTTCGTATCCGGCGGCGCGCCGGATGCTTCCCTTAAGCGATGACCACGGGGACTCCACATGAAATCACTCAAGCTGATTGGCCTTGCACTCGGCGCATCGCTCGCATTGTCGGCGAGCGCATTCGCGCAGGATATCACCATCGCAGTGGCGGGCCCGATGACGGGCTCCGAATCCGCTTTCGGCCGGCAGATGAAGAACGGCGCCGAACAGGCGGTTTCCGATCTCAATGCCGTGGGCGGCGTGCTCGGCAAGAAGCTCAAGCTCGAGGTCGGCGACGATGCCTGCGATCCCAAGCAGGCGCGCTCGGTCGCGGAAAAACTCTCCAGCGCGCGGATCCCCTTCGTCGCCGGTCACTTCTGCTCGTCGTCGTCGATCCCGGCGTCGGAAGCCTATGCCGACGGCAACACACTGCAGATCACGCCGGCCTCTACCAACCCGCTGTTCACCGAACGGAAGCTCTGGAACGTCGCGCGCGTCTGCGGCCGCGACGACCAGCAGGGCCTGGTCGCCGCCGAGTACATCCTGAAGAATTTCAAGGGTAAGAACGTCGCGATCCTCAACGACAAGACGACCTACGGCAAGGGCCTCGCGGACGAGACCAAGAAGGCGCTGAACAAGGCCGGCTTCCAGGAGAAGATGTTCGAGTCCTACAACAAGGGCGACAAGGATTTTAACTCCATCGTTTCGCGGCTCAAACGCGACAACATCGATCTCGTCTATGTCGGTGGCTACCATCAGGAGGCCGGCCTGATCCTGCGCCAGATGCGCGACCAGGGCCTGCAGACGGTGCTGATGGCGGGCGATGCCATGAACGACAAGGAGTTCGCCTCGATCACCGGCCCCGCCGCCGAAGGCACGCTGTTCACCTTCGGTCCCGATCCGCGCAACAAGCCGACCGCGAAAGCCATCGTCGAGAAGTTCAGGGCCAAGAACATCGATCCCGAAGGCTACACGCTCTATACCTACGCCGCGATGCAGGTGTGGTCACAGGCGGTCGCCAAGGTCGGCTCCACTGATCCGAAGAAGGTGATGAACGCGATCAAGGCCGGCGAGTGGGACACCGTGCTCGGCAAGATGGCCTTCGACGCCAAGGGCGACATCAAGGCCATCGACTACGTCGTCTACAAGTGGGACGCCAAGGGCAACTACGCCGAAGTCAATCCGAAGGGGTCGTAGGCGTATCCACATCACCGCCGTCATTGCGAGCGGAGCGAAGCAATCCACTCTTCCGCTTGCGGCGCTATGGATTGCTTCGCTCCGCTCACAATGATGATGTGGATGCCTTGGGTGCGACAAATCAACCCGACGGGCAAATCACCTAAAAGTCTGTCCAGACTATCAGCGAAAAATAAATCGCTTAACCCGACGAGGCTGGGCAAGTATTCGCCGCGGGCGCGTCCTCGTAGAACGTCCTTTCTTTGCGCGACGCGCATGGCAATGAGGATGGAATTTTCTACGTGCAATCGCCCGCAACGGCGAATGCATTTCTGCGCCGTTCAAGGCTGATTGAATACTTGCCCAGCCTCGTCGGGCAAATCAGTGATTTAACTCCGCGCGTCTCACCCAGATGAGGGGCGGGTCGCGATCGTCACGAACGTTGCGGTGAGATGCGGTGGACGCGATGCGTGCGACTGACGAGCGCGCGTAACGCGGACGGCGAAGTCGTGTGGTCCTGGCGCCCCGACGCTGGCGCTAAGCTTCTTGTGAAGTGACGGTGGCAAAAGAGCCCGGTCACCGGGGAGAGCGCGAAATAAGCCGTAACACCATCGCGCAGGGAAAGCCGGAATGCTTCGGTTGAACCTGTGGTCCTACCCCGTGCTTTTTGTTGCACGGGACCCACGGGTGCAACCAGCACCCGGCTTTCCCTGCGCCCTCTGATATCGAGGAGGGTGAAACGAGACGCAAAGCTCGGGCAAATCATGCCGCGAGAATGCGAACTCATATCCGCTGTTTGAATCAGACGTAGGATGGGTAGAGCGAAGCGAAACCCATCATCGCACCGCTTGCTCCATCGCGATGGGTTTCGCTTCGCTCTACCCATCCTACGGGTCCGCTGTTTGAAATTTGGGAAGTCGTCCGATCAAACCGCCGCGCGCACCGCAACGGGGACAACCGCCTGCCGCGCGTTCTCGATGGCGCGCATCAAGTCGTTCGGACGGAACGGCTTCTGCAGGCAGACCACGTTCGACAGGTCTGGCGCTTCAGCGACGAAATCCAGCGCCGTCATGCCGGAGATCGCGACGATGGGGAAATCCGGCTGGCGGTCGCGCATCATCGACATGAGGTCGAGACCGCTCTTGCCCTGCAGGAAGATATCGATGATCGCAAGATCGAATTTCGCCGTTTCGAACGCCTTGATCCCCTCCGCGGCGGATGCCGCCTCGACAATCTCGAAACGATTGACGCGCAGCACAATTGCGATCATCGCGCGCACGTCGGATTGGTCGTCGACAATAAGAACACGGGCCATGAAAACCCCCGGGACCGGCTGCGGGAAGCCTAGTCGTGGAAAACGCTATGCAGTAGGTGATCAGGCGAATTATCTATCCTGTCAGTAAAGAGGTGGTTACCTCAATTGGATACGGGCGCCCGGTTCAATTCCCTGCCGGTAGCAGATAACCTTGGATCGATTTCGAGCAATTCGTTTTGCGCCAAAGCGATGCGTAGCGGGTTTATGGGACTTTCATTTCGACGTTCCCCAAATCAGCGGACACAGCCTTCCCTTTCCGCCGGTACGGAGAGAGGGGCCGGATATTCCACTTTGTGTGGACAGCCCGCGCGCGGATTTGACGTGATCGACTGTCTTGCGTTCGATACCGCCTTCCAGGAGACCATCAGTGCTCAAGCGTAACGATCGCAGCTTCTTCCTTTCGACCATGCCGGCCTCGCGCGGCGACCGCAACGTAGCGCTGGCGGTGGTCGTCGTCTCGGCCGTGCTGTTCGTGATCGCGATACCATTCGCCGGGATGCCGCTGACGCCGGTACCGGCTTTCGTGGCGAGCTACCAGTCCGCGCTGGCGATCAACGATCTCATCACCGCGGTGCTGCTGTTTTCGCAGTTCGCCATCCTGCGCTTGCGGGCGATGCTGCTGCTCGCCAGCGGGTATCTCTTCACCGCCGCTGCCGCGATCACCCACGCGCTGACCTTTCCGGGCCTGTTTGCGCCGGCGGGCCTGTTCGGCGCCGGTTCGCAGACCACGGTCTGGCTCTACATGGTCTGGCACGGCTTCTTCCCGCTGATGGTGCTCGGCTACGCGCTTTTGAAAAGAGACGACGGCGCCCGGATTCGCGGCTCGACGATGTCGGCGATCATGGGCAGCGTTGCGGCAGTCGTCGTCGCGATGGCGCTGTTTACCTGGATCGTCACCGCCCAGCACGACCACCTCCCAGTCCTTTTGAGCAGCGGTCACTACACGCCGGTCATGCTCGGCGTGGTCTCGACGGTGCTGTTCTTCTGCGCCGCCGCGCTTGCTGCGCTATGGTTCCGGAAGCCGCATTCCGTCATCGACATCTGGCTCATGGTCGTGCTGTGCGCCTGGCTGTTCGACATCGCGCTGTCGGCGATGCTCAACGTCGCGAGATTCGATCTCGGTTTCTACGCCGCACGCATCTACGCCTTATGCGCCGCCAGCTTCGTGCTCGCGGTGCTGTTGATCGATAACGTCGCGCTGCAGGCGCAGATGTCGCGGCTGTTGGGCGTAGTTCGTCGCCAGGCCGCCAGCGAACGCGACTATCACGCCGAGCGCGAGCGGCTGTTCAGCGCGGTCGTGGAATCCTCCAACGACGCCATCATCACCAAGTCGCTTGACGGGACCATTACCGCCTGGAATCCGGCCGCCGAGCGCCTGTTCGGCTATCCGGCAGCCGTGGCGGTCGGCCAGCACATCGACCTCATCGTGCCGCCCGACAATCGCGGCGAGGTCAACGACATCCTCAAGCGGATCCGCAGCGGCGAAAAGCTGGCGCAATATGAAACGCAGCGGCTGCACAAGAGCGGCAAACCGATCGACGTCTCGCTCAGCGTCTCGCCGCTATTGTCGGCGACGGGCGAGATCATCGGCGCCTCCAAGATCGCGCACGACATCACCGAAAGCAGGCGGACGCGGGAGGCGCTGAGCCGGGAGCTCGAGGAGCGGCAGCACATCTTCGAAGCATCGCAGGACTTCCTCTCCATAACCGACAAGCAGGGCCATTTCGTCCAGGTCAGCCCGAGCGCCAGGACCATTGCGGGCTACGATCCCGCCGAGATGGTCGGACGTTCCGCGGTCGAGTTCGTTCATCCGGATGATCTCGAAAACACCCGCAACGAAATGCGCGCTGCGCGGCGCGGCCAGAGCAAGCGCAACTTCGAGACGCGCCTGATCCGCAAGGACGGCGAAGTGGTATCACTCAACTGGTCCGCAACCTATTCGGAGCCGGTCAAGCGCTATTTCTTCATCGGCCGCGACCTCACCGAGAAGCAGGCCGCCGAGGCGCAGATCCGGCAGGTGCAGAAGATGGACGCGGTAGGCCAGCTCACCGGCGGCGTCGCCCATGACTTCAACAACATCCTGACCGTCATCACCGGCACCATCGGCATCCTGGAAGAAGCGGTCTCCGACCGGCCCGACCTCGTCGCCATCGCCCGGCTGATCGACGAAGCGGCCGAGCGCGGCGCCAACCTGACCAGGCACCTGCTCGCCTTCGCCCGCAAGCAGCCGCTGCAGCCGGTCGATGTCGATATCAACGCGCTGATCCTGGAGGCGGCGAAGCTGCTGCGCCCGACGCTCGGCGAGCATATCGAGATCACGCCAATGCTGGCCGACGACGCCTGGACGGCAATGGTCGATCCGAACCAGCTCACCGCGGCAATCCTCAATCTCGCACTGAATGCACGCGATGCCATGCCCCGCGGCGGCAAGCTGGCGCTCGAAAGCCGCAACGTCTATCTCGACGAGGGCTATGCCAGCATGCACAGCGAGGTCGCGGTCGGCCATTACGTCATGGTCGCCGTCAGCGACAGCGGCGGCGGCATTCCGGCCCATCTCTTGGAAAAAGTATTCGATCCCTTCTTCACCACCAAGGAAGTCGGCAAGGGCACCGGGCTTGGGCTTTCCATGGTGTTCGGCTTCGTCAAGCAGTCGGGCGGGCACATCAAGATCTACAGCGAGGAACGCCATGGCACCTCGGTCAAGATGTATCTGCCGCGCGCGACCGGCCTCGCCCAGACTATCGCGGAAGCGCAGCAGACCACCGATCTCCGGGGCGGACACGAAGCCATCCTGGTGGTCGAGGACGACGCGCTGGTGCGCAAGTATGTCGTGACCCAGATCACAAGCCTCGGCTACTCCACGCTCGAGGCGGCGAATGCCGCTGAGGCGCTCAAGATCATCGATACCGGCGCGCCGATCGACCTCCTGTTCACCGACGTCATCATGCCGGGCGCCATGAACGGACGTCAGCTCGTCGACGAGGCGCTGAAGCGGCGGCCTGGGCTCAAGACACTGTACACGTCGGGCTATACTGAGAACGCGATCGTCCATCACGGGCGGCTCGATTCCGGCGTGCTGTTGCTGGCGAAGCCCTATCGCAAGTCCGAGCTTGCCAAGATGATCCGGCTCGCGCTCGGCAGTTGATGCATTCGGTTCGGTTGCTATATCGATCAACAAGACGATAAGAGGAAGCGCGCTTTGAAAAATCTCCTCACCGACATCGCAGGCGTCCGCGTCGGCCATGCCGACGACGCTTCGATCGCCTCCGGCGTCACAGCGATCATCTTTGACAAGCCCGCCGTGGCGTCGATCGACGTGCGCGGCGGTGGCCCGGGCACGCGCGACGACGCGCTGCTGCAGCCGCACAATACCGTCGATGCGGTGGACGCGATCGCACTGTCCGGCGGCTCGGCCCTCGGCCTCGATGCTGCCGGCGGCGTGCAGGCCTGGCTGGCCGAGCAAGGCCGCGGCTTGCGGATCCGCGACGCCGTGATCCCGATCGTGCCGGGCGCGATCTGCTTCGATCTCTTGAACGGCGGCAACAAGGCGTGGGGCCGGTTCCCGCCCTATCGCGATCTCGCTTATGCCGCGGCGGCCGCGGCCGGGAGCGATTTCCGGCTCGGCAGCGTCGGCGCCGGCACGGGCGCGACCACGTCCAACCTGAAGGGCGGACTAGGTTCGGCGTCGGCGCGAACCGATGACGGCGTGACGGTTGCCGCACTTGCCGTCGTCAATGCGGTCGGCTCCGTCACGGTCGGCGATGGCCCGTGGTTCTGGGCCGCGCCCTTCGAGGTCGACGGGGAATTCGGCGGACGCGGTCTGCCGGCCTCGTTCACGCCTGATATGCTGAAGGCGCGGCTGAAGGGCGGGCCGGCGGCGACATCCGGCGAGAACACCACACTGGTCGTGGTCGTCACCGATGCTACGCTGACGAAAACGCAGGCCAAGCGGCTGGCGATGATCGCGCAGACCGGCATGGCGCGGGCGATCTATCCGGTGCATGCGCCGCTCGACGGCGACGTGGTGTTTGCCGCGGCGACCGGCGAGAAGCCGATCGATCCTTTGTTCGGCCTCACCGAACTCGGCATGCACGCCGCCAACACTGTGGCCCGCGCGATTGCGCGCGGCGTATACGCGGCGACCGCGCTGCCCTTCCGCGATGCGCTGCCGAGCTGGCAGGATCGCTTTGGCTAGCAACTTAGTTCAGCGACGTGCGTTGAGGCTGCGGGTTCCAGCTCGGGTGCCGCAATGCCATCCACAGTCATTCGCTTCTTCCGCTACGACGCCGAAAGACGCGAGCTGTTGGTCGTCTTCGTTACTGGTCGCCGCTACATCTATGAGGACGTTCCGCCCGATGTGGCCGAGGCGTTCGGCAAGGCATTCTCAAAGGGCCAGTTCTTCAACCACGAGATACGTGATCGCTACCGTTACCGCGAACTCAAGCAATTGGCTTAAACGCGATCTGTCACGCATTGACCGAGAGGGAGGCCCAGGCCTGCGCCGAGATCGGCTTGGCCTGCAGCTGCACCAGTTGGTCGACGGCGTGCCGCTGCCCCAACTGGTCGACGAAATTGTAGGACGAGGTGGCAGCCCGCGCGGCAGACGGGCTCGCAGCAGAGGTCGCCGTTATTTTCGATCCGTCGGCATAGGTCGTGGTGGTCGTGACCGATCCATCGCTGTTGGCAATCGAAGTGCTGGTGCCATCAAGCGCCTGCATCAGCGCATCGGCACCGCCGCCACCGCCGCCGGAGTGACGATGAGCATGCGAGCGACGGCCGGACCCGCCCTTCAAAGCCGAGGACATCTCGTCCAACGTGACATTGCCGTCGCCATCCTTGTCGAGCTTGGAGAAAACATCATCAGCCTTCGCCAGATTGGTCCCGCCGGCGCCGAGCGCATTCTCGAATTCGGATTTCGTGATCTTGCCGTCGCCGTTGCCATCGATCTGCCCGAACAAGTCCTTCAGCGCATCCGAGGGGCTTTTGGTCGACGCGGCCGTGCCGGTCGAAGCCTGGCTCTGCGCATCGAGCAGCGCGCTCATCGTCTCCGGGGCAATCGGCGCAGAGCTGCTGCCGGCCGATCCAGAAGTCGGAGCTACGCTTGTCGGCGCCGTCGTGGCACCGGAGATATCGAAGACGCTGGTGGCGCCCTGGGTGAGGCCGGTGGGCTTTGCCTGCGACGTCTTCGACGACGTCAGCGACTTCAAGAGATCAATGGCCGACGACGCAGCGCCAAGGGCGAACAGCATGAGAGGGAACTCCGGCAATGCCGCGTGAGCGGCGGCCCAACACCTGCATGGCTACGAGCAAGCGCCGTGCCATGGCGAAAAGCCCTTTGGAATCGGCGTTTCACGCAAACAAACGTGTTCGCCGCAGCCGGCAATTGCTGCCGCTGCGGCAATTTTTTCCTGCCCGCGATTTCCCTCCTGTGCATTGCCCGGCACCAGCATGCATGTTAGGCGGAACCATCCTGCCCGCTACAGAGATGCCTTGGAGAGCGTCCATGTCCCAGCCCTTCACGCCACGTCCGCTGGTGATCGCGCCGTCGATCCTGGCCTCGGATTTCTCCAAACTCGGCGAAGAAGTCCGCGCCGTCGACCAGGCCGGCGCCGACTGGATCCATCTCGACGTCATGGACGGGCATTTCGTGCCGAACATTTCCTATGGCCCCGATGTCATCAAGGCGATGCGCCCGCACACCAAGAAGATCTTCGACGCGCATTTGATGATCTCGCCTTGCGATCCCTATCTCGAGGCGTTCGCGAAGGCCGGCTGCGACCACATCACGGTACATGCCGAGGCCGGCCCGCATCTGCATCGTTCGCTGCAGGCGATCCGCGCGCTGGGCAAGAAGGCGGGCGTCTCGATCAATCCGGCAACGCCCGTCAGCGCGATCGAGCATGTGCTCGACCTCATCGACTTAGTGCTGGTGATGTCGGTCAATCCGGGATTTGGCGGCCAGGCCTTCATCCGCGGCTCGCTCGGCAAGGTCAGCGACGTCAGGGCGATGACCGCCGGCCGGCCGATCGACATCGAGGTCGATGGCGGCGTCGCGCCCGATGTATCAGGGGAACTGGCAGCGGCCGGCGCCAATGCGTTTGTCGCCGGCTCCGCCGTGTTCAAGGGCGGCACGATGGAGGCATACAAGGCCAACATCTCCGCGATCCGCAACGCGGCGGCGCTGGCGCGCGGCGAAGCGATCTAGCCCGAGCGTGGCGGGCGCACCACGGTCACCGTGCAAGGCGCCTCCGCCGCCACCTTCGCCGAGACGCTGCCGAGCAGCGTCCGCAGCATGGAATCCCGCCGCGCGCCGATCACGATGTGATCGACCTGATTGGCTTGCGCGAATTCCAGGATTGCCGCCGCGGGATCGATCGCCTCCAGCACATGCACCGACAGCCGGTTCTCGTCGAGCTTCAGCGAGGACGCCCAGTGCCGCAACGCGACCAGGCGGTCGATATGCTTGTTGCTGCCCTTCTCGTCCAGCGTCCGATCGATGGTGACGAGGCCAAGCTTGAGCACGTTGACGCATGCGAGACGGGCCTGCGGCAAGGTCCCGAGTATCCGCTGCGTGGTGACGCGCAAGGCATCGTTCAGCGGGCCCGAGGTTTCCGTCGTATCGATCGCAACCACCAGGATCGGGCTCGACGCCAATTGTACCGCGACATCGGACTTCGGCTGCGGCTGCCATGCCCCGCGGTTGAAGCGGCGGCGCATCACCGTCGCGAATGGATCGCGATCACGCCGCTCCGCACGCGCTGTCAGCTTGACCTGGTCGGGATTGCTGAGATCGAAGGCGAGTTGCGAGGCGGTCGGATAGCGCCAGGCGGGCTCGATCTCCAGGCATCGCAGGACGATCTCCTGCAGCCAGGGCGGATAGTCGGGTTTGAGCTTGCGCGGTGGATAGGGATCGCGCCACAGCCGCCGGCGCATGCCGCGCAGCGTCTCGCTCTCGCCGAACGGCCGCACCCCGGTGGTGAAGAAATACAGCAGCACGCCGAGCGAAAACAAATCGCTGCGCGGATCGTCGCGCACCCCAAGCAGGCGCTCCGGCGCCATATAGGGCGCGGTGCCGTAAGGCAGACGAAATTCTTCCTGCAAGAGGTCGGGCAGATGTTCGTGATGCGACAGGCCGAAATCGATCAGCACAGCCTCGCCGCTCTCGCGGAACATGATGCTGCTCGGCTTGATGTCGTGATGGATGACGTTCTGCCGATGCAGCGCCGACAGCGCAGCAGCGATCTTGATGCCGAGCGCCCTCGCCTCCTCGTAAGCGATCGGCAGATCGTCGAGCCGCTTGTAGAGGGTCCGGCCCGGGATGCGCTCGAGCACGACATACGCCTGGCGCGCGAAATCGCCGGTGCCGAAGCAGGCCGGCACATGCGGCCCGGACAATCGCGGCAGGATCATCTGCTCCATCTCGAAGCTGACGATGGCGGCGGGGTCCTCGCCTTCCGAGACTCGCGGCGCCTTCATCAGGAGCGGCACGTTGATGCCGGGATGGGTGACGCTCCACAGCGTCGCCATGCCGCCGCGGTGCACGCACTCGCCGACGGTGAAGCCATCGATGACCGTGCCCGGCTGCATGAGAATTTTCGCCATTTGCTATCGGCCGACCAACAGGCGATCGGCAAGCCAGCCCGGCAGGCCATTGTCGCGGATCCGGGCGGCTGCCGAGTCGATATCATAGGGGGCACGACAATAGGTGACCTCCCGCCTCTCGGTGTCGAACATGGCGAAGGCGGCTGCGGGAATGCCGTCGCGGGGCTGGCCGACGGAGCCAAGCACCGCAAGCCAGCGCCGGCCGGCCAAGAGCTGCACGGCTACGCCCGTGGTCGGGACAAAGCTGGTCATCTTCGCCGTCGACGACATCGAATAGAGCGCTGGACGGTGGATATGACCGCAAAAGGTGATTGGAGCCTCCGCAGCCATCATGCTGCGCGCAGCGTCCGACGCGTCGCGCACGTAGCGCCACCTGGTCGGGTTGGACGCTTCGGAATGGACGTAGAGGCGGTCGTCCTCCTGCTGCATCAGCGGCAGTTCGGTAAGGAAACGCCGTTGCGCCGCGCTGAGCTTGCCGCGGGTCCACTCGACCACCGCCTGGGCTTCGGCATTCATCGCGTCGTTGTCGATACCGATGGCGGTGTCATGGTTGCCGCGAACCGCGATCGCGCCGTCCTCGACCAGCGCCATGACGGTATCGACGATCCATTCGGGGTCGGCCCCATAGCCAACGAAGTCGCCGAGCAGAACGAATTTCTCTGCGCCTTGCGCACGCGCAGCCTCAAGGCAGGCGTCAAATGCCTGCCGATTGCCGTGAATATCCGCAAACAGCGCGAGACGCACATCATCCTCCCAGCCAATCCTGGCGGGCCCAATCACATCTGTCTTGATGGATATCAAACACGGGCAACTCGGTGCCCGCAAATGGATCGGGGGGATCGATCGCGAATTACGAGCTAGTGCTTAGGACAGGCTTCGAGCCCGCGGAACAGCAGCGCCAGCAAGGCGTCAGTGCGCTCCTGCAGATCCGGATCGGCCCATTCGTCGGCATGGGCCGGGTGATGAAGGCTTCTCGTCGCCTCGAAAATCGCGCGGGCGGTCGCCTTGAGATCATCGACCTCGAACACGCCCTCCTCGACGCCGTCGGACAGGATATGCGCGATCTGATCGGTCAAGCATTCCTTGTGGCCCTTGACCACAACACAAGCCTCGCGCGCCAGCGTCAGATAGGTGCGGAACATCTCGGGGTCGTCGGCGAACCTGGCCTGCTTGGTTGCGAACAGGGTACGCAGCCACCGATCGAGCCGGGCCTGCGCTGGGCCGGCACTCGCTGCGATCTCCTGCAGCGGGACCTTGGCCCGATCGAGCCAGCGTTTTGCCACGGCTTCGCGCAGCGAAGCCTTGCTCGGAAAGTGCCGGTAGACACTGCCGTGGCTCACATCGAGCGCACGGGCAACATCCACCACTGTCGCCTTGGCGAGCCCATAGCGACGCAGGACGTCCTCGGTGACCTCCAGGATACGTTCAGGGGTCAAGACGACTGCTTCGTTCATGGCTTTACCCTATCCCCAGCTCTTGGGCTTTTCCACTCCGGCGGTCAGGCGCATTGCAAAACGGCCTGGCCGGTCGTTAAGGCAGTCCTAATTCCAGTTAGCGGGCCAATTTTTCCGCCTGGGCGGCCAAGTGGCGAGCCACCTGCTGATTGAGCCAGCGCTGGATCTGTTCGGTCAAATGCAAAATCTCGATCGTCATCATCGTAGTCTCCGGCAAGTCCGTGGCCGGCTCTTTGACCCGAACCCGGTACTCAACTCTTCCGGATCAGGCATTTCGCGGCCGCAAACCACGGGGCGCCCCATCTGGCGTCCGGAAGTGGATATAGCATCTCTGACTGACAGATTTCAATATCTGTCATTCAATAGCTTGTGATAGACCGGCGCCCGGCTCTTGGCGCCTTCGACCTCCCGCCCGCCGCCCACAGTCAGGCGCGCCGCCGGAAAGCCCGCCCCGCTTACCTACTCGCTGACCAACGGCCCGAAGGGCTCCCATCGCTCTCCGGTGAAGCGCATCATCCGGAACTCCTTGATCACCCGATAGTCGCTCGCGCTGGTGTTGATGGAGAGCCCAGGCAGCAGCAGGTCGAGCGTCACGTCGCGCAGGCTGGTGGCTTGGCGCATGACGTTTTCGCGCGAAAGATCGTCACCGCACCGCTTCAATACCTCCACCAGCAGTTCGGCCGCGCTGTAGCCATAGGTCGTAAAAATGCTTTTGCGGTCACCGCCCGGAAAATAGGTGTCCATGAATGCGGTCCATCGACTCAGGCCCTCGTCGTTCTGCCAGGTGGGATCGCTCGTCTCCTTGAACGAACTCGCTGAGATTGCCCCCTTGGCATGGTTGATTCCGGCAGGAACCAGTACGGCGTCGATCGACGAGGAGCCGACTCCCAGCAGGTGAACAGGAGTCCAACCCAATTCGGCCATTCTTCTGATGGTTTGCGCAGCGAACTTGGGAGCCGCCATGTTCACCAACAAGTCGACGCCAGCAGCTTTCAGTCGCACGATCTGCGAGTCCACCGTCGCGTCTGAGACATCGTAAGGGGCTTCACCGACGAGGAGTTCACTTGCTCTTGCGCCGAAGGCCTCCTTCAGGCCGCTCAAGTAATCCTTCCCGCTCTCATCATTCTGATAGAGCAAGCCAACTTTCGCTGCAGGATAGTTCTCAAGGATGAACCGCGCATAGACACTGATCTCTGTCCGCAGGTTAGGCGCGAAGCCCATCGTCCAGGGAAAATTGGTCGGATCCTCGAACCGCTTTGCGCGTCCGGCTACGAAAAGCTGCGGGACCTTGCGATCGTTGAGATACTTTTGAACGGCAATATTGGAAGCGTTGCCCAACGTCTGAAACGTGAACAGCACCTCGTCGCCTTCAACCAACCTCCGTACCTGCTCAACTGTCTTCGAAGGCATCGCCGCATCGTCATAAGAGATCAGCCTGATCTTGCGTCCATTGATGCCGCCCCGATCGTTGATCATACGGAAGTAAGCGTCTTGCACCTTGCCAATGATAGAGGAGGCGGAAACTGGACCGCTGTAGGGCATCGTCTGGCCGATCCTGATCTCAATATCACTCGCTCCCGGATCGTAGGGGCCGCTTCGCGCATGCGGCACGCTTCCACCGAGTAATAGGACGCCAATCAGCGCTGCCCTGAGCGCGGTCATTTTGTTGTCAGTGCGACGGACCATCCGCTCGCTCAGCGCATGCATGGTCGCCCTATTGCTCGTCCTTCGGAGGCATTCGCGGTGGCAGCAGCGGGGTAAATGAGACGGCCTCGCCGGGTCCTGGGGCCGCCATCAGGGCCCCGCCGGTCGAGGGATCGCCCCCCGACGTCTCGATCACGGCGCTCGGGGTAATGTATTCCCTGGCCGCTGCGATCAGGCCGCCCTCGCCGGTCCCGAAATCGGCGGCGCGGCCGCCCTGGGGACGACCGGCGGCAATCTCGGTGATGGCCTTATCGGTCTTCTGCGCCAGCGAGTCGCTGTAGGGGATGCGGTAGGCCCTGGGGATGCCGCTCGGCCGGTTGTCTTCGTCGAGGGTCTCGACCCAGAGATAGATCGAGCCCGGGTCGCCCTCCAGCGAGTGCGGCTCCACAATGCGCGCCTGCAGCAGCTTGAACGAGGCCGGCAGCCTGTCGACGCTGGCCCAGCCCAAGAGGCCGCGGACGCCCATGAAGCTCGCAATGTAGAACGCACTGGTCACGACCACAGCGACCGCCTTGGCCGACCAAGGCAAGCGTGCATAGACCAGGATGACGAGCAACAGCGCGCTGATCAGAGCGTAGCTGACCGAGAGCGTGAGGATGACTGACTGGAGGTTGTTCACGGGCGAGACATCCTGACGCCTGTCTTCGGATCGAGGTCCGCGCCGTTTGCGCGCACGTTGCGGAACGTCTCCATCAATGATTTCTGCCGCTGCTGCACGTCGACCACCTTGCCTTCCGCATCGACCCAGAAGCGCAGCGCGGTTTTCTCGTCGCCGGTGTGATCGAGCGTCAACTTGTTGTCGAAGATCACTTGGGCGGTCGGATTGAGCTTCTGCACCTTCACGCTGACCGGAACCGGCTGCCCGGTCGTCGCCTGGAAATGCGAAACATTCACGGTGAATTCGCCGGGGATAATGCCGCGCACGGTGACGATCTCTTCTCGGATCGGCGACGGAATCTTCTTGCCGTTGACGATGATGAAATCGTTGGCACCGCCGCGGTCATCGCGGTCGAGCGTGAGGAAGCCGGCTTCGCGGCGGCGATACCAGGCGATGTTGCCTGCGGGATCCTGCACGAACAGATCGAAATCATCGGGATGATTGTCGGGCCAGTCCATCGTGATGATGAATTCGGCCTTGGAGTCGATCTTCCCCTCCTTCGACTCCGGTGAAACCGCAAGCAACGCGAGGAAAAACAGGAAGGCGACGACCTGCAGCGCCTTGAACAGCATCACGCCGAGCGGATCGAACTGTTCTTCCCGTGGATAAAGGCCGAACTCATCCATCATGATGGTGTTCCAAGGCCGGGGTGACGTGCGTCTCGGTCAACATGACGGCATCGGAGAACACCCGCTGGGTGGCGGCATCGAGCATGTAGTATTGAATCCTGACGAGGATCGATCCAATCAGGCCGGCCAGCGTCGTGTACATGGCCACCGCCATGCCATCGCTCATCAGGCCCATCGACGATCGCATCGCGACCTTGTCGGCCGCGTCGAGGGTTGCGATCGGCGCCAGCATGATGATGAAGCCGATGATGGTTCCGAGCAGTCCAAGCTTCATCAGCGTATCGGAAACGAACGCACCGAAGGCGTTGGAGCCGCGCAACCGGTCCGCCAGCGACCTGAGCAGCAGCGTCTGATCGATGCGGCCGCTCGCCTGCGCCGCGGCCTTCTTCACCAGGTTGCGGATGTGATCGCTGACGAGCCCGCCAGGCAGAGCGCGCGCATTCTCGTCGAGCTTCCTCGCGGCGCCGGGAGTGGACAGGATCGCCCGGCAGCGTCTGGCCGCTTCGCCTTCGCGCGCAATCGCTCGCGTCCGCCAGAAGCAATGAAAGCAGGTGATGACGTAGAGAACGGCGATCAGGCTTGAAATATAGGTGCGGTCCGAGGTCACCATGAGATGGAGCAACCCGTATCGCCACAGCAGCATGGCGGCGAAGATCGAAAGCCCCGTGAAGATCATCCATAACAACAGGACGCTTCGCTCTGAATTGTCCTTGCCGGGCAAGACAGGCTCGGCGCCAACGGTGGCACTCATGCAGCTTTGCTCCCTGAGGGCGGCCAAGAGAGACTGCCCGCAAACGCTCCCCGGCTTTTGTTAATCCGAGGCGACAGGTTGCGTCCAAAGACATATGCCCGCGCTTCGTTGGGAAAATTTCCCGAGCTTCGCCTCACCTGCCATCTTGCAATTGGCGTGAAATCGCGATGCTGTTACGCTCTGGATTGTTGTTTTGACGCGTTTTCTTGACGCGAACCGGTGCCCACTTCGCTGGAAAACGCTTAGAAAGCCGCGGAGTGATCGCATGCGCCTCGTGCTCCAGCTCGTCGCCCGTCTGCTCGTCATCGTCATCTTGTGTCTGGGAGGCGCAACCGTTTGGGCAACGATCGACGCCTACCACAGTGTCGACCGCGCCACGGCTGCATCCGCCGAACGGGTCTCGCAAGCGCTGGAAGCGCTCTACTGGCGCGAATTGCTGTTGCGCGGCAACAGGACACGCGAACACCTTTTGCCGGTACCGGAATGGCGCACCACCCAGACGATGAGCCTGATTTCGCCTGGAGTCTGCGTCCAGTTTGAGCCGAAGGGCGAGTTCGAGAATCCGCTGTGCGGCCAGAGCAAAGGGATCGGCGCATCTCCACCGCATTGGTTCGCAGCTGCCGTAGAGACATTCCTTGGCGACCACGCCGCGGTCGCCCGGCCGATCAGTGCGCGCTCGACCACTGCGGGCACAGTTACGGCCGTCGCCGATCCCGACGCCGCGATATCCCTCGCCTGGCAGCACATCCTCGATAACGTCCACGTCGCGCTGCTGATGGCTGTGGCTATCGCCCTGCTTGCCTCGCTCGCGATTGCGCATGCGCTGGCCCCGGCGCAGTTGATCGTTACCGCACTGCAGCGCATGGCGAATGGCCATTATCGAACGTCGCTTCCGCGCTTCCGATCGATGGAACTTGCCATGATCGGGCAAGCCGTCGGCGAGCTCGGAGATCGCCTCGCGCAGGCCACGGAAGAACGGGCCGTCCTGACCCGCCGGCTGCTTGAGATCCGCAGCGACGAGCGACGGGCGCTGGCGCGCGAACTGCACGACGAATTCGGGCAAAACCTCACAGCGATCCTGGCCTTCGCCAACACGATCGAAGCGGCCAGCGCGCAGGAGCAGGACCGAGGCGACGTCGCGCAGGATGCGCGGATGATCTCGAAGGCCACGCTGCACATCATGGCATGCCTGCGCGGCACCCTGAACCGCCTGCGCCACCCGCCCGCCGAGGAACTCGGGCTGGAGGCGAGCCTCATCAACCTGGTTGATAGTTGGCGATCGCAGAACGCGATGCAGCCGATGATCCAGCTCGACCTCAAAGGCGATTTCGCCGACGTGCGAGGCGCCGTCGCCGCGACCGCCTACCGTGTGGCTCAGGAATGCCTGACCAACTCGTTGCGCCACAGTGCGGCGCGCGAGATCGTGCTCCGGATCGAGCGGCGGACGGGGCTGGAAAATGCGCTGCTGGTCCGTGTCGAGGACGACGGCGGCGGCGATGCCGCCAAGGTGGCGCAGTCCGCCGGCTTCGGCCTGACCGGAATACGCGAGCGCGTAACCGCTCTCGGCGGCTCGCTGTCGATCGCGCACGCAAGGCGCGGTCTGAGCGTTGCCGCCACCATCCCGCTTGCTGCCTGATGCCGGCGTCGCAGACCAGTGGCATTTCGATCCTGCTTGTCGACGACCATCCCGTGGTCCGGCAAGGCTACCGACGCGTTCTGGAGCACCAAGGCGACTTCAGGGTGGTCGCCGAAGCCGACAACGCAGCCGACGCTTACCGCGCATACAAGAGCCACGCCCCTGATGTCGTGGTCATGGACATCTCGATGCCGGGTGCCAGCGGGCTTGAAGCTATCAGGAACATCCGCCAGCGCAGCGCTGGTGCGCGCGTTCTCGTCTTCAGCATGCACAGCGAGGCGGCGCTGGTGAAAGCCGCCTTCGGCGCCGGGGCAAGCGGCTATGTCACCAAGAGCAATGAACCGACCGTGCTGATCGCGGCGATCCGTTCGGTGGCGCGTGGCGAACATGCAATGAGCGACGACGTCGCCCATGTCCTGGCGATGGAAAGCCTGACCCCGTCAGGATCGGTCCTTGACCAATTGGGGGAACGGGAGATCGAGATCCTGCGGCAATTGGCTGCCGGCTCGACCACAGAGCAGATCGCAGTAAACCTCAATCTCAGTATGAAGACGGTTCAGAACTATCACTACCTGATCAAGACCAAGACCGGCATGCGGACCGACGCGCAGCTCGTCCGCCTCGCCGTCGAGTGTGGGTTGACCAGCCTGTAGCCGCGCCCGGCAGTCGCGCCACCGCCTTGGGACGCAGCCCCATTTTCTATCTGCAGCAAGCCCGTATGGGTGGCCTCTCCGAGCCCGCTCTGCTAAAGCACGGCGTAAAAACAAACCGGCTGGGAGTCGCTTAGCGATCCCGCCCTACACTTTCCCGGAGTTTTCGATGATCCCCCGCTACACTCGCCCGGAGATGGCCGCGATCTGGGAGCCGCAGACCCGCTTCAAGATCTGGTTCGAGATCGAGGCGCATGCGGCTGATGCGCTGGCGGAACTCGGCGTCATTCCAAAGGAGGCGGCGAAGACGATCTGGGCCAAGGGCAAGGACGCGACCTTCGACGTCGCACGGATCGACGAGATCGAGCGGGAGACCAAGCACGACGTCATCGCCTTCCTGACCCATCTGGCTGAAATCGTCGGCCCCGAGGCACGCTTCGTGCATCAGGGCATGACCTCCTCCGACGTGCTCGACACCTGCCTCAACGTGCAGCTCACCCGCGCCGCGGACCTCCTGCTCGCCGACATCGACAAGGTCCTGGCCGCGCTGAAGAAGCGCGCCTTCGAGCACAAGATGACACCAACCATCGGCCGCTCTCACGGCATTCACGCCGAGCCGGTGACCTTCGGCCTCAAGCTCGCCTATGCCTATGCGGAATTCTCCCGGGCCCGGGCGCGGCTCGTCGCTGCCCGCAAGGAAGTCGCGACCTGCGCGATCTCCGGCGCGGTCGGCACCTTTGCGCAGATCGACCCACGCGTCGAAGAACATGTCGCCAAGGCCATGGGGCTCGAGCCGGAGCCGATCTCGACCCAGGTGATCCCGCGCGACCGCCATGCGATGTATTTCGCGACGCTGGCCGTGATCGCCGCCTCGATCGAGCGCCTCGCAGTCGAAATCCGTCACCTGCAGCGCACCGAGGTGCTGGAAGCCGAAGAGTTCTTCTCCGAAGGGCAAAAGGGTTCGTCGGCGATGCCGCACAAGCGCAACCCGGTGCTGTCGGAGAACCTCTCCGGCCTGTCGCGGATGGTGCGCGCCTATGCCGTGCCCGCACTCGAGAACGTCGTGCTCTGGCACGAGCGCGACATCTCGCATTCCTCCGCCGAGCGCATGATGGGCCCGGACGCCACCGTGACGCTCGACTTCGCGCTGGTGCGCCTCGCCGGCCTGGTCGAGAAGCTCCTGGTCTATCCGCAAAACATGCAGAAGAACCTCGACCGCCTCGGCGGTCTCGTACATTCGCAGCGGGTGCTGATCGCGCTGACGCAAAAGGGCGCGAGCCGCGAGGACGCCTACAAATTCGTGCAGCGCAACGCCATGCCGGTCTGGCGCGGCGAAGGCGATTTCCTGACGCTGCTGAAGAAAGATCCGGACGTGAGGAAGTATCTAAGCGACGCTGAGATCGAGGAGCAGTTCGACCTCGGCTATCACCTCAAGCACGTCGACACGATCTTCAAGCGCGTATTCGGGGAAGTCTAACCCCGGCCACAGCCCTTAACCCGGCGCGCCGTCGACCATGCGGGCGGCGACGCGATCGCGCCGCATGAAGTGGTGCCAGGCTACGGCCACGATGTGAATTCCGATCAGCGCCAGCAGCACATAGGCGAGATAGATGTGCCTGTTCTCGTAGGCCTGCGCCGCGGCGCGATCAGGCGAGGTGATCTGGGGCACGTGAAACAGCCCGAACCAGTCCGAATAGTTGGGCGTCCGCGCTCCCGAGTGCGCCCAGCCCAGCACCGCCACCAGGATGGTGACGGCATAGAGCGCCAAATGGCTGACCCGGGCGGCGATCCGGTGCCAGCGCGAGGTATCCTCCGGCAAGGCCGGCGTCGGGTTGACGCCGCGCCAGACCAGCCGGAGCAGGGTCAGGAGCAGCACGACATAGCCGACATCGGCATGGATCGAGCGATAGAAGAAGCGGTCCGGCCGAGCGGGGATATGGTTCATCCACCAGCCGAAAGCGATCATGCCGATAATCGCCGCCGCCAGCGCCCAGTGGAATCCGCGCGCAACGCTGCCCCAGCTCGATGTCGTGTTTCGGATCATGCGCCCGGTCCCATCGGCTTCGAGTTCGTTGCCGCCGGGCCCTTGCCGCGCTGCAGCGCATCCTGATAACCCTCCGGTCAGATCAAGGCGATTTGAATCGTTCCAAAAACTCCACCCTGCACCGCGACCGATCCGCAAGGGCCGGCAGTGCCCTCAAATCAACTGAATCGTAACGCTGAAATGGGACAAGGTTGAACCGTGGCGGCACCCCCAACCATCCTGGTATTCGATTCCGGCCTTGGCGGGCTGACGGTGTTGCGCGAGATCGTGCGCGCCCGGCCCGACGCGCGTTACGTCTATGTCGCCGACGACGCCTTCTTCCCCTACGGCCACCATGGCGAGGAAGACATCATCGCGCGCGTGGTGCCGCTGGTCGGCGAATTGATCCGGCGGCACACACCCGATCTGGTCGTGATCGCCTGCAATACCGCCTCGACGCTCGTCATGTCACACCTGCGGGACGCCTACGACCTGCCGTTCGTCGGAACCGTTCCAGCGATCAAGCCGGCCTGCGCCAGCTCGAAGACCAAGCGCGTGTCCGTGCTGGGCACCAAGGGCACCGTCAAGCGCGAATATACGAAAAAGCTGATCCACGATTTCGGGCAGGGCTGCGAGGTGACGCTGGTCGGCTCGGGCGAGCTCGCTTCGCTGGCGGAAGCGGCGCTGAGCGGTGAGGAAGTCAGCGACACCGATATCGCCGCTGAACTGGCGCCCTGCTTTGTCGACGGCGCTACCCGCACCGACACCGTGGTGCTCGCCTGCACGCATTATCCCTTGCTGCTGGATCGTCTGGTGAAGCTCGCACCATGGCCGGTCGCCTGGATCGACCCGGCGCCCGCCATCGCGCGACGGGTTTCCGATTTGCTCGGACCGCCCGGCGACAGCAGGGACGACGCCGGCGCCGAAATGCTGTTCACGTCCAACCGCCCGCACACGCTGAGCCGGGCGTTGATGCCGTTTTTCGGCGGCCGGGTCCCGGCCTGAGGCCGCATACCCGTTTGGCTAGCCAAAGCGCCGGCCGCTCATTTGGCCGATCGCCGCGAAAACGGCTTCGAGCTGCTGAGCGGTCGGCGAGCCGCCCTGCGTATAGGCCGAGATTAGCACCGGTCCACCTTTCCTCGGCCAAACCACCGCGATGTCGCCGGCAGCATCCTTGCCGTTATTGCCCGTCTTGTCGCCGATCTTCCAGTCCTTCGGCAAACCACCGCGAAGGCGGTTGTTTCCGGTCTTGCAGTTCAGCATCCAGCCCGTGAGGCGTTCGCGCGACGCCGGAGATAGCACCTCGCCAAGCACGAAACGGCGCAGATTGCCGGCCATTGCTGCAGGCGTGGTCGTGTCATGCGGATCGCCGGGCGGAGAGCGATTGAGCTCGAGTTCATAGTGATCGAGGCGCGAGACGGTATCGCCCGTATCGCGCCAAAAAGCAGTGAGCGCGGCGGGACCGCCAATCCGCGCCAGCAGCAGATTGGCGCAGGTGTTGTCGCTGAGCTCGACCACAGCCTTGCACATATCGGCGACCGACATCGCGCCGCTCGCCAGGTTCTGCCTTGCCGCCGGTGCATGGTGGAGAAGATCGGCGGCACGGTATCGCACCACGTTCTCAAGCTGATCTTCGCCGCGATCGATGCGGGCCAGCACGCACGCGGCAAGCGAGGCCTTGAACGTGCTGCACATGACGAAGCGCTCGCCGCTTCGCCAAGTGACCTTGGCACCTGTGGCGACATCCTCGGCATAGAGGCCGATTCGCCCACCGGTCTCGCGCTCACAGGCTTTAAACAGGGACGGCTGCTCCTGCGCTCGCACGGGCGAGATCGCCAGACACGACAGAGTGGCCAGCAGCGAGCGTCTGGTGAAAATCATTGGGCGTCCTTCGAATTTAAGCTTCTTCGGGTGGGCATCCGTCGCGTCCTCCAACGAGACATAGCGCCAAGATGAGGGGTCGAGCACTCGATGCGTGCAGATTTTGTCTTTATGATATCGGCGATCGACCAGCGCGCCCTCAACACAGACTGTGGAGACCCGCTTTGTCCTCACCTACGCCAACTCCCCTCAACCGGCTGCGACAGCAATGGCGAGAGCGGCGCCCGACCTTCGGCGCGATCGCCACCATCCCCAGCATCCAGACCGTGCAGATCATGGCGCAGTCGCTCGACTGGATCATCGTCGACCTCGAGCACGGTCCGATCGACCTTGGCACCGCGCATGCGATGATCGTGGCAACCTCTGGCACAGCATGCGTGCCGATGGCGCGCATTGCCGCGAACGAGCCATGGCTGGCCAAAGCGCCGATGGACATCGGCGCGCTCGGCATCAATTTCCCGATGATCTGCAGCCGCGCCGAGGCCGAGAAGGCGGCGCGCAGCATGCGTTATCCGCCGAAGGGCGATCGGCTCTGGGGACCGTTCCACGCGCCGTTCCGCTGGGGCGTCTCGATGGCGGACTACATGGCCACTGTCGATGACGACATGATCTGCATGATCACGATCGAGCATGTCGAGGCGGTCGAGCGGATCGACGAGATCATGGCTACGCCCGGCATCGACATCGCGGTGATCGGTCCCGGCGACCTCGCCACCTCCATCAACAAGCGTGGCCTCGTGGATGATCCCGAAGTGGTGGCGCTGATGCAGCGCGCCGAGGAAGGCATCCTGAAGAGCGGCGTGCCGATCGGCGGGGTGGCGCGGTCTGCCGAGCAGGCCAACGCAATGATCGAGCGCGGCTATGTGGCCCTCGCGCTCGGCTTCGACTGGTCTCTGCTCCAGCGCGGCATTGCCGCCAGCTTTGCAGGAATCAGGCGCTAGGGCTGCTTCTCCCGACGCGAGCACGGCTGCCACGCTCGCCGTGATCGCTGGCGGTGCGGCGGGACGCCACACCCATCCCGGCGCAGAAACCGGCCGTTGGTTCATGCTCGGTTCAGGGCTGGCGAGCGCATAGTCCGGCTCGCCAGCCTTTTATTGAATCTGGAATCTCCGGCGGAGTTATGCGCGGAACGGCCCGAAAAATCTCTATCCCGCGCTGTTTCATTGCCGACTTGATGCGGGCATCGCTCGACATCCCCTTCGTGTCGCTCACGCGCATCCTCAACGTCCGGGACCTGGTGGAAGCTCGCGCGGAGGCGGCCTGTCCGCCCGGCTGGGCGGCGATCTTCGTGAAGGCCTTTGCCCTGGTTGCGAAGGACGAGCCGGCCTTGCGGACGCTCTACGTCAAATGGCCGTGGCCCGGCTTCTACGAGCTGCCACGCAGCGCCGCCACCGTCGCGATCGCCCGCGTCGTGGACGGCGAGGACTGCGTACTGCCGCAAAAGATCGGCACGCCCGAAATCAAGCCGCTCGCCGAGATCGACGCCCTGATCCACCACGCCAAGGAGGCACCGGTCGAGGACGTGGCGGCGTTCAGGAAGGCGCTGAGGGCGACCGGGCTGCCGCTGCCGCTGCGCCGCCTGCTCTGGTGGATCGGGCTGAATTCCGGACGCCAGCGCGCCAATTACTTCGGCAGTTTTTCCGTGACGTCGGTGGCGGCCATCGGACCCGGGGAACTGCACGCCGTCACACCGGGGCCGTTCATCCTCAGCTATGGGGTGGAGGAGGACGGCACGATCAGCGTGGTGCTGCGCTGGGACCATCGGATTACTGACGCCGCCCTGGTCGCCCGGACGCTGTGCCGGCTGGAACAGGTACTGAACACCGAAATAGCAACGGAACTGCGGGTGAATCGGCAGCAAACCGAGCGAGCGGTCCCGGCAATCGCAACGTGACAGCACTAAAAAGCCACCTCTTTCGTTGACAGGACGGCCATCTTTCCCCTAAAAGCCCCCTGCTCGCGGGCCGGTTTCGGCCCGCGAAGCGTTTCGCGACCCGTGGTTCGTCCTCGAGCTTTCGAGGCGGACCTGTCGGCACCGGCCACATGGCAGGCTGCACAGGAGGGCGCGTCTCCTCAAACCCAACTTTGACCTGAAGAGGACCGCGATGACAAAGCGCAGTGAGGCGAAATACAAGATCGATCGCCGCATGGGCCAGAATATCTGGGGCCGCCCGAAGAGCCCTGTGAACCGCCGCGAATACGGCCCCGGCCAGCACGGCCAGCGCCGCAAGGGCAAGCTCTCCGACTTCGGCGTGCAGCTCCGCGCCAAGCAGAAGCTTAAAGGTTATTACGCCAATATTTCCGAGCGCCAGTTCCATGGCATCTACGTCGAAGCCGGCCGCCTGAAGGGCGACACCGGTGAGAACCTGATCGGCCTGCTCGAGCGCCGTCTCGACACCGTCGTGTACCGCGCCAAGTTCGTGCCCACGATGTTCGCCGCCCGCCAGTTCATCAACCACGGCCACGTCAAGGTCAACGGCCGCCGCGTCAACATCGGCAGCTACCGCCTCAAGCTCGGCGACGTGATCGAGGTCAAGGAAGCCTCCAAGCAGCTCGTGACCGTGCTGGAAGCCTCGCAGCTTCCCGAGCGCGACGTGCCCGACTTCATCGAGGTTGATCACGGCAAGATGACCGCGAAGTTCATCCGCATTCCCGGCCTGTCCGACGTGCCGTTCCCGGTGCAGATGGAGCCGCATCTGATCGTCGAATTCTATTCGCGCTGATCGGACGGAAAGTTCGAGGTATGGAAGGCCCCGGGATCCCGGGGCCTTTTTGTTTGTGACGCGTCGTTGTTCCGTCATGCCGGGCTTGTCCCGGGCATCCACGACCTTATGGTCATCGCGGAACGAAGAACGTGGATGGCCGGGACAAGCCCGGCCATGACGCGGCCAGTGAAGAGAAAAGCCATGTCCTACACCCCTGCCCCGCGCGATCCCAAGGCTCCGCCCGTTCGCATCAATCTTTTATCCGACACCCAAACACGTCCCACGCCGGCGATGCGCGAGGCGATGGCGCGGGCTGAGGTCGGCGATGAGCAGATCGGCGACGATCCGAGCGTGAATCTGCTCTGCGAGCGCGTTGCCGACCTGCTCGGCAAGGAGGCCGCGGTGTTCATGCCCTCGGGCACGATGTGCAACGTCGCCGCAACGCTCGCTTACTGCCGGCCCGGCGATGAAATCCTGGCGCATGCTACCGCCCATATCATCGCCCGTGAAGGCGGCGCGCATGCCGCGCTCGGCGGCTTCCAGATCACACCTCTGCCCGGCGACGACGGCCAGTTCGCGCCGGAGACGTTCCGCGCGGCACTGCATCCGCGCTCGCGCTACCAGCCGCCGCAGGTGCTGGTCAGCGTCGAACAGACCGCCAATATCGGCGGCGGCACGATCTGGAAGAAGGCCGATCTCGACGAGATCGTCAGTATCGCAAAGGCCCACGGGCTCGCCACCCATATGGACGGCGCCCGCCTGCTCAACGCCTGCGTTGCTACCGGCATCTCCGCACGCGACATGGCCGCAGGTTGGGATTCCGCCTGGATCGATTTCTCGAAAGGACTGGGCGCGCCGATCGGCGGGGTCATCGCGGGCAGCAGCGATTTCATCGACGAGGTGTGGCGATGGAAGCAGCGCCTCGGCGGCTCCATGCGCCAGGCCGGCATCTGCGCCGCCGCCTGCACCTATGCGCTCGACCATCACTTCGACCGCCTCGCCAACGATCACGCCAATGCCAGGGCGCTGGCGCGCGGGCTGTCGCAGATCGCGGGCATCGAGGTGCAACAGCCGGAAACCAATCTCGTCTTCTTCAAGCCCGATGGTGCGGGCGTCTCCGGCGACAACATGGTCGCCGAACTAGGCAGACGCGGCGTCCTGCTCGCGATGATGGACGGTCGCATCAGGGCCTGCACACATCTCGACGTGACGGCCGGCATGATCGAAGAAACGGTCAGCTTGGTGCGGGAAATCGTGCGTGGAGCGTAGACAGATGATCCCGCGTCATTGCGAGGAGCGAGGCGGCGCGAAAAAGCTTCAGTTCTCCATCGCTTCATAGACGAGCTGCTTCAGCGTCCGCTGGATACGTTGCCGCTCGGTCGGCGTCTGCTCCAGGAGCACGAACAACATATCCTGCTTGCGGTCGATCACGAAGTAGCAACCGCTGGCGCCGTCCCATTTCAGTTCGCCCAGCGAGCCCGGTGGTGGTGGCTTTGCGTTGCCAGGATCGGTCCGAACCGCGAGCCCGAGCCCGAAGCCAAAGCCATCGCCGGGAAAATAGAAGTAATCCCGCCCCACTCCCGAGCCGGGACCGACCTGATCGGTCGTCAGCAGCTTGAAGGCCTCGGGGGTCAGATAGGTCCGGCCATCGTATGTGCCACCGTTGAGCAGCATCTGCGCAAACCGGGAGAAATCCGCCATGGTCGAGACCATGCCGCCGCTGGCAAACTCCATTTTCTTGACAACGGTCGGATCGTTGATGCGGCCGACCCGGAAATCGCTGTCGTTCGGCATCGGGAGCGCCAGCAGCTTCTGCTTCTCCGGATCGGTGACGAGGAAGCGGGTGTCGTTCATGCCGAGCGGATCGAGCAGCTTCTCGCGCTCGATCGCGAGCAGCGGCTTGCCGGACACGATCTCCATGATGCGCGCCAGCACATCGGTGGAGTGGCCGTATTGCCAGAGCGCGCCCGGCTGATTGTGCAGCGGCAGCTTGGCGATCCGCTCGGCGAATTCGGCAAGATCGAAATCGCCGGCATAGAGATTGGAGGATGCATAGGCCTTGCGCACCAGGCTATCGCCATAGAAGCCATAAGTGATGCCGGAGGTGTGGCGCATCAGGTCGAGCACGGTCATCGGCCGGTCCGGCGGCACCAGTTCGAGCGTCTTGCTGCCGTCCTCGTTCTTCTTCTCGACGCCGACTTTCACATTGGCGAAGGACGGGATGTATTTCGCAACCGGATCATCCAGCTTGAACTTGCCCTCTTGAAGGAGCTGCACCGAGACGACGGCGGTGATCGCCTTCGTCATCGAAAACAGGCGGAAGATCGTCTTGTCGGTGATCGGCGCCTTGCTCGCCACGTCCTGCACGCCGAAGGACTGGTGATAGACCGGCTTGCCATGCTGCTGGATCAGGACGATCGCGCCCGGGATTTTTCCGGTCGCGACCTCGTTGTCGAAGAACGCCCCGATCTTCGCAAGCTTGTCCTGGTTGAAATGCGCACCTGCAGGAATATCGAAGGTTCCTTCCGCAGCAGCGGCAGGCCATGCAACAAGCATCAGCGCGCCTGTCGCCAGCAGGCGCAGCGATTTAAACGAATTCATTTGGACCCCTCCCGAATTCGACAGGGAGTGTAGCGGCGGCGCGTCAACCAGCACAAGGGCCGTCAAGACCGGCCAAAGCTTGCTCATGCAGCCGGGCGCTGGCCTCGGAGAAGCAGCAGAAGATCACCCGGTTGACCGCCGGCGCATAGCTAAGTCCCTCCGCGACCGCCCCAACCGAAATCCCGGCGGCGCGGTCGGCGGGGAAGCGATAGACACCAGTCGAAATGGCCGGAAACGCCAATGTGGCAAGCCCGTTCGCCTGACAGAGCTCGAGCGCGCGGCGATAGCAGGAGGCGAGCAATCCATCCTCGCCTTGGCCGCCGCCGTGCCAGACCGGGCCAACGGCGTGGATCACATGCCGGGCGGGAAGCCGATAACCATGTGTGATCTTGGCGTCGCCGGTCGCACAGCCGCGCAAGGAGCGGCACTCGGCGAGCAATTCGGGTCCGGCGGCGCGATGGATCGCTCCATCGACACCGCCTCCACCCAGGAGGGACGAATTGGCCGCGTTGACGATGGCGTCAACGCGTAACGTTGTAATGTCGGCAACGATGACTTCGAGGCACGCGTTGCCGAATTGGCGCGCCATCAGGCTCAGGCGGCGGCGCCGACCGGAACGCCCTTGTCGGCGAAAAGCTGCTGCAGCTCGCCGGCCTGGAACATCTCGCGGATGATGTCGCAGCCGCCGACGAACTCGCCCTTCACGTAGAGCTGGGGAATGGTCGGCCAGTTCGAATAGACCTTGATGCCGTCGCGCAGCTCGGCGGACTCCAGCACGTTCAAGCCCTTATAGCCCACGCCGATGTGGTCGAGGATCTGCACCACCTGGCCGGAGAAACCGCACTGCGGAAATTGCGGCGTGCCCTTCATGAACAGCACGACGTCGTTCGACTTCACTTCGTTGTCGATGAATTGTTCGATGCTCATTTTCGTTTCCCTTTGGGGCTCCGCCCCTTGCGGCATTGCTGGTGGGCCGGCTCGACCCGCTTACCCCGCGACTAGCTATATATGTAGCCCAAACCGTTGTGCATCCAAAGCAAAATGGCGGTGGGCTGGCATGCATGAGGCCCTTTTCGGGCGGCGGCCGGGCTCCGGGTCCATAGTCTGACGACACTAATATCATGGCCCCGGGAGGCTTTTTTCCCGAACGGGAGCCCCTATCTAGGACGGACTGTCCGTAGGGAACCAGTTTGGCAGAGCAACGTTCTCTCCAGCATTCGGAGACACCCGTGACGAAACCAGCATCCGCTGCCGCCACCCTTGCCACCCCTTCCCCATCACGCGCTTCTGATTCCGGTCCCCTGTCCCGGGGTCTGGTGGAGGCGTTTCTCGCGGTGCGGGATGAAACCGAACGCCGGGCCGCTCCCCTGTCCGCGGAGGACCAACTGATCCAGTCCATGCCGGACGCGAGCCCGGCAAAGTGGCACCGCGCCCATACCACCTGGTTCTTCGAGCAGTTTCTGCTCGGCGAGCACCAGCACGGCTACAAGCCTTTCCATCCCGATTACGCCTATCTCTTCAATTCCTATTATGTCAGCGCCGGCCCTCGCCATGCCCGCGCCCAGCGCGGTCATCTGACCCGGCCAAGTGCCGATGAAGTCACCGCCTATCGCCGCTATGTCGACGATGCCGTGGTGAAATTCTTCAAGGCTGCGGGTGAGGAGAAGCTGGCCAAGCTGGTCCCGTTGGTCGAGGTCGGACTCAATCACGAACAGCAGCATCAGGAACTGATGTGGACCGACATCCTGCATGCCTTCGCGCAGAACCCGATCCCACCGGCATACGATCCGGCCTGGCGCTTCCCGGCCTCTAACCGCAGCGGCGAGGAATGGGTGACGCTGAACGAGGGCATCCACACCATCGGGCATGCGGGCGACAGCTTTCATTTCGACAATGAAAAGCCGGCGCATCGCGCCCTGGTCGGCCCGGTCAAATTGGCGCGGAATCTCGTGACCAACGCGGAGTGGCTCGCCTTCATCAAGGACGGCGGCTATTCGACAGCGACGCTGTGGCTGATGGACGGTTTTGCGACCGTCGAAAAGGAAGGCTGGGACGCGCCCGGCCACTGGCGCAACGTCGACGGCCAATGGCAGATCATGACCTTGGGCGGACTGCAGCCGATCGATCCGGCAGCTCCGGTCTCCCACGTCAGTTATTACGAGGCCGACGCTTTCGCCCGCTGGGCCGGCAAGCACCTGCCGACCGAGATGGAATGGGAGGTCGCCGCGCGCGCCGGGCAGCTCAACGACGCCTTCGGCATCGTCTGGCAGTGGACCCGCTCCTCCTATTCACCCTATCCCGGCTATCGGGCGATCGAGGGCGCGCTCGGCGAGTACAACGGCAAGTTCATGGTCAATCAATTGGTGCTGCGCGGCTCTTCGCTTGCAACTCCGAGCGGTCACAGCCGTATCACCTACCGCAACTTCTTTTATCCGCACCACCGCTGGCAATTCACGGGATTACGGCTCGCAGATTACGCCTGATCGGTTCTTAAGCATGATCCGGAAAGGCGGATGCCGGTTTTCCGAAACGATCATGCGCAAAAACAACCAAAAATCATAGCGCGCGGGAAGGCGCGTTCAGGAGAGTATCATGAATGTGCATGCCCGCGCTTTAGCCAAGGCCTATGCCTTCGACGAACAGACCGCAGCCTTTGCCGAAGATGTCATCGGACATCTCGCGCAACATCCCAAGCACCTGTCGCCCAAATATTTCTATGACGCGACCGGCTCGGAGCTGTTCGAGCAGATCACGGTGCTGCCGGAATACTACCCGACCCGCACCGAGCTCGGCATCTTGCGCGATCGCGGGGCCGAGATCGCCGCGATCATCCCTGCGGGCGCCGCGCTGGTCGAGTTCGGCGCGGGTGCGACCACCAAGGTGCGCCTGTTGCTCGAGCACTGCGAATTCGGCGCCTACGTGCCCGTCGACATATCAGGCGATTTCCTGAATGCGCAGGCGGAAGGCCTGCGCAAGGACTTTCCCGGCCTGCGCGTTTATCCGGTCGCGGCCGACTTCACCGCCCCGTTCACGCTGCCGGCCGAGATCGCCGGGATGCCGAAAGTCGGCTTCTTCCCGGGATCGACGATCGGCAATTTCGAGCCGCACGAAGCCACCGATCTCCTGCGCACCGCGCGTGAAATCTTAGGTGCGGGCGCGCAGATGATCATCGGCGTCGACCTCGAGAAAGACGAGCGCGTGCTGTACAACGCCTATAATGATTCAGCCGGCGTCACGGCGCGCTTCAATCTGAATGTGCTGGTGCGGATCAACCGCGAGCTCGGCGGCAATTTCGATCTCTCCGCCTTCTCCCATCGCTCGATCTACAACCGCGACCGCCACCGGATCGAGATGCACCTGATCAGCCGCAAGGCGCAGAGCGTACGGGTCCTCGGCAACACCTTTTCGTTCCGTCCCGGCGAGAGCATTCACACCGAGAACAGCTACAAATATTCGCTGGAACGGTTCACGGAGCTGGCCCGAAGCTCGGGCTGGACGGTGCGGCAGTCCTGGACCGACGCGGCAAAGATGTTCTCGGTTCACGCGCTGGTCGCTTCGGAATGAGATTCCGAAGCCGAGCGCAGCGACACCGATTCCCACACCGCGACCACGATCATGATCGCGGTCGTGAGGAGCGAGAGCCATAGCGGCGACAGCTCGCTTCCGAACCAGCCCACCGCGAGCAGAGCGAGGATGCCGACGATGTGGGAGAGCTGCAGAAAGCCCCGAATCGAGAGCTTGAACAGGATCGTCCCGACCAGGAACAGAAGCGGGCCGCCGATCGTGCTCAAGATTGTCTTGAGATCGGAATGACCGCTGGGATGCTTCAGCACCAACTCGTCCGACACCGCCGTCAGGATGATGCCGGCGACGATCGGCATGTGCAGATAGGTGTAGGCAAGGCGCGCCAGTTTCCCTGATTCGGCCGATGTCGAGATCAGTTCTGAGCCGGCCTCGGCGCCCTTGTGGAAATAGATCCACCACATCGCGATGCTGGCGACCAGGGAGGACACGAAGGCCAGCACGATCTCGGTGGTCCAGCTCAGTTCGGCAAAGGTCGCTCCGTTGACGACAACAGCCTCGCCGAGCGCGATGATGATGAAAAGGGCGCAGCGCTCGGCCATATGGCCGCCTTCGACCGCCCAAGCCTCAAGCGAGGACGGCCCCAACCCCGGGATCCAGAACCGCGCTGCCGGCGAGACATATTCGATCACGACCGCGATGATCCACAGCCATAGCCTCGACTCACCCTCGGCAAGGCCGCCGAGGATCCAGAACACCGCGGACGTGGAGAGCCAGGCCAGGATGCGGATGGCATTGTGGCGCACCGCCGTCCAGTGGTGCGGGGTCGAGAGGAACCAGAATGCGGTACGACCGACCTGCATCACCACATAGGCGATGGCGAACCACAGCCGCGGCCTTCAAAGGCCGTCGGAATCGTGGTCGACAGCACGAGGCCGCCGAGCATCATCAGGAACAAGAGGATGCGGACCGGCGTCAGTTCCGGATTGAGCCAGTTGGTTACCCAGGCCGTGAAGACCCAGACCCACCAGACCGCGAGGAACAGCAGCGTGACCTGGACCGCGCCGATCGGCGTGAAATGATGCAGCAGCGTGTGCGAGATCTGCGTGACCGCGAACACGAACACCAGATCGAAGAACAGTTCGACATAGGTGACGCGGCTGTGCTGATGTGGCACGACGACGCGAAACATCGCGCCGCGTCGGTTCTCCGCAGCCATCGGTGCCCCCTACAGCATGCTCAAACAAAGAGATGAGGTCATGATCCGATTCCGTCCAATCGGATCATGATCTAACGAGATGATCAGGCCTCGGGCCCGCCAGGCACCCCGGTCTGCAGCGCCAATGCGTGCAGTATGCCGCCCATCTGTCCCTTGAGAGACTGGTAGACGATCTGGTGCTGCTGGACACGGGACTTGCCGCGGAAAGATTCCGAGATCACCGTTGCCGCGTAATGGTCGCCGTCTCCGGCCAGGTCGCGGATCGTCACCACGGCATCGGGAATGGCTGCCTTGATCATGGATTCGATATCGCGGGCGTCCATCGGCATCCCAGTACACCTCCATTTCGACGTTCAAATCGCGGCCGGCATGGCCGGCCACACGGAGCAAAACCTAGCGATTGCGCTCTTCTAGCTCATCCTATCAGCCACTATATACCGCTTCCAATCGTTTTAGCTGCATCATTCGGTCACAACGAACTGACCAAAAAAGGCGCAGAATCATGAAACTCCCAGGTCCCGACCATCCGATCACGATTGCCTCCAATCCCAAGCGCATCCGCGTCCGGGCGGGGGACGTCGTCATCGCCGACTCCACCCATGCGCTGACCCTGAAGGAAGCCAGCTATCCTGCCGTGCAATACATCCCGCGGGAAGACGCCAACATGGCCCTGCTCTCCCGGACCGAGCGGACCACACATTGCCCCTACAAGGGCGATGCGAACTATTTCAGCATCAATGCCAACGGCAAGACGCTGGAGAATTCGATCTGGACCTATGAGACGCCCTTCCCGGCGATGAAGGAAATCGCCGGTCACCTGGCGTTCTATCCGGACAAGGTCACGATCGAGGAAGTGGCGTAAGCGCGGAAGACAAGGTCTCGTCATGGCCGGGCCTGACCCGGCCATCCACCACGCTGCCGCTTCCCCGGCAAGAGGACGTGGATGCCCAGGCGAGCCCCGGGGCATGACGACGACGCTGCTCAATACTACGCCCTGAATATCGTGAGCCCGAGTATCAGGAGCACCAGGAAGATCACGACAAAAATATAGAACAATACCCGCGCGATATCGGCGGAGGCTGCCGATATGCCAGTGAAGCCGAGCAAGCCGGCTATAATCGACACCACAAGAAAAATCAGCGCCCATTTCAGTAACGTCATCGCCCTCTTCTCCAGCTATTTCGCGGGGGTAACCTCGGGCGATAGCGCGAGTTCCAAAGCAGTGAGGCGGCGAATTGATCGCCGCCCCGCTTGACCCTGCAAGCTTCCTCTACCGTTCGATGGACCCGGAAGAACCGGACGGAATGGCATCGTCTTCCGGGATGCCGTTCGGCGGCAGACCGGTCCCGGCTGCACCTGGCGATGTGCTGCGCGTGCCTGGCTGGTGCAGGGATGGATTCGTGGTGGACGTTCCGCCGGTGCCCATTCCGGTGGTGGAGCTCGACTGCCCGCCGGGCGCCGCCGAGATGCCGGCCGATCCCGGGTTGGTAGGTGTGGCCGCCGGTGGAGGCGTGCTGCCACCGGCCTGCTGCGCTGCCCCGGTGCCGCCGCCGCCTGGAGCTTGCGCGAAGGCGGCCGATGACACCGTCATCAATGACATCGCGATGACGACCGATAGATGCAATTTGTGTCGCATGATAACTCTCCGCGTTGCATGCGGCCGCACCAACGTGCCGTGAATCGCCTCGTTCCGTTGTTTCGGCGACCGTGCAATCACATCGACGTTTCCGGATTGCAGCGATTGGGCCTTGCCCAATCCGGTTCCGGATTGCAACATCACCACCGATCACCTCTGAGAGGGGGGCGCATATGAGCTCGATCTCCCACACCATGGCGACCGCGGAAGCTCACGCTGCACCGAAAGCAAAAGCGCGCAACGCCGCGCTCGATCGTACCCGCACGTTCCTGACGCTGGTCGTGCTGCTGCATCACTCGGTGATTCCCTATACGTATTTCGGACACACCGATCCCAAGTACTCGATCGTTTTCGACATGATCGTGCTCGCCACCGACAGCTTCTTCATGGCGATGTTCTTCTTCCTGTCGGGACTGTTCGTGTGGCCGGGCCTGTCTCGGAAGGGGCCGGTGCAATACTTGCTCGATCGCCTGGTTCGACTTGGCCTGCCCTTCGTGATCTGCGCGTTCACGCTCATTCCGCTGGCCTACTACTCCTTTGCGCTGCGTCAAACTCCGGATCTGAGCTTCTCCGAGTTCTGGTGGAAAACAATCACCGTCGGGCCGTGGCCGAGCGGCCCGATCTGGTTTCTCTGGATCTTGCTCGCCTTCGACCTCGTTGCGAGCGCGGCGTATCTGCTGTCACCCAAAATCATCGATCCGATCAATCGCCTGTCGCTGCAGGGGCGCGAACGGCCCACCCTGTTCTTCGTGGTCATGCTCGCGGTCACTGCCGTGCTCTACATTCCGGGGCGCGTTCACTTTGGGGCAGGGAGCTGGTTCGAGTTCGGACCGTTCTCGGTCCAGCACGGCCGCGTGCTGCTCTATGCGACCTACTTCTTTTTCGGTGCAGGCATAGGCGCCATGTATTTGGATCGCGGTCTGCTGGCTGCAGACGGCCGGCTTGCGAAGAGTAGCTGGGGCTGGGCGGTCGTGGCGCTGGTTCCGTATTGCCTGATGTGGGTGCTGATTTACATCAAGCGCGAAATCCTGGGCAATCCGGTACGTCTGCCGGACTGGTATGAGGCGACCTACGGTCTCTTCTTCGCTTCCTTCAGCGTCGCCATCATGTTCGTGATCCTGGCCTATTTCCTGCGATTCAAACAATCCGGCCGGAGCATCCTCGATCCGATGCAGCCTGATGCCTATGGCATGTTCCTGGTGCACTATCCGATCGTGCTCTGGCTGCAATATTGGATGTTTGATTTCAATTGGCCGGCGATCGTGAAGGCGGCCATCGCGTTTGCGCTGACGGTGCTGCTGAGCTGGGCGGCGACGGCGGGCTTGCGGAAGATTCCAGGCGCGAAGCACGTGTTGTGACGCCGCCCTCTCCGCCGTCATTGCGAGGAGCGACAGCAACGAAGCAATCCATAGCTCCACAAGTGGCGACATGGATTGCTTCGCTCCGCTCGCAATGACAGCGGATAGAACGCGGCGCCCCTACGCCGCCTTGCCGCTCATATAGGCCGGCAACCAGCGCTCGAACGCTTCGTTCAGCGTCGTGATCGCCACCGGCGTTTCGCCTACGATTGAGATCGCGTCGCCGCCGGTGGTGCCGATGCGCGCGCACGGCATGCCGCAACCCCGCATCTTCGCAAGCACACGGCCGGCGTCAGCCTCCGGTACGGTAACGATATAGCGCGCCTGATCTTCGCCGAACCAGTAGGCGTGCGGCACCAGCGCCGTCGGTGCTGCCAACAACCGCGCGCCGATGCCGCTTGCGATCGCCATCTCGGCGAGCGCGATCAACAGCCCGCCGTCGGAGATGTCATGCACCGCGGTCGCGGTACCACCGTGGATCATCCCGCGCACGACATCGCCGTTACGCTTCTCGGCGGCGAGATCGATCGGCGGCGGTGCGCCCTCCTCGCGGCCGCAGATGTCGCGCAGATAGACGGACTGGCCGAGCCAGCCATGGGTCTCGCCGATCAAGAGGATCGCCTCGCCTTCCGCCTTGAACGCGAGCGTCGCGGACTTGGCGAAATCGTCGAGCACGCCGACACCACCGATCGAGGGCGTCGGCAGAATGGCGCGGCCGTTGGTCTCGTTGTAGAGCGAGACGTTGCCGGAAACGACCGGGAAGTCCAGCGCGCGGCAAGCTTCGGAAATGCCCTGCAGGCAGCCGACGAACTGGCCCATGATCTCGGGCCGCTCAGGATTGCCGAAATTGAGATTGTCGGTGATCGCGAGCGGCTTGCCGCCCACCGCGGTGATGTTGCGCCAGGCTTCCGCCACTGCCTGCTTGCCGCCCTGATAAGGATCGGCCTCGCAATAGCGCGGCGTCACGTCGACCGTCATCGCAAGCCCCTTCGGCCCATCCTGCACGCGGACAACAGCCGCATCGCCGCCGGGGCGCTGCACGGTGTTGCCCAGGATGACGTGATCGTATTGCTCCCACACCCAGCGCTTCGAGCACAGCTCGGGCGTGCCGATCAGCTTCTCCAGCGCCTGCGGAATGCCAAGCGGCGCCTCGACGTCGCGCGCATGGATCACGGGCTGCGCGGCGGAAGCCGTGTGCGGGCGGTCGTAGACCGGCGCCTCGTCGCCAAGCTCCTTGATCGGCAGATCCGCCATGACGTCGCCGCCATGCTTGACAACGAACCGCTTGGTCGGCGTGGTGTAGCCGACCACCGCGAAATCGAGGCCCCATTTGCGGAAGATCGCCTCGGCTTCCTGCTCCTTCTCGGGCTTGAGGACCATGAGCATGCGCTCCTGGCTTTCCGAGAGCATCATCTCGTAGGCGCTCATGCCGGTCTCGCGTGTCGGCACCGCGTCGAGATCGAGATCGACGCCGAGATCGCCCTTGGCGCCCATCTCGACCGCCGAGCAGGTGAGCCCCGCCGCGCCCATGTCCTGGATCGCGATCACGCAGCCCTTTTCCATGATCTCGAGGCAGGCCTCGAGCAACAGCTTCTCCGCGAAGGGATCGCCGACCTGCACGGTCGGCCGCTTCTCCTCGGAATTGTCGTCGAACTCGGCCGAGGCCATCGAGGCGCCATGGATGCCGTCGCGGCCGGTCTTCGAGCCGAGATAGACGATCGGCATGTTCACGCCGGAGGCCGCCGCATAGAAGATCTTGTCGGCGTCGGCGAGACCGACCGCCATCGCATTGACCAGGATGTTGCCGTCATAGCGGGTGTGGAAGCGAACCTGCCCGCCGACCGTCGGCACGCCGAAGGAATTTCCGTAGCCGCCGACCCCGGCGACCACGCCCGAGACGAGATGGCGCGTCTTCGGATGCTCCGGCGCGCCAAAGCTCAGCGCATTGAGGCAGGCGATGGGGCGTGCGCCCATCGTGAACACATCGCGTAAAATGCCGCCGACGCCGGTGGTCGCGCCCTGATAGGGCTCGATATAGCTCGGGTGGTTGTGGCTCTCCATCTTGAAGACCACGGCCTGGCCGTCGCCGATGTCGATCACGCCGGCATTCTCGCCCGGCCCCTGGATCACCCATGGCGCCTTGGTGGGCAGTCCACGCAGATGGATGCGCGAGGACTTGTACGAGCAGTGCTCGTTCCACATCGCCGAGAATATCCCGAGCTCGGTGAAGCTCGGCACCCGCCCGATCAATTTCAGGATGCGCTCATACTCGTCAGGCTTGAGCCCGTGGGCGGCGACAAGTTCGGGGGTGATTTGGGGCTCGTTCATGGGTCCCTTATTAGGTAGATCGGCGGTGCGGGCAAAGGCCTTTTATGGCGCTTTTCCGCCCTGTCCAGAGCTTTGCGGCGGCGGGCCGCGGGCTGACGATTTGCAGAAACGGACAGGATCGGATTTAAGGACCGGAACTCAATTTTGAAAGCCTGCCAGCGTGAACGACCTCTCCAAGACTGCATTCCTCCGCCGCCCCGACCTGCATGTCGCGACCGACGGCGAATTCAAGGGCTGGCGCACCTGGATCCGGGACAGCTTCGAGAGCCATATCGGCCCGTTCTGGCACCGGATGGATGAGAACGGCCGCGTGCAGTGCGCGTTCCGGGTGGAGAAAAAGCATCTCAACGGCATGCGCAACGTCCATGGCGGCTGCTTCATGGCCTTTGCGGATTACTGCCTGTTCGCGATCGCCTCGGCCGAATTGGAAGGCCCGGGCGTGACGGTGGCATTCTCCTGCGAATTCCTCGACGCGGCACGCGAGGGCGAATTGGTCGAATGCGTGGGCGAAGTGACCCGCGCGGGCGGTTCGCTGATCTTCCTGCGCGGCATGCTGAAAACGGGTGAGCGCTCGCTGTTCACCTTCTCCGGGACGATCAAGCGGGTGAAGCTGAAGGCGCCGCTTGAGGCCAGCGCATAGCTCCCGCCTTTCCTTTTTGCGCTCTCAGGCTAAGACTGGCTCCAGCGCGCCAATGCGCCGGGAGCAAGAGGTGCCGAAGAGCACATTAAGGACGGGTAGCGTGACGGCTGCCGTGGAGACGTCTGCACGATCAGCGCTGAAGCGGCCGCACCATCGCTGGCAGGATTATGCGCTGCTGCTCGCGCTCGCCTGCTGCTGGAGTTCGACTTATCCCTTGACCAAGATCGGTCTCGGCTCGATCCCGCCGATCACCTTCATCTCCGCCCGCTCCCTGATCGCGGCGCTGTTCCTCCTGGTGATCCTGCGCATCCGCGGCCGTCGCATTCCGACCGACGCCAAGGCGTGGAAGCTGTTTGCCTTCCAGCAGACCATCAACTCGACAGTCCCGTTCCTGGTGATCACCTGGGCGCAGCAATATGTGGCGGCGGCCCCCACCGTGGTGCTCGCCTCGACCACGCCGATTTTTGCCTTCCTGATCACCTGGGCCATCACGCGGCATGAGCCGGCGACGCTGTTGAAGCTCGCTGGGGCGATCCTTGGCCTCGCCGGCACCGCCGTGATCATCGGCCTCGATGCGCTCGGTGGCCTCGGCAGCGAGATCTTTGCCGAGATGGCAATCCTGCTCGCCACCATCTCCTTCGCGTGTGCCACGATCTTCGGCCTGCGCCTGTCCGACTACGACCCGATGGTGGTTGCCGCCGGCTCGCTGTTGTTCGGCGGCCTCGTGCTGCTGCCAGCCGCCATCGTCGTCGAACATCCCTGGACGCTGCATCCGACGCCGCAGGCGCTCGCCGCCGTCACGACCATGGGCATCTTCTCCAGCGCGATCGGCCTGATGCTGTTCTACATGTGCCTCTCCCGCCTCGGCACGCTGATTACCAACGCGCAAGGCTACCTGCGCATCCCGATCGGCGTTGGCCTGTCGGTAGTGCTGCTCGGCGAAGCTGTACCCTCGAACCTCACCCTCGGGCTTGTGCTCGTCATGGCGGGCGTAGCCGCGATGACCGTTCCGGGCGACCGTTACAGGCTCGCCCTAAACTGGCTGCGGATGCGGCTGAGGGGCTGAGGGCCTCGAAAACCTTTACTGCAGGCTCACCAGGGTCAGATCGACGAACCACGATTGCGGCGAGACGAATCCCTTGACCTTCGGGCTCATCGCGCGCGGGTTGAGATCGTGCACGATGTAGAGCCAGGGCGGGTTGTCGACGAGGCGTTCATGCGCCTTGCGATAGGCGGCCGCGATCACCTTGGGGTCGGTGGCCTCCGAGATCGTCTTGAGCGCATCGTCGAACTCAGGGTCCTTCCACTGCTCGAAATTGAACCCGTTCGGCGAAAAATTCTCGGACGAGAAATAGCGCGCCATGATGCCGGCATCGGAGGATGGCGACGAGATATTGAGCCCCATGGCGCCCTGCAAAGTGGGACTATCCGGCGTCGCCCGCGCGGCGGTCAACAGAACCTGCCATTCGATCACGTCGAAGGCCACGTTCACACCGCACGCCTCTTTCAGGTTTTGCTGCAGGAATTCGTTCATCGGCAAAGGCAGCATCTGGCCCGAGCCGGAATTCGAGATCAGCATCTTGAAGGACAATGGCTTCGCCGCCGTGTATCCGGCCTCGGCGAGCAGCGCCTTGCCCTTGGCGGGGTCGAACTTGTAGCGGTTCGCTGGCGAGCCGAAATCGGGGTCGCTGGCCTTGAGCCAGCCCACCGAAGGCTCCGCGGTCCCATTCAGCAGTGCAACGAGTCCATCGCGGTCGATGCAATAGTTCAGGGCCTGGCGGACTTTCACGTCCTTGAAGGGGCTGTTGGTCGCGCCGATATTGTAGAACCACGGCCAGACATGGGGATAGGAGCCGGTGGTGATGGTGAAGCCCGCCGATTTCAGCGAGGCGACGCCGTCGGCCGGCGGCACCTCGATCCAGTCGGCCTGACCGGAGCGAAGCGCGGCCAAGCGCGAGTTCGCTTCAGGGATCGGCATGAGCACGACGTTGTCGACCTTCGCCCTTTTGCTCGCGTCCCAATACCCATCCCAGCGCATCAGATCCGCCTCCTGACGCGGCACGACCTTGGTGATGCGGAACGGTCCGGTACCGGCCGCGGGCAAAGTCGCGACGTTGGCCCAATCCCGCCCCGCCTTTTCGAACGAAGCCGGCGATGTGAACAGAAGATAGACCGCCATGTAGGGGAAATAGGACGCCGGCTTGGTCGTGGTGATGGCGACCGTGAAGGCATCGATCTTCTTGTAGCTGCCCATCACGGGAACGCGCGCTCGCGACATCGCCGAACTCGCGGGCTCGAATTGCGGGCTGGACGTGTTGAAATAGCGCTCGAGATTCCAGATCACGGCATCCGCATTGAAATCCGTGCCGTCGTGGAATTTGACGCCATGGCGCAGATGGAAGATCCAGGTCTTGTTGTCCTCGGGATCCTGTTCCCATTTCTCCGCAAGCCCCGGACGCAAGCTGGCCAATTTGTCGGTCCTGGTCAAATCCCACAGCACCAATCCCTCGAAGATCGGGTAGCCGAGAAAGCGCATTCCTTCGAAGCCGTTGTTCGGCAGCCCGGTCGCCGTGGGGATATCGGATGCCGTCATGCCGATGCGCAGCGTGGTTTCGGCCATTGCCGCATGCGACGAAAGCAGCGCAGCGGTGAGCGTGAACGTGCAGCAAGCCTTGCGAATAAGCATAAAAGTCCTCCCGCCCAACGATCGGAAAGATCCGTGCCTGGATCGGGGGAGTACGGGCAAGTTTCAGGCCAGCAGAGCGGGCCGCCTATTTCTGGTCGTCCGCCAGCAGCTTCTTGTATTTCTCGACATCGCGCGCGACGAGCTGTTGCAGCACGTCCGGCGCATGCTCGTTGGCGTCGGGCGCAACCGTCGACAGATCGGTGAAGCGTTTTTTCACCGCCTCGCTCTCCACGGCGGTCCGCGCCGCGGCGTTCAATTTGGCGATGATCTCGGGCGGCGTACCCTTTGGCGCGAATAACCCGTTCCAGCCCTGCGCCTCGAATTCGGGCAGGCCTGCTTCTGCCGAGGTCGGCAGATCAGGCAGCGTCGCAAGCCGCACGGTCGAGCCGACCACGAGTCCCTTCACCAGCTTCTCGTTGATCGCCTGCGACACCGAGGCCGCCGCATCGCAAACGCCGTCGATCTGGCCGCCGATCGCATCCGTCAGCGCTGGCGCAGCCCCGCGATAGCCGACCAGCGTCACGTCGATTCCGGCGGCGTTCACAAAACTCTTGCAGATCAGGTAATTCGAGGAGCCGACGCCGGCATGGCCAAGATTGATCTTGCCGGGATTCTTCTTCGCGTAAGCGATGAACTGCTGCAGATCCTTGGCGGGAAAATCCTTGCGCAAAGCAATGATGCCAAAGGTCTTTGCGACCACCGCGAACGGCACAAAGGAGTCCGGCGTAAACGGCAGTTTCGGATAGATCGTGTAGGTGGCGGCGCTGGTGCCGGCGTTGCCGATCGCAATCGTGTAGCCATCCGGCTCCGCACGCGCGGCCCGGGACAGCGCGGTCGAGCCGCCGGCGCCCGCGACATTCTCGATCACGATCGGCTGCCCTAGCGCCACGCTCATCTGCTCGGCAACCACGCGCGCAATCACGTCGGAGGTGCCGCCGGCCGCGAACGGCACGATCATGGTGATGGGGTGTTTCGGGAAATCCTGGGCGTGCGCCGTAGTCGCAAGCCAAAGCGACGCAATCGCCGCGAGCCACCTCGCGACGACCGACTTCACGCGGCCTTTTCCAGATGCTGGACCAGGCCCGCAAACAGGCCGCGGCCGTCGGTGCAGCCCATGATGTCCTCGACGTGATTTTCCGGATGGGGCATCATGCCGAGCACATTGCTGCCGTCGTTGACGATGCCGGCGATCGATTGCGCGGCGCCATTGATATTGTGGCGCTCGTCGACCACGCCGTCCGGCGAGCAGTAGCGATAGAGCACCCGTCCCTCGCCTTCCAATCGCTTGATCGTCTCTTCATCCGCCTCGTAATTGCCCTCGCCATGGGCGACCGGGACGCGGATCACCTGGCCGGCATTGTAGCCGCGGGTGAACGGCGTGTCGGAGCGTTCGACGCGCAGATGCACGTCGTGGCAGATGAACTTCAATCCCGCATTGCGCATCAACACGCCCGGCAGCAGGCCGGATTCGCAGAGGATCTGAAAGCCGTTGCAGACGCCGAGCACGAGACCGCCCTTGCCGGCGTAGTCGCGCACCGCGTTCATGATCGGCGCCCGCGCTGCAATCGCGCCGCAGCGCAAGTAATCGCCGTAGGAGAAGCCGCCGGGCACCACGACGAGGTCGGTGCCTTCAGGCAGCGAGGTCTCGGCATGCCAGACCATCGCCGGCTCCTTGCCCGAGATGAGCTTGAGCGCCCGCGCCATGTCGCGCTCGCGATTGATGCCGGGAAAGACGAGGACGGCGGATTTCATCAGAGCAGTTCGACCCGATAATTCTCGATCACGGTATTGGCGAGCAGCCTGTCGGCCGCCTCTTTCAGCGCGGCTTCCGCCTTGGCGCGGTCGGAGCCGGAGAGCTCGATGTCGAACACCTTGCCCTGGCGGACGCTGGCGACACCATCGACGCCGAGCGATTTCAGGGCGCCCTCGATCGCCTTGCCTTGGGGATCGAGGATGCCGGATTTCAACGTAACGGTGACGCGTGCCTTCACTTAAACCTAGCCCCTCTCAGCTCTTCACCAGCACCGGACCGGAGCCCGCCGGCCGCTCGTTCTCCATGAGGATGCCGAGCCGCTTTGCCACCTCGGTATAGGCTTCCAGCAGCCCGCCGAGATCCCTGCGGAAACGGTCCTTGTCGAGCTTCTCGTTCGACTTGATGTCCCACAGCCGGCACGAATCGGGCGAGATCTCGTCGGCGACGATGATCCGCATCATTTCGTTCTCAAACAACCGCCCGCATTCCATCTTGAAGTCGACCAGTCGGATGCCGATCCCCAGGAAAAGCCCGGTCAGGAAGTCGTTGACCCGGATAGCGAGCGCCATGATGTCGTCGATCTCCTGCGGCGTCGCCCAGCCGAAGGCGGTGATATGCTCTTCCGACACCATGGGGTCGTTGAGCTGGTCGTTCTTGTAGTAGAATTCGATGATCGAGCGCGGCAACTGCGTACCTTCCTCGATACCGAGGCGCTGCGACAGCGAGCCGGCAGCGACGTTCCGCACCACCACTTCCAGCGGCACGATCTCGACCTCGCGAATCAATTGCTCGCGCATGTTGAGGCGACGGATGAAGTGCGTCGGCACCCCGATGTCATTGAGGTGCTGAAACAGGTACTCCGAAATCCGGTTGTTGAGGACGCCCTTGCCCTCGATCACCTGGTGTTTCTTGGCATTGAACGCGGTCGCGTCGTCCTTGAAGTGCTGGATGAGGGTTCCGGGCTCGGGACCTTCGTAAAGGACCTTGGCCTTGCCTTCATAAATGCGGCGTCGACGGCTCATTGGGATGTACCGTGTTTTGTTGAAATCCATGAATCTGGTGTGCTCCGGTTGACTAGGGATCGCGACCCACGACGGAGCTGCCGCGGAAGCCTGGAACCCCAAACAGAACAAGAACCAAGCCGTATGGCAACCTATCCGATTGGCCCATCCAGCACAATCGACCCGGACCCTTTATGGCCGACTTATCCGCCTTGGATTAGGGCGCCAAAATCTGCCATTCTGCCTGCGGCTTAACGGCTCGTTGTCTTGCCGATTCGTCCCTTCTATCTAGGCATCCGCCGGGGCTGCCGCAACGCAAGCTCCATTCGTCCGTCAGCAGCAATTGGAACCACCGATGACCACATTCGATAAGCGCGAGGAAGGTTTTGAGAAGAAATTCGCCCTCGACGAGGAGCAGAAATTCAAGGCCGAGGCGCGCCGCAACAAGTTGTTAGGCATGTGGGCGGCGGAAAAGCTTGGCCTCGCGGGCGATGCCGCCAACACCTACGCCAAGGAAGTGGTTGCCGCCGATTTCGAGGAAGCCGGCGACCAGGACGTGCTGCAGAAGGTCTTCAAGGACCTCACCGCGAAGGGCGAGGCCATCACGGAAGCTCAAATCCGCGCCAAGATGGACGAACTGCTGGTCCAGGCCGTGGCGCAGGTGAAGGCGGGGGCATAGGCCCCTGCTGCTCGGGGCTATTTCAACGTGATTTGAAAGCTCATCGAGCCGTTGTTGGTCAAGCCCTCCTGCTGCTGACCAAATTGCCGGTTGATGTTGATGTTGCTGGTCACCGATTCCATCCGGCAGTCCTTGGCCAGCACTTCCCGCAGCAGATCACATTCGCGCGCCGCCATCTCATAGACGATGCGGCGCGCGCGTTCACGGAGCTTCTACGCCTCATCCCCCTCTCCGGTCGGACCGGCGATAAAGAAATTGATCGAGCTCTGAACCCGCACCGCCCCCTCCTGGCGCGGAGAGCTGCCGGATTGCGCGACGACGATCCGCTGCCCCGGCGTCTGGGCGAAAGCAGGAGCGATCAGGAACAGCAGGCCTATAGCTGCCGGGAGAAGAAGGCGCATCGGCGACATTATGGCGGACCCTTGCGGTTGAAGTGACGCGCCGGTCTATAGCGACCTTGGATTGCAACAAGACGAACCCATGCCGCGAAAAATCGATGCACCACTTCATCCCGCGTTAACCGCCGTATTGTCTATCCCTCTTTGAACCCGTACTCCGGTACGTTGCCGCTGGCGCCGTAATATTTGTACGGCAGGAATTTTCCGGACATCGTGAACTTGACGCGGTCGCCCTTGGGACTCGGCAGGCGCTCCATCACCATGTCGAAGTCGATCGCCGACATGATGCCGTCGCCGAACTCCTCCTCGATCAGCGCCTTCCAGGCCGGGCCATTGACCATCACGAGCTCGTAGAAGCGGTAGATCAAGGGATCGGTCGGCGGCATCGGCACGCCCTCCCCGCGCATCGGCGTCTCGTTCAGCATCGCGATTTCCGACTTGGACAGGCCGAACAGTTCGCCGGCGTTCGCGGCCTGCGGCTTGGTCAACTTCATTTGGCCGAGGATCGCGCCTGTTATCAGCACCTCGGAATAGCCGCCGATCTGCTCGCAGATGTATTTCCAGCTCCAGCCCTTCTCGCGCTTGATGTCGAGCAGCTTTTCGGTGAGGTCGGAACGTTTCATGTCAGGGTCTCCTTCTGCTCGTCATGCCCCGGCTTATCCCGGGCATCCAAATTGTTGATCGGATTCAGGAAGACGTGGATGGCCGGGACAGGCCCGGCCATGACGTCTCGGTTGGCGGCTCGGCGTCCGATGCGATCGCCAATTCAGGCAAACCCGGCCGCACCGTCGGCACGTTGCGCGGGTCGTGGTCGGTGGCATCAGCCGCAAAGCTCTTGCTGCGGCTGACCAGGAAATCGATGATGTGGTTGCGGAGCGCGTAGTAATAGGGATGGCGGTGCAGATCTATGCGGCCGCGATCCTTGGGCAACGGATTTTCGACGATCTCGGCCAGCACGGCGCCCGGGCCGTTGGTCATCAGGAATATCTTGTCGGCGAGATAGATCGCCTCGTCGACGTCGTGGGTGATCATGAACGCGGTCTGCCCGGTCTCGAGACAAATGCGCCGCACCTCGTCCTGGAGCGTGCCGCGCGTCAGCGCGTCCAGCGCCGAGAACGGCTCGTCCATCAGCATGATCTTCGGCGTGATCGACAGCGCCCGCGCAATGCCGACGCGCTGCTTCATGCCGCCGGACAGTTCGGAGGGACGCTTGTGCTCCGAGCCGGCGAGGCCGACCAGATCGATGAACTTCTGCGCATGCGCCTTGACTCGGGCGCGGTCCCATTTGCGCCATTTCGAGCTGACGGCGTAGGCGACATTGCCGAGCACGGTGCGCCAGGGCAATAGCGCGTGGCTCTGGAAGATCACGGCACGGTCGAGGCTCGTGCCCTCGATCGCCTGCCCATCGACGATCACGGCGCCCTCGCTCGGCTCGTCGAGGCCTGCCAGGATGTTGAGCACCGTGGTCTTGCCGGAGCCGGAATGGCCGATCACGCAGCCGAATTCGCCGCGCGCCATCGCGAGCCACAAGTCCTCGAACACGGTGGTGGTGCCGCCTCCCGCGCCCGGATAACGCCGCGCGATGCCTTCGATCGAGATGAATTTGTCGGTCATCGCCCTACTCCGGAAACGTGACCATGCGCGTGAAGCGCGCGAGGATCTGGTCGAGCAGCATGCCGACGATCCCGATCATGAGGATAGCGATGATGACATTGGTGATCGAGAGGTTGTTCCACTCGTTCCAGACGAAATAACCGATGCCGGTGCCGCCGACGAGCATTTCGGCAGCGACGATCACGAGCCAGGCGATGCCGATCGAGATCCGCATGCCCGTCAGGATCGTCGGCGCCGCGGCCGGCAGGATCACGGTGAAGGCGCGCCTGACGGTGCCGACTTCGAGCGTGCGCGCGACGTTGATCCATTCCTTGCGCACGCCGGCGACGCCGAACGCGGTGTTGAGCAGCATCGGCCACACCGAGCAGATGAAGATCACGAAGATCGCTGAAATCGACGAATCCTTGATGGTGTAGAGCGCGAGCGGCATCCAGGCGAGCGGCGAGATCGGCTTCAAGACCTGGATGAACGGGTCGAGCGCCCGGCTGATCAACGGCGACATGCCGATCAGGAAGCCGAGCGGGATCGCGACCAGGACCGCAATCAGATAGCCGAGCCCGACGCGGCCGATCGAATAAGCGAGCTGGATGCCAAGCCCCTTGTCGTTCGGCCCGTTGTCGTAGAACGGGCGCCTCAAGTGCTCCCACAATTTGGCGCCGACATCGAGCGGACCCGGCATCGCCGATTTGCCTTGCGTGGCGGTGAGCCCCATCAGCTTCGCGTATTCCGGGCTCATGTTGGTGGCCGGACCGGTGCTGCGGGTCGCAAGATGCCAGACGCCGATGACGGCGGCGAACAGCACGATCGAGACGATCGCCGCGCGCAGGCGAAGGGAGTTCATCATCTCCCTCTCCCCGTAAGCGGGAGCGCCCTCACGACGCCTTCCTGATCTTGAAGCTGGCGAGATAATCGTCGGGCTTGGCGGGATCGAATGTCTTGCCCATCACCGCGAACGACTTGTACGTGGTCGTCGGCGGCGTCAGCCCGATCTCGGCCATCAGCTTGCCGGTGTCGGTGGCGAGATAGACCTGTTCGGCCACCGCCTTGTAATCGACATCACCCTTGATCTGCCCCCAGCGCTTCATCTGCGTCATGATCCAGACGGCGAACGACTGCCAGGGGAAGGGATCGAAATCGACGCGGCCCGGCTGCGTGACGACGTTGCCGAGACCGTCGGCGAAGGTGCCCGTCAGGATCTGCTCGAGCACGATCTGCGGCTGGTTCAGGTAATTCGCCGGCGCGATCGCTTCCGCAATCTGCTTGCGGTTCTCGGCCTTGTGCGCGAACGCGGTGGCCTCGATGATCGATTTCAGGAGCGCGCCATAGGTGTTCGGCATCGAGGTGACGAACTCCTTCGATGCCGCGAAGGCGCAGCAGGGATGGCCCTCCCAGATGTCCTTGGTCAGGATGTGGATGAAGCCGGCGCCGTCATAGACCGCGCGCTGATTCATCGGATCGGGCCCGAGGAAGCCGTCGATATTGTCGGCGCGGAGATTGGCGACCATCTCCGGCGGCGGCACCGCGCGGATCTGCACATCGACGTCGGGGTCGAGGCCGTGCTCGGCGAGATAGTAACGCAGCAAGTAATTGTGCATCGAATAGTCGAAGGGTACGGCGAACTTGAAGCCCTTCCAATCCTTGGGATCGCGCTTGTCCTTGTGCTTGATCGCAAGCGTGATCGCCTGCCCATTGATGTTCTCGACCGCCGGCATCGTGTAGGGCAGCGGGTTGGAGCCGACGCCCATGGTGATCGCGAGCGGCATCGGCGACAGCATGTGCGCGGCGTCGTATTCCTTGTTGATGGTCTTGTCGCGGATGACAGCCCAGCCGGCGGTCTTGATGACTTCGACGTTCAATCCGTGCTTGGCGTAGAAGCCCATCGGCGCGGCCATGATGATCGGCGTCGCGCAGGTGATCGGGATGAAACCGACCTTGAGGTCCTTCTTCTCGGGCGCAGCGCCTTGTGCGAACACCTCGGTCGCCGCCTTGATCGGGAAGAACTGCGACAACGCCGCGAGCGCCGTGGAGGCGCCGACCGACTTCAGGAAGACGCGCCGGGTCGCGTCCTGCGGAAACACCGCGCGCATCACGGCTGAGGCGACGACGCCCTCGTAACGCTTGTCCTCGCTCTCCGCAGGCTCACAGCGCAGCGCCAGTTCGGCATGGCGGTGCTCGGCTTCGCTGAGATGGCGGCCGCAACTGCAGCCGGTGCGGAGATTGCGGTCGAGATCGAATGGATTGTCGAAGATGGACATCGGACCTCCTGCGCGGCGTTTGCCAAAGGATTTACGCAAGCTCCGTGCCAGCCTCTTTTTTGAGCCGATGACATTGATGTCGCAGGCTTTTATCGGCGCCTTGGCGACTACAAAAACTCGTGATACACGAAAAATCGTAATCAAATTACGATTTTTCGGGGCGACGTGCACGATGGACCTGGCTCTCAGCGCGACCGCGAGCGCATACGATGCGAACCTGCGTGCCGCTGCCTTCGAGTGCTCGATCGAGCCGACGCTGCTGCTCGATCCCGATGCCGACGTGATCCTCGACGCCAACCCCGCCGCCTGTTCCCTGCTCGGCTATGACCGCGCGCTGCTGCGCCAGACCAAGGTGAGCACGCTGCATGCAGGCCAATTGCCGGCTTTGATCGTCTTCACCCAGGCGGTGCTCGACAAGGGCGCGTACTGGACCGATGCGCTGACACCACGACATGCGACCGGACAGAATCTTCGGATCGAATATGCCGGCTGCGTGGTGCCGCATGACGGGCGTACGCTGATGCTGCTGACGATGAGCGACCTCGACGCGCGCCGCCGGCGCTATGTCGATGCCGCCGCCGAGGACCACATGCGCAGCGGCATCGCCACCTGGCAGCGGGTCGAGCGCGTCTTCCAGGACATCGAGCGCGAGAACCAGTTGATCCTGCGCGCCGCCGGCGAAGGCATCTACGGCGTCAACGCGGAAGGAAAGACCACTTTCGTCAACCCAGCCGCCGAACGGATGCTGGGCTGGACCGCCGAGGAATTGGTGGGCAAGGAGATCCACCCTGTCGTCCATCACACTCATCATGACGGGCGGCACTATCCCGATCATGATTGCCCGATCTATGCGGCGTTCCGCGACGGCGCCGTCCACCAAGTCGACGGCGAAGTGTTCTGGCGCAAAGACGGCTCGCCGGTCTGGGTCGAATATACCTCGACGCCGATCCGCGACCGCGGCGTCGTGGTCGGCGCCGTCGTGGTGTTTCGCGACGTCAGCCACCGGCGCGAGGCGGACGAGAAGCTGCACGCCGCACTTGCCGAGGTCGATCGCCTGCGCGAGCGGCTGGAGCTGGAAAACGCCTACCTGCAGGAAGAAATCCGCATCGAGACCAATCCGCGCGGCATCATCGGCCAGAGCGAGGCGATCCAGAAGACGCTGCGCCAGGTCAAGCTGGTGGCGCCGACGTCGGCGGCGGTGATGATCACAGGCGAGTCCGGCACCGGCAAGGAGCTGATCGCGCGCGCCATCCATGAAGCGAGCAGCCGCTCCGATCGGCCGCTGATCCGCGTCAACTGCGCCGCGATCCCGCGCGAATTGTTCGAGAGCGAATTCTTCGGCCATGTCCGCGGCGCCTTCACGGGCGCGACGCGCGACCGCATCGGCCGGTTCGAGCTGGCCGACGGCGGCACGCTGTTTCTCGACGAGGTCGGCGAAATCCCGCTGGAGCTGCAGGGCAAGCTGCTGCGCGTGCTGCAGGAAGGCAATTTCGAGCGGGTCGGCGAGGAGCGCACCCGCACCGTGGATGTGCGGCTGATCGCCGCCACCAACCGCGACCTCAAGCAGGAGGTGCAGCGCGGCCGGTTTCGCGAGGATCTCTATTTCCGTCTCAACGTGTTTCCGATCGAATCGGTGCCCTTGCGCGAGCGGCGCGAAGACATCCCGCTCTTGGCGCAGCATTTCCTGAGCAGCGAAAGCAAGGCGCCGAGATCCGATCTGCGCCTGTCGGAGGGCGACGCCAGGCGCCTTGCCCGCTACGACTGGCCGGGCAATGTCCGCGAATTGCAGAACGTGATCGAACGCGCGGCGATCCTCGCCCAAAACGGCCGGCTGCGCATCGACCTGCCCGATGTGCCCGGCAACCAGGCCTCGCCGGGCTCGACCCGCGCCAAGGCCGACGCGCGTCCCGCGGTAATGACGGCAGCGGAGCTGCGCGATCACGAGCGCGCCAACATCGTCGCGGCGCTCGAAGCCTGCGCCGGCAAGGTGTTCGGCCCCGGCGGCGCGGCCGAAATGCTCGACATGAAGCCGACCACGCTGGCCTCGCGGATCAAGGCGCTCGGAATTGCCGGGCGGCAGCGACCGGTTTACCCCCCGTCAAGCACGGCAAGAGATCGGGGCGCGCCTTAAAAGCCTGTTAGGCGGGCACGGTGTTGTTGTACCCCGGGAAGACAGGGGTGCTCTGCAATGAAGTCCGACAAGGGACCTTACAGCCGGCCGCGCTGGGGCGTGACGCGCTGGCTGGCCGACGCCGGTCCCGGCGCGCCTGAGGATATCCGCGCGGCGCTGATCGCCGACCTCCACGGCTCGCTACCGGTGTTTGCGGCCGGCGCGGTCAACACGATGGCGGTGGCAGGCGTGATCGCGATCCGGCAACCGACCGCATTGTTCATCGCCTGGTTCATCCTCGAAGTCGCGATTTGCCTCGCCCGCCTTTCGGTATTGGTCGTCGCCCATCGCCGGGCGCGTGGCCGGCGCCGGACCCCGACCGACCTGCATGTGCTGCTCGCGGTCGCCTGGAGCGCCAGCGTCGGGTACGGCGTGGCCGTCAGCCTCGCCAGCGGCGACCGGGTCGTCGCATTGCTCGCCTGCCTGTCGGCGGCGGCGATGGTCGGCGGCATCTGCTTCCGCAATTTCAGCGCACCGCGATTGGCCGGGACGATGATCCTGCTCGCCCTCGGCCCGATCGTCCCCGGCGCCGCGCTTGCCGGCGAGCCGCTGCTTTACCTCGTGTTCCTGCAGGTGCCGCTCTATCTCGCGGCGATGACGGACGCGGCCTTCCGGCTCAACAGGATGCTGATCGCGACGATGCGCGCCGAGCGCGAGAACGGCCACATGGCCCACCACGATGCGCTCACGGGCCTGTGGAATCGCGCCGGTATCGTCGATGCTCTCAACAGGAAGCTGGAGGCCTCCAGTCGCGACGACGGCTCCTTTGCCGTGCTGTTCTTCGATCTCGACAATTTCAAGCCGATCAACGACACCTTCGGGCATGCGGCCGGCGACAAGGTGCTCCAACTGGTCGCCGACCGGCTCCGCCGCGCCCTGCCCAATAGCGCCGTCATCGCGCGCATGGGCGGCGACGAATTCGTCGTGCTGGCCGACAGCATCACCGCAGAGCAGGCGCTCGCCATCGGACATCGGATCATCGATGAGGTCGCGATGTCCTATCGGCTAGGCGAGGAGATTTGCGTCCAGGTCGGCGTCAGCGTCGGCGTTGCGATGTCGCCGGAGCACGGCACCGAGGCCGAGGAGCTGCTTTCGGCCGCCGATACCGCGCTCTATGAAGCGAAATCCACCGGCAAGTCCCGCTGCTGCCTCGCTTCCTTCGAGATCAACCTCGCCGCCCTGCAGCGGCTCCAACACAGCAGCGCGGCCAAGGCCGCCGGGATGGCGGCCTGAAACTTGACGAGCCTGGTAGCCTCGTAGCCCGGGTGGAGCGCAGCGCAACCCGGGGCCGCTCGCAAACGCTGACGCCGATGTCCCGGGTTACGCTGGCGCTCCACTCGGGCTACGGAGCGTCTCGCCGGGCTGGCAGGTTCGATGCGAGCCGGTCCAGTTCGCCGGCCAGATCGCGCTCGACTTCGGCCGCGCGCAGGTTGAGCACGCGATAGTCCCGCTCCTCCAGCCATTCCCGTCGTTTGGCCCGGTCGGCCACGATGGTCTCGCTCTCGTCAGGGTTTTCCAGCTCGATCGCGATCCGGTGGATGAAGGAGACGAAATCGGGGATATGACGCCCCACCGGGGTCTGGCGCTTGAACAGGCCGGCAAAGCGGCGATCCTTGGTCAGCGCCTGCCACAGGATGCGCTCCGCATCGGTCGGGTTGCGCCGGAGGAGCCGCGCCAGTCCGCGCACCGTGCTGCTGGCATCGGCGGAGGCGCCGCCGCCCTGCCCCTGCTCGGCGAGGAGCGCCCGCAGCCGGGTCGCCTGCTCGCCGTCGAGCACGCCGCCCTTGGCCGGCCCCTTGCGTCCCTCGGCGATCGCCATGATCACACCGTGCAGGGTATGCATGTCCTGCTTGGTCGGCTCCATCCGGGTGAAGATGTTGCGCAGGTTGACCAGCATGGTGTCGCGCTTCTCGCGCGGCCGCAGGAACTCGACCTTGTCGAGCTCGGCGACCAGATTGTCGAAGAACGCCTGAACCTGGTGCTGGGAGGCGCGCTCGGATCGCTCAGGCATCGCGAACGGCAGCACGCCCGTGGTCGCGAGCTTGAACCACTCATAGCCCATCAGCAGCACCGCCTGAGCGAGGTTCAGCGAGGCAAAGCCGGGATTGACCGGGAAGGTGACGATGCGGTCGGCGAGCGCGACCTCCTCGTTGGTCAGTCCGGCGCGCTCGCGGCCGAACAGGATGCCGGCCCCGCCGCCAGCGGCGACATACGCCACGATCTCGCGCGCGGCCGCTTCCGGCCCGACCACCGGCTTGGCCTGGTCATGGGCGCGGGCGGTGGTGGCGAACAACAGGTCGAGATCGGCGACAGCCTCGGTGACGGTGTCGAACAGCTCCACATGGTCGAGAATATGGTCGGCGCCCGCTGCGGCGCGCTGCGCGGCGATGTTGGGCCAGCCGTCGCGCGGATTGACCAGCCGGAGCCGAGACAGCGCGAAATTGCCCATCGCGCGCGCAGCCATCCCGATGTTCTCGCCAAGCTGCGGTTCGACCAGGATCACGACGGGACCCCTGAGGTCGTGGCCGGTCTTGGTCTTGTCGGTGCCGGACATCTTAAAACTTCGCTTCCTGATTCAATCTCTGAACAATCTGATTCAGGTCCTGAAGGAGTTGAATCAGAGTGCCAGTTTCCTGCTACGCCCGGATTGCCCCGTGGGCGCAAATTTCTCAAGCGGAATAATGGCTTTACGGCTGTTCTTGAATCTTCATCCGAAACCTGAGATGCGAAGCGTCGCAACTCCACTTCCACTCTTCCGCTGCCGCCTGAAGCATGAGACATAGCGGCGGCATTCTCGGCTAAAAGATGAGCCGAAACTGCATAACCCCTTGGCTTCCGCCGGCGCGTTCCCGGTGCTATAGCCCCGAGGATAATCCGCTAGTCGCGCCCCAAAGCGTGCTGTTCCCCAAGAGGCCCTATTCCCATGGCAAAAATCAAGGTGACCAACCCCGTCGTCGAACTCGATGGCGACGAGATGACCCGGATCATCTGGCAGTACATCAAGGACAAGCTGATCCACCCGTTCCTTGATATCAACCTGATGTATTTCGACCTGGGGATGGAGTACCGCGACAAGACCAACGACAAGGTCACGATCGATGCGGCCGAAGCGATCAAGAAGGTCGGCGTCGGCGTCAAATGCGCCACCATCACCCCGGATGAAGCCCGGGTGAAGGAGTTCGGCCTCAAAGAGATGTGGAAGTCGCCGAACGGCACCATCCGCAACATCCTGGGAGGCGTGATCTTCCGCGAGCCGATCATCTGCAAGAACGTGCCGCGGCTGGTTCCCGGCTGGACCAAGCCGATCATCATCGGCCGCCACGCCTATGGCGACCAGTACCGCGCCACCGACATCAAATTCCCGGGCAAGGGCACGCTGTCGATGAAGTTCGTCGGCGAGGACGGCACCGTGATCGAGAAAGAGGTGTTCAAGGCGCCCGGCTCCGGCGTCGCGATGCAGATGTACAACCTCGATGACTCCATCATCGACTTCGCCCGCGCCTCCTTCAACTACGGCCTGATGCGGAACTATCCGGTCTATCTCTCGACTAAGAACACCATCCTCAAGGTCTATGACGGCCGCTTCAAGGACATCTTCCAGGATGTCTTCGACCGCGAATTCAAGAAGGAGTTCGACGCCAAGGGCCTGACCTACGAGCACCGCCTGATCGACGACATGGTGGCCTCGGCGCTGAAATGGTCCGGCGGCTATGTCTGGGCCTGCAAGAACTATGACGGCGACGTCCAGTCCGACACCGTGGCGCAAGGCTATGGCTCGCTCGGCCTGATGACCTCGGTGCTGCTCACCCCCGACGGCAAGACTGTGGAAGCCGAGGCCGCCCACGGCACCGTGACCCGGCACTACCGCGAGCACCAGAAGGGCAAAGAGACCTCGACCAACTCGATCGCCTCGATCTTCGCCTGGACGCGCGGCCTCGCCCACCGCGCCAAGCTCGACAACAACCCCGAGCTTGCGAAGTTCGCCGACGCCTTGGAGAAGGTCTGCGTCCAGACGGTCGAGGACGGCTACATGACCAAGGACCTCGCGCTCCTCGTCGGCGCCGACCAGCGCTGGCTGTCCACGACCGGCTTCCTCGACAAGGTCGCCGAGAACCTCACCAAGGCGATGGCGGCCTAAGCCGCCTTCCACTCGCGAAGCTCTATCACCCGTCATTGCGAGCGTAGCGAAGCAATCCATCTACCCCCTGCGGCACCATGGATTGCTTCGTCGCTTCGCTCCTCGCAATGACGGAATTTGGCAAGCGCCGCTCCAATAAGGGGATCTTATGCCGTCGCTTAGGACAGCCACGATCGCCCTTCTGGTAATGGGTTCCGCGACGGAAGCTTGCGTCGCAGACCCCCTTCCCGAGGCTATCGCTGCACCGGGAGAAGCGATCGTGCTCAGCGTTCACGCCGAAGGCGCGCAGGTCTACGAATGCAAGGCTGGCCTCGAAGGCAAGCTGGCCTGGGCCTTTCGTGAACCGATCGCAACGCTGATGGCCGACGGCAAGACCGTCGGCCGCCACTATGCCGGACCGAACTGGGAACATGTCGACGGCAGCGTCGTACTCGGCCGGACTTCCAGCAATGCGCCCGGCGCGACACCGAACGACATTCCCTGGCTCAAGCTTGATGTGATCTCACGGCGCGGCAGCGGCACGCTGTCCGGTGTCACGACGGTGCAGCGGATCAACACCGCGGGTGGCATTCTCGAAGGCCCCTGCGACAAGGCCGGCGCGACCCACAGCGCGCCCTATTCCGCGGACTACGTGTTTCTTCGTAAAGGCTGAGCGGCCCATCGCACCAAGGGCGGTGCCGTAGGATGGGTAGAGCGCAGCGAAACCCATCGCGATGAAGCAAGCCGCGCGATGATGGGTTTCGCTTTCGCTCTACCCATCCTACGATTCCCTCGAATCTCACATCGATGTCGTCCCTGCGAAAGCAGGGATCCATAACCACGGGGACGTCTTGTGGAGCGAGCAACCGTTGCAGCGGAGCACGCCACAAGCGCCTGTGGGCAAGTCACGCCATCAGCGATCCCAGAAAACGGATCGCCGGGATGCTCGGCAGGAACGCATAGGCGCCGCCCCGAGTCCGGACAAACCGCGGCAACCCCCGCAGCCGGATCGTCGTGTCGGATTTGAGCGGCAGGTAGAACCAACTGGTGCCAGGATCGTTGGCGCCTGTGATCGGATCGTTGGAGCCGGTGATGCGTGGGTCCTGCAGGCCAAGATTCAGCCAATCACAGGACATGGCCTCGAACTGTGCGCCGAGACTCGCCCCAATGAAGTTGCCGAGCAGGCCCCGTTCCGGTTCGGGTTTGCTCGGATCACGAGGCTTCTGCGGATCATAGAGTGGTCCATAAGGCATCCCACGCCGAACAAGACGCCGACTGTTGTTCGCCACCCGTTGCACGATCTGGCCGCCCCGCGGGTTGCACCGCCGGATATGGGCTCCATAGGGGCAGCGGGAGTCGCCAACGTAGTCAAAATTCGCCTGATCCACTTTGGGATCAGGCGCATCCGGGGACAGTGCCATCGGCGTGCCATCGCGCCACCGGCCGCACAAATGGGCGGCGACGACCTCGCGCAAAGCCGCATGACGCGACAGGCCTTCGATTGACAAGGCTTGGCCGATTTTCGCTTCAGCACCCGGTGGCAGCAACTCGTCGACCTGCGGATGCTTGATCAAATCGCTTGCGGCTCGGTCGAGATACTCCTCGAAGCCGACCACATCCTGTTCCAGCGCGCGAAAGGCATTGAAGGTGCCGTTGTGTCCCAATGCTTTGGGTTGAGGCACCCGCCACGTCAAACCTTCGAAGTTGGTCGGATGTCCCAGCAACACGGTGCCGAGCGGCGCCTTGGGTTGTCCGTCTTCATAGCGTTGTCCGTCGTGCACCTCCGCGAATCTCGGTTGCATGATGTTGTCGCGATACCCGAAGTGAACGACGTCCTTGGGGAAGGCGCACCCCTCAAGAGCGCCGAGCAGCCTGAAGGCTTTTCCGTCAGAGAGGGCGCGCTGCTGGACTTGGTTCAATTGCGCGACCTGGTCGGCGTAGATCGTGGCGATGAGATGGATCCGCTTGGGGGCGTCGAAGGGGGTTGGCCAGGTTTCCGGCGCATTCAGCCCGACATCGCCAAGCTTCAAGGCGCGGGCGTTCATGCCCTCGATGAATTCGTTGGGGAACATTTCAAGGGAAGAATTCGGCGTGCCGAGGGCGCGCAGTCCCTCGTAGGTCAGGCCAATGTTGAAACAGGTGTCCGGCTTGGTTCTCCCCCAATTCCCGGTCGTGATCTGCGGAACATCGTCGCCGCGGCCCGACGACGAGGCGGCGAGCCAGCGCCGGGCCGCGATGCGATCGGCGACTTCAAGAATGAGGTACCGCACGCGAGGCTTGCGATAGCCACGCAAAATATTGCCCTGTATGTCAGCGGCGTCGAATGCTGCGCTCACCAGCCTATCCCCAGTTGGTTGCGGACCTGAGCCGCCGAAAATCCGGGGTAGGCCCGGTAGCCGCTGCCGAGCGAAACGTTCGCGTTGGCGCGGAGCTGGAGCACCACCTTGCGCGGAAGCAGGCGCAGATCGTCATTGCCGGATGCGGCCTTGTCGCCGTTCAAAGCTTCCTGGTCTCTCAGAAGATCGGTGGCCGTGTCCGGCACCTGGTACAGGTCGCGCTCGTGCACCCATTGGATGAACGCCTCGACATTATGCTCGCAGGGAATCACGGCCTCCCCTCCTTCGACAAGTTCGACCACGGCGTTGAACACGCTGCCGATCGTGGCGATGAAGTCACGAATGTAGTTGGTGAAGTCTCCGTCGTAGACGGAGAACATGCAAATATTGTCGCCGACGATGACGAAGCGCGCAAAGTGCACCGTGCCGACATTGTCCAATCCGGCATATATCGCATCCTTGTTTTGCGCGATCGCCAGCGCTGCCTTCGCTCGACCGATCGGCGACTTGTCCTTGAGCGGCATGATCAGGTTCATCATGCACTGCAGATTGTCGCCAGGCTGGATCGATGGGTGGGGACCGCCGGGCAGCGGCTTCACCGGCGTGCGCCACGCCCAGTAAGGCACCAGGACCCACGACGCCAAGAACTGGAACAGGGGGTTCTTGGGCAACCGGTCTACAAACCGATCGAGCCAACCTTTCTCACCTAGCATCAGCTTAGCTCCACCTGAAGGGGCACCCGTCGCGCATTTCGCGCGAGACTTCATAAGCGCACCGGCGGGCGTGGAGGATCGGATCCCCGGAGGGCTCGATGCCAGGTACGAGACGCCAGGGATTAAAACTGATGCGTTCGCCGTCCGCGACCTGATCCTTGGCGAGATTGGTGAGCGTAAGGGTACCCATGACGACCCGGACTCGCCTGGCCGGCCAAGGCTTTGTGGGATCGTCGAGCGCGTCGCCCGCTTCGCCGATTGTCATCATCAGCATGAACCGGGCCGGCCACCGCCGCAGGCGCTCTTCAAGTTCATGGCGCAGATATTTATCAACCGGCGTGGCAGTGGGATCGGTGGTACGGACGCCTGCAACCGGCTGCCAGGAAAAGCGAACGGGACGACGTACTCCATGGGGATCTTCCACCATGAAGGTGTGGATGGCGTGATAGGCCGCGCGGGCATAGCTCACCGGGGCGCCGATCACCCCGGCTTCGAACACTGCCAACTGGGCGAACCGGTGTTGATTGGCGTAACTGAGTATTCCCGCACCGTCACTCGTGGTTTGCTTTGGGTACGGGTCGCGAACAGGCTCCTTGAGCTGCAGCATGTCGAGAATCTTCCGCCACGGGGATTCTCTTTGAACCGGCTGCGGCCTCGCGACCTTGGTGAACTCGAAAAAGTCCTCAACATTGCGGGCGAAAAATTCGGCGAGCGTCGTAGCGATCAGGTCGGCTGCCGTCCCATCCTGCAGGTGGAAACGTGTCGCCATTCCCCGAACATCGGACCATCCATCATGCTGCTTCGGCCCCCCTTGTCCGTTGGAGAACCTCACCGACACGCGAATGCGCTGTCCCTTGAAGTGTTCTGCGATGCAATAGTTGCGCGCCACGTCCGAAGCCATGAAATAGCCGTCTACGCCCACGCCGATCGTGTGCACCGGCCTTTGCCCGGGGGCAGGCTCCGGCAAATTGGCAATGATGGCGTCGACGAGCCGCCTTGCTTCCGATGAATCGCCCATGCCCCCTCCATTGCGAACGGACCGCCAGCCCGAATGCCGTTGGCGCCTGATGCGTTAGCGATGTCGATCGAATTCAGCCCGCGCCCTTCCCCAAACCTTACATTTGATCGCAAGTCGGATATGTGACGTAGTTCACAAATTAGCCGAACGAAGTGCCAAGCAATTCGGATCTGATAGCGCCAGACGGTGCTCGCGCACCGAGAAAACGATGGGCTGAGTCCGGAGCCAAGCGGAGATCGTCAAACGCGATCCGGTGGCCGCATCCATTTCCGCGCAACGGGAGGCTGAACGGATTGGCTCCTTAGGTCTGGATCACTGCTACATAGTTGGTCGCGGCCATACTACTAATGGATGACCGCGCTCCGCGCGGTGAACTCCCATTCATATGCCTTTTGCATACGAACTAAATTGTGAGCATGCGCTTCTATCGGCCGTGAGGGCCCACGCCATGACCAAGCACTTTTCGACGCATATCATGACAGATGCGCTCCTAATCCTGGTATCTGTAGCGATAATCACGATTGTAGCGATATCCTTCGAGTCCATTCGGGCCGGCATCGCGGCTTCTATTCCAACCCCATTCGATCTTGCGATGGAGAGGACACTCGCAACCGTCCAACCGAACCTTGCCCGCGCACAACCGACATGCCGACTTCGTTCCGCTCCTTTGCAATGGAACGTGGACTGGCTTTTCGGGCCACCTGTAGACCGCGGTTGATGAGAGCTCGTGAAGCAGCGGTGGCGTCGCGAGGCATCGCCATTTAGCGGCCCAGCCGCCTTTGCTTCGCTACGCAAAACAAGCGGACATCACCGGTTTGACACCAAGGCCTATTGCGGCCCGCCCTGAGACTGGATTACAGGACCGCACGACTTAGCCGTCCGTGAGCGCCACGCTCATCAGTCGTGACATCCCGTCCACCGCATCTCACCACAGTGCCCGTGACAATCGCGAGCCGCCTCTCGTTGGCGCTGAGACATTTGCGCCTCGTCCGGTTCTGCTTGAACTTGGTCTCAAGAACGGGTCTTTGGACGAGCCCGAACAATCGGAGCTAGTATCCGCATGTTCACCGACATGATGGAGGGAGCATTCGCAAATATGATGAACCTATTGATTTCGTTGCTTGTGTTCGCGCTGATATTTGGCGGCGCCTTGGCTGGGATGGCCGTTCGGCCGTTGTTGTCAGAACATCACCTGCAGTCGGACTCCAAGGACGTCGTAAAGCTGACCGCAGGCCTGATTGGCACACTGACCGCACTCGTACTGGGTCTGTTGATCGCATCCGCAAAAACCACGTTCGACCAGAAGGCAAGCCAGGTCCGGCAGTTGACCGCAACGATCATCCTTCTGGACGATCTGGTTACGCAATATGGATCGGAAGCAACCCCTGTCCGAAAGCTCCTGCGGCAGAGCATACCGCCGATGGCTGATCGCATTTGGCACGAGCAAGCGAACTCAAACGGGAAACCCACGCGCTTCGAGTCCAGCGTCGAGGCATGGACATTCTATGATGAACTCGAACGGCTATCGCCGAACAACGATATGCAACGTTCCCTGCAGACTCGCGCCATTGCGGCTTTCACGGAAGGCGCGCAGATGCGACTGCGGTTGTTTACGCAGGCCGGAAGTTCAATTCCGACGCCTTTTCTGATCATCATGGTATTTTGGCTGAGCGCGATCTTTGTGAGCGCCACCCTGTTCGTGCGAGCGAATATCGTCGTCACGATCGCGCTGTTCGTATGCGCGCTGTCGTTTGCCGGCGCGATCTTTCTGGTTTTGGAGCTGGATGACCCCTTCACGGGACTGATGGGGATTTCAAGCTCGACACTGCGGAGTGCGCTCCCGCCGCTGAACTCGTAAGTTCTCCACTTCGCTCGAAAACGCTCTAGGCGGCCTGCGTGCGGCGGGCCGCGTCTTACCACCAGCGCGGTTGCATCGGTTGATAGTATTGGCCGGCGCGCGGGCGCGTATTGCCAGGTTGGGGGTTCCAATTGGGCTGGAAAAAGAAGCCGAAGCCGTTGTTGTTGCCCCAGTCGTTGCCGCTCGCAACCGGGACATTGACGACCGTAGGCCGGCGCATCTTGAAGCCGCCCTGGGGCTGGTTGTTCAGCACCGCGACGAACTCGGTGCGATAGTTGGTCTCGCGGCTCAGCGGCTCATCCGAGACGATGATCGAGGATCGCGGCAATGCCGTCGGCGCGATGCGATCGAGCACATCCTGCGGGATGGTGATGCGGTCGAGCGCGTGCTTGGCGTCGTCCCCGCTGTCGATCGTGACCGCGGTCCAGCGCAGGCTCGCGTCGTTGCGCGCCATCGCCGTGAACACATGCGTGCCGATCTGCTTGTCGGGATCACGGATCGTGACCGGAACCTCAATGGTCGCATCGAACACCTCGCCTCCGTCCGGCCACTCCTTGTGAGTGTTGCGCCGCACGTAAAGCTTCTGCGTCGCGCGGCTGATGTAGACGGAGACCGGCTCGAGCGCGAGCTTCGCCTCGCTCGCCGCCTTGGCGGTGTCGGCCTTCCTGGTCTGGGCCGCCTTGGCGGCGTCCTTTGCGGCGGCGACGGCGTCGAGCTTCGACTTCGCGTCGGCCCTGGCGGTGTCGAGCTGCGTCCCTGCTTCCGTGGCCTTAAGGGCGGCCTTCTCCTTCTGCTCACTGGCCTGCGCCTTGGCCTGATCCGTATTTGCGGCGGCGAGCTTCTTGTCGGCGGATGCGAGCTCGGCCTCGGCGCGAGTCTTGAGCCCCTCCAGCTTGCGCAGCGACGCCGTGAGCGATGCTGTCTCGCGCGCCGCTGTCGCGGCGGCTTTCTTCGCCTCGTCGGCTGTCCTGGCAGCCTCGTCCGCCTCGCGGGCGAGCGCCTCGGCACGCGCCGGAGCAGCCGCGACGGCCTTCGCGTCCGGCACGAATAGCACCGGGTGAGAAAACTCGACCGGCTCCGCGTCGTTCGGCGAGATGATCACCCGCATGCCGATCCGCGTCTTGTCGAACAAATTCTCCGCAAAGTCGTAGGGCATCCGCACGCAGCCGTGCGAGGCCGCATACCCGGGCAGCGGCCCGCCGTGCAGCGCGATGCCGTTCCAGGTGATGCGCTGCATGTTCGGCATCCAGGCGTCGTCATAGAGCGTCGAGTGGTGGTCCTTGTCCTTCTCGATGACGGCGAAGATGCCGGCAGGCGTCTCGCGTCCCTTGGTGCCGGTCGACACCGGCGCGCGCAGGATCCAGCCCTCGGCGTCGTAGAAAGTGACCTGCTGGGACTTGATCGACACGATCGCCATGATCGGCTCGCCCGCATCGCGCGGCGCTGTCGCCTCAGTGGGCGGCGCGGGGCGCGCCTGTCTCGCCGCGGCGTCGGCGGTCAGCGCCGCCATCGCCACGAGCGCCACAATGGCGGAACTCCCCCAGCGCCGCGTCTCCACGGTGGATTGCGTCGTGATGAACCGATTTGCCATGCCATGTCCCGGTTGAAATGCCTGTCCGCGTCCATCGAGATCGGCGACCAGCTTATTTGACTCACCCCGATACGGCTAGACCGACCCGATGTCGGCTGCTCAGCCCGTGACCGATTTTGGCCGCTGAAGCTGGCAAGCTCCGCTCCCAGATGTAAAGCGGGCCAAGTTTGGGGCGGGCCATAACGCCGGCTTCTGACCCTGGATCATGATCCGATTAGACGGAATCGGATCATGATCTCATCTCTTTGTTTGAGCATGATCTTTTCGGAAAACCGGTTTCCACTTTTCCGGATCATGCTCTAACCGGATCTTGCTGGATGACCCAGTCGTGATGCATCGAACTCTACCATCGTGATATGTTGGCATGAAGGCACAATCGGGGGCCGAACATGGAGAAATACGGGGCCGGGTCGATTGTCGTCTCCGAATATGACCCCAACTGGCCGGCGTTGTTCGAACAGGAGTGCATGAGGATCAAGCATGCTCTCGGCTCGTTCGTCCTGGTCATCGAGCATATGGGGAGCACAGCGGTTCCAGGTCTCCCATCAAAGCCCATCGTTGACCTGCTGGTTGGTGTACCTAGCCTTGAAGAGGCAAAGGAACGTTGCATCGAGCCGTTTGCGGCACTTGGCTACAAGTACATACCGGAATACGCGTCATGGCTCCCCGGTGAGTTGTTCTTCCGTAAGGGGCCTCCGGGACCGTGGACCCACCATGTGCACTTGATGGAGCCGTCCCATCCTCGTTGGGAGGCACGTTTGGTATTTCGCGACTATCTTCGCGCACATCCTGACGCAGCACGCGCCTACGCCAGCGTTAAGCGAGCCCTTGCTGCGTCTTCAAAAGACGACATAGAGGCCTATCGAACAGGCAAAGATATTTTCGTCGAAGAGACGACGGCCAAGGCTCGTGCATGGCGCGCGAGCCTTGGGCGTCTCCAGCGCGCAAATTGAGCACGGCGTCGGCGGCCGATTTCTCAGCCGCCGCCTTCTTGCGTCGAGCATGTCAAAGCTGCGATATGCCGCCATCGACAACCAGTTCCGATCCGGTCATGAAGGAGGAATCCTCGCTTGCCAGGAACAGGGCCGCCCTGGCGATTTCCTCCGCTTCGCCGAAACGATGCAGCGGGATCTCATCCTCAATTGTCGCGGCCGCTTCATTGAGTTGCTTCTCGGAAAGCCCGAGCTTGCCATGAAACGGAGTGCTGATCGGACCCGGGCTTATGGCATTCACGCGGATGCCACGTGGCGCAAGCTCCGCGCCCAACGACCGCACCAGGGAACGTACTGCCGCTTTCGTGGCCGACAAAATGGCAAGGCCCGGTGAACCAACTTCGTTCAGGAACGACGTCGTCATGATAATGCTTGCACCCTTGGCCAGCAGTGGAGCGACCGTCTGAGCGGTGAAGAAGACGCCCTTGAAGTTTACGTTGAACTGCGTGTCGACCTGATCTTCCGTGACGGCTTCCAGCGGGGCCGCTATGCCCATGCCAGCGTTCGCGAACAGCACGTCGATACGGCCGAACGTCTCGCCAATCTGACGAACGATATTTTCAATCTCCGCCGGCTTGCTCACGTCGCCGCGCAACGCGACAACGCCGTCCCCGAGCTGACTTGCCGCCGACTGCAATCGGGCAGGATTCTGCCCGACGATGATCACGGTAGCTCCTTCGTCCCGAAACAACCTTGCCGCTTCGAGCCCGATGCCAGAGGTTCCGCCGGTAACAAGGGCGATCTTGTTCGATAGTTTCATGATTCTCTCCTGGTCCAAAGGTTTTGGGTTTGTGACCGGAGCGCGCGTTCCGTTGTCAGCAAACATGATCGTTGACCCTCGCTGCCGCAACAGAGATGATCTGTGCGGGCGGCAGAGAAAAACTTGTTCGGAGATTTATGCGGGCTCCCAACCACTTGAACGCACTCCGCGCCTTCGAGGCGGCTGCCCGGCACCTCAGCTACGTTGCGGCGGCAGACGAACTCAACGTGACGCCAGCGGCGGTGGGAAGCCTCGTGCGGACCCTCGAAGCGGTTGTCGGAGTCGAACTTTTTCACCGCTCTCAGGCTGGCCCCGCACGACTTGTTTTGACCGAAGCCGCGCAAGCTGCGCTACCCGAGCTTCAAGCCGGATTCGATCACCTGACCGCGGCCTTTGAACGTTTGAAAGCATCGCGCGGGATCGTCACGATCAATATCACCGTGCCGCCAGCCTTTGCGGACAAGTGGCTACTGCCGCGCGTCGAGCGTTTTGCGGCCGATCATCCCTTGTATGATCTGCGCATCGATACCAGCGGCCGGCTCGTTGATTTCGCGGCAGAGAGAATGGGTCTCGGCATTCGTTACGGCAGTGGTCACTGGCCAGGCCTCAAATCGACCTTCCTGTTGCGCGACGCATTTTTTCCGGTCTGCAGTCCAGCGTTGCTCGAAGGGCCGCATCCGCTACGACGCCCTGAAGACCTGAAGCATCACACGCTTATCCATGATCGTTCGATGGCGTTCGAAAATGCATTCCCGACATGGCGGACATGGCTGCAAGCAGCAGGCTTTCCGGACATCAACTGCGACCGTGGGCTGCAGATCAATGATTCAGCAGCAGCCTACCAGGCAGCGATGAATGGAAGTGGCGTTGCCCTGGGTCGGACGACACTGGTCGCCCTGGATTTGGAGACGGGCCGCCTTGTTCGTCCTTTCGGCGAAGCACTCAACTGTGAGCTTGCCTACTATGTTGTCCATCGGGCCGGCGCCGACGGCGACCCGGAAATCGTGGCGTTCAAGGAGTGGATCTGCGCTGAAGCGGAAACTGATCAAGCGAAGGTCGGCTAGTGGCTTTGGAAACACGATGGCGATATCAGAACTGACGACGGAATGTTCGCGTTGGGGCCACCCGAACGACAAGGACTTCAGTCGGTGCGCTGGAACGACTCCGTCTTGTTACCATTGACGACCGTCAGCTCGGACGGTCTTGCCTGATCGCCGCCGGCAAATCGCAATCGCAGGTCGATCGCTGTTGCGAAGAATTCCCCGGCGGCCGCAGGATACACCGGAAGCGCCTGCTGATGCGCAAACTCGACGAGAAGGCGGTTGCCGTCACGTGCCACCATGATCTTGCCGTTCACGCTCTCACTCATAGGTTCCGGCATACGCTACGTTTGGTACGATATCGCTGATCTCCGGAATCGACGCTGCGCCGATTGCGGAAGCGGTTGAGTCGATTGCGGACGACGTTGGAAGCAATCGCAATTTGCCTAATTCACAAGTGTCCATTGGCGCAAGTTACAGAAAAGTCATAACAGGCATAAGTCCTTCTACGCCACCGACCGCATCCACGCTGCAAACGCTTCGATGCTGGCTTGCCGCGGGTGGTCCGGGACGTGGACGACGTAGAAGCCGTAGCCGGGCAGCGCCAGATCGTGCGCCTTCACCAGTGCGCCGCTTTCGATCTCATGGCTCACCACGACGTCGCTGCAGATCGCGATCCCCTGCCCCGCTGCGACCGCATCGATGGCGTGGATCTCCTCGCGGAAGCTGAGGTCCCAATGCTCGGTCGCGGCAGGGATATCCGGATCGACGGAGCGAGCGATGGCGAGCCATCGCGACCAGCTCGGCGCCTCGCGATCCCCGTTCAGCCAGTCGTAATGGATCAGTGGATAGCGCAGGAGGTCGGCGGCGCGCGTGATCGCCGGGCCCCCTTCGCTCAATAGCGCCGGGCTGCAGACCGGGAAGAAACTGTCGCGGAAGATTTCCCGCGCCGCCAGATCGGCCGGCATCGTCCGAGCGTAGCGGATCGCGAGATCGGCATCTCCGGCGCGCAGATTGAGCACGGCGTCAGTGCCGATGATCTCCAGCCGGATCTGCGGATACAGCTTGCGCCATCGCGGCAGGCGCGGCACCAGCCAGCGGCTCGCAAACGCGTTCGGACTGGTCACGCGCAACGTGGTCCTGGCGGTCTTCGCCGACACTGCGGTGACCACGGACGCGAATGTATCAAAGCCGTTCCGGATCACTGGAAATAGCCGCTCGCCCGCATCCGTCAGCGCCAGCGGTCGCGGGCGCCGGCGAAACAACGGCCGTCCGCAGATCTCCTCGAGAATCCTGATCTGATGGCTGATCGCGGTCGGCGTGACGCCGAGCTCGGCCGCCGCGTCCCTGAAGCTCAGGCGTCTGGCGGCGGCCTCGAAGGCGCGAAGGGATCCCAGCGGCGGAAGCTTTCTCATGCCCGCAGTCTAGATGAATCCAATTCATCCAGCGACTGAGATATTCGATTTTGCCGCGACTAAAGTGCCGTGAGAGCATTATGGCCGCCGGTTCAGCAGCATCGGACCCAAACATGCGGATCGATCATTCTCCTGTCGTCGCGCCCTATCTGAAGGCTATCGCTGGGCTCGCTCCGCTTGCCGCCGAGCTGCGCGAGCAGTGCGACCGCGACCGCCGGCTCCCTCCGCCGATGTACGCGGCACTCGCTTCCGCCGGGCTGTTCCGGCTGTGGCTTCCCAAGGCATTGGGCGGGCCGGAATTGTCGCCACTCGAATTCATGGCAGTGGTCGAGCAAGTCGCGACGCTGGATGGCTCGCTCGGCTGGATCGTCGGCAATGGCGCAGGCATGAGCCGGATCGGCGGCTACGTCCCCGAGCCGACCGCGCGCCGCTGGTTTTCCAATCCTGGCGCCTTCATCGCGAGCGCGACCGGCGCCATCGGCGAAGCGCTGCCGTCAGATGGCGGCTACCGCGTCTCCGGGCGCTGGCCCTTCGGCAGCGGCGCCCACGGAGCGACGCTGTTCATGGGTCTTGCCGCTGACAAGACGAATGGCGAAAGCCAGCTCTTGTGTTGCTACATGGATCGCGAGGCCGTCGAACTTGAGGACACCTGGCAGGTATCGGGTCTGCGCGGCACCGGAAGCTGTCACTTCCAGGCGCGGGATGTGTTCGTGCCTGCCGCGCACACGCACAGCTTTCTGGAGCCAAACCCATCGCAGCCCGGCCTCTTGTTCCGCCTGCCGCCCGCAACCCTGTTTCCCTGGACGATCGCGGCCGTCCCGCTCGGGATCGCCCGCGGCGCCATCGAGACCTTCGTCACCCTCGCCGAAACCAGATCCCGCAGCGGCAGCTCCGCCGTGCTTCGCGACCGTGAGACGGTGCAGGCCAGCGTCGGGCGAGCCGAAACGCTGTACAGGTCGGCGCGGGCCTTCCTTGCCGACGCGATCACGGACCTCATGGAGGACGCCGAGCGTGGCGAACCATCGACGAGCGCACGCGCCGCTTATCGCACGGCATGCACGAATGCGGCGGAGAGCGCATCGCGCATCGTCCATCTGCTCGCGGCGGACGCAGGCGCGATCTCGATCTTCGAATCCTGCCCGCTGGAGCGGGCGCTCCGCGACATCCAGGCCGCAAGCCAGCATGTGGCGATGAGCCCGAACAATTACGTCGTCTCCGGCCGCATCCGCCTCGGCCTCGATCCCGGCACGGCGAGACTTTGAAGTGCTCAAAGAGCTGGCGCACTGCTCGTGATGGGCACGCTTCCGCCTTCGCTCGTTGAGCTACTGCGGACAAGTGGCTTTGCCACCCTACAACGTCGGCGCAGGCCTGATTCAAATTTCAAACAGCGGGCCCGTAGGATGGGTAGAGCGAAGCAAAACCCATCGCGATGGAGCAAGCGGCACACCAATGATGGGTTTCATTTCGCTCTACCCATCCTACGTCTGAGTCAAACAGCGGATGTGAGTTCGCGTTCTCGCAGCACGAAGTGCCCAAGCTTTGCGTTCGTTTCACCCTCCTCGAGATCAGAGGGCGCAGGGAAAGCCGGGTGCCGGTTGCACCCATGGGTCCCGTGCAACAAAAAGCACGGGGGTAGGACCA
>NZ_JCAMOQ010000024.1:0-120856 GCF_059512365.1 Bradyrhizobium sp. Ses1
TCGCTCGCCACCTTGGCTTCCCGCACGATCTTGCCGTTGGCGTCAACCACACACACGCTCGAGCATTCCAATGACACGTCGATTCCGGCATAGTGCTCCATGGTCGTCTCTCCTCGATGCTTGGAGCGAGGTCCATCCTCGACTCCGTCACACCATCAATGTGAGGGACGACCGCCCGCCCTCCAAGCAAGCCGCGCGCAGCGCGCCACCCATAGCGCCGTAGCAAGCGCGGCTTGCTTGGAGGGCAGACCGCGGCCCGTTACCCCATCTACGATTTCGAGCTACTCCGCCTTCAGGTCTTCCGGCCGCGGCATCGAGATCACGTTGTAGCCGGAATCGACGTAATGGATTTCGCCGGTGACACCGCCGGAGAGATCGGACAGCAGATAGAGCGCAGAACCGCCGAGCTCATCAAGCGTCACGCCGCGGCCGAGCGGCGAATGCTTCTGCTGGAACGCGAACATCGCACGCGCATCGCCGATGCCCGAGCCGGCGAGCGTGCGCACCGGACCCGCTGAAATCGCGTTGATGCGGATGGCGCGCGGGCCGAAATCGGCGGCGAGATAGCGCACGGAGGCTTCCAACGCCGCCTTCGCGATCCCCATCACGTTGTAATTGGGCATCACGCGCATCGAGCCGCCGAAGGTCAGTGTGATCATGGCGCCGCCGGTTTCCGGCATCAGCTCGGCTGCGCGCTTGGCAATCTCGGTGAACGAAAAGCAGGAGATCAGCATGGTGCGCGAGAAATTCTCGCGCGTGGTGTCCGCATAGCGGCCCTTGAGCTCGTTCTTGTCGGAGAAGGCAACGGCATGGACGAGAAAATCGAGCTGGCCCCATTTCTCGCGCAAGGCTGCGAACACCGCATCGACGCTGGCAAGATCCTCGACATCGCAGGGCAGCACCGTGTCGACGCCGAGCGACTGCGCCAGCGGCTTGACGCGCTTGCCGAGCGCCTCGCCCTGATAGGTGAAGGCGAGCTCGGCGCCCTGCGCGTGGAGCGTCCTGGCAATGCCCCAGGCGATCGAATGATCATTGGCGACGCCCATGATCAGTCCGCGCTTGCCTTTCATCAGGTCCTGCATCGTGCTCACCACTCTCTTTATTCGTCATGCCCGGGCCTGTCCCGGGCATCCACGCGCTTTCGGCGCCTATGGCAAAGACGTGGATGGCCGGGACAAAGCCCGGCCATGACGGTGAATCAGCCAGTCACCTGGCAAACAATCTCACGCATCCAGCCGCTTGAACACCAGCGTCGCGTTGGTGCCGCCGAAGCCGAACGAATTCGACAACACGGTGCCGAGCTTCGCATTGTCGATGCGCTTGCGCACGATCGGCATGTCGGCAAAAACAGGATCGAGCTCGGTGATATGCGCGCTCTCGCAGATGAAGCCGTTGTTCATCATCAAGAGCGAGTAGATCGCCTCCTGCACGCCGGTGGCGCCGAGCGAATGGCCGGTCAGCGCCTTGGTCGCCGAGATCGGCGGGCATTTCTCGCCGGTGCCGAACACTTTGCGGATCGCCTCGATCTCCGGCGGATCGCCGGCAGGCGTCGAGGTCGCGTGCGGATTGATGTAATCGATTGGAGTATTCACCGTCGACAGCGCCATGCGCATGCAGCGCTCGGCGCCTTCGCCCGAGGGCGCCACCATGTCGTAGCCGTCGGAGGTCGCGCCATAGCCGACGATCTCGGCATAGATACGTGCGCCGCGCGCCTTCGCGTGTTCAAGCTCTTCCAGCACCACGACGCCGGCGCCGCCGGCGATGACGAAACCGTCGCGGTTGATGTCGTAGGGGCGCGAGGCGGTGGCCGGCGTATCGTTATATTTCGACGACATGGCGCCCATGGCGTCGAACAGCACCGATAGCGTCCAGTCGAGTTCCTCGCAGCCGCCGGCGAAGATCACGTCCTGCTTGCCCATCTGGATGATCTCGGAGGCATTGCCGATGCAGTGGTTCGACGTCGCGCAGGCCGAGGAGATCGAATAGTTCACGCCCTTGATCTTGAACCAGGTCGCAAGCGTCGCGGAAGCGGTCGACGACATGCCCTTGGGAACCGCGAACGGACCCACCCGCTTCGGTCCCTTGGTGCGCGCGATGTCGGCGGCCTCCACCAGCGTGCGCGTCGACGGCCCGCCCGAACCCATGATGATCCCGGTGCGCTCGTTGGAGACTTCGTCCGCCTCGAGCCCGGCATCGCGGATCGCCTGCTCCATCGCGACGTGATTCCATGCCGCACCGTCGGCCAGAAACCGCATCGCGCGGCGATCGATCACCTCAGCCGGCTTGAGCGTCGGCGCGCCTTGCACCTGCGAACGGAAGCCGAGCTCGGCATATTTCTCCGCGCGGGAAATCCCGGACTTCGCCTCGTGAAGGCTCGCAAGCACTTCCTGAGTGTTGTTTCCGATGGACGAGACAATGCCCATCCCGGTGATGACAACCCGCCTCATGATCGCCTCGCCCTGCCGTTAGTTTTCTGTGCGATGGTTTCGGTCACGCCGGGGCCGTGCCCTGCTTGAACAGCCCAACCTTCAAATCCTTCGCGCGATAAATAATCTCGCCATCCATGGAAAGCCAGCCATCGGCAATGCCGAGCACCAGCCTCGAGCGCATCACGCGCTTAATATCTACGTTGTACACAACCTTGCGCACATTCGGCAGAACTTGGCCGCCGAATTTCAGCTCGCCAAGACCGAGCGCCCGCCCGCGTCCCTCGCCGCCGATCCAGCCGAGGTAAAAGCCGACCATCTGCCACATCGCATCCAGGCCAAGGCAGCCGGGCATGACGGGATCGTTCTTGAAGTGGCAGCCGAAGAACCAGAGATCCGGCTTCACATCGAGCTCGGCACGCACCAGTCCCTTGCCGAACTCGCCACCGGTCTCGGAGATCTCGCTGATGCGGTCGAACATCAGCATCGGCGGCAACGGCAACTGGGCATTACCAGGACCGAACATCTCGCCCCTGCCGCACGCCAGCAAATCCTCGTACTCATAACCGCTGCGCCGCTCCAGCATCGTCTTTCCACTCTCCTCAATGTCCCGGTGAAGCGCTCTCGAACGAACCGGACCGTTTCCCCGGCGGGACAAGATTTCCCGCAACGCGGCGCTACCTTGGGCGCGAACGGCGTCTCTACCGAATTCGCATATGTGGTCCGCGCGCTCTGTAACATAGGCATGAAGGCGCGGCAAAGTGTAGGAATGGGTTAAATTGCTGCATCCCCAGAGGGTTCCGGTCGAGCCGCGTTGGCCGGCACAGTTGCGAGAAACTTGCATCTGAAGGATTTCCTTCTTATAGTCTTTGGAATATTGCCCGAGTTAGGTGTCTAGAGTGCATATGAGCGACGAAGTTCCGCATGTGAGCGATGACGCTGGTCAGATCGCCCGCGGCCCCGGTCATCAGCCGGCGCTGACCGGTTGCCCATGGCATGACGTCAATGAGATGCTGCAGGCGGCAGGCCTTCGGCCGACCCGTCAGCGCATGGCGCTGGGCTGGCTCCTGTTCGGCAAGGGCGCTCGCCATCTGACCGCAGAAATGCTTTACGAGGAGGCGACCCTCGCGAAGGTTCCGGTGTCGCTGGCCACCGTCTACAACACACTGAACCAGCTTACCGACGCCGGTCTGCTGCGCCAGGTCAGCGTCGACGGCACCAAGACCTATTTCGACACCAACGTCACCGCGCACCACCATTTCTATCTCGAGAACAACCACGAGCTCGTCGACATTCCCGACCCGCATCTGGTGCTCTCCAAGATGCCGGATATCCCGGAAGGCTACGAGATCGCGCGCATCGACATGGTCGTGCGGCTGCGCAAGAAGCGCTGATCCTTGTCCCCGCGAAGGCGGGGACCCATAACCACAAATTTCGGTTTGTTGCGAAGGCGTCTGCCAGCGCGCCCTATCGTGAGATCACGCGGGATAGGTCCCGGCTCAAGGCCGGGATGACACCGTTAATCTGTCTTCCTGGCTAATCCACCTTCTCGTCGGCGTAGACGCCCCACAGGCGCTGCTGCTCGATCCAGCCATCGAAGCCGTTGCCGGTGACGCGGCACCAGCTATTGGCGCATTTCCTCACCTGCGCGATGACGCCGGCCTGCAGCCGCGCCGCCACCGCACTCGTCGGGTCTGGGCGATCGTAGAGCGAAGCCAGGTCGTCCTTGTGCTTCATCGTGACGACAGCAGTGCGGCGGCCCGACAGCAGCGAATGATAGACCCAGCCTTCGGCGCCTTCGGAATCGCGCACCCGGCGCCAGTTCTCGAACTCGGCAGTGATTTCGACCGGCAGGCCGGAGCGGGTATAGACCCAGGCGACGTCGTTGTCCTTGGTTGGGCCGGCGCGGACGTTCACATGATCGGACTTGAGGCTGACGTAACGGGGTATCGGCAGGCCGCTAGTGGTCGGGCTTGCATCCTTGGCCGAATGTCCTGGAGATACCGAGGTGCCGAGCATGCAACCTACCAGCATCGCCAACCAACTCAACCGCCCCAACGCCATCAACTCGTCTCCTACTGAGAACGCCAACTCAAGTTCTGCGAGTTGAACCCGTGAACGCCCAGAACCCCAGACCCTTGCGCCGCGCGTCGATGCCCCAGCCCGTCTTGCCGAGGGGTTCTTGTGTTGGCCCGGTCTTCTGCTAGAGAGGACGGAACGTTGAGAACCAGAACGCCCGACTTTTCCTTGGAAACCCGAGGCAATCATCGGGGAACCCAGGGAAACGTGAAGGAAACGCCGGGACCGCGCAGCAACCGCAGTTTCGAACAACCGGGTTAATGAGGCCTGAACGGCGAAGCCTTTGACGGGCCGAAGCCTCATGAGAGCAGGACATGTCGGTTAAGAAGAAGCCTCTCGTCGTCGTCACCCGCAAGCTGCCGGATTCGATCGAGACCCGGATGCGCGAATTGTTCGACGCAAGGCTCAATCTCGACGACACGCCGATGACGTCGGAGCAGCTCGCGGAGGCCGTGCGCACCGCTGACGTGCTGGTGCCAACTGTCACCGACCTGATCCGTGAGGACGTTCTCAACCAGAATGAAACCAAGCTGCGGCTGATCGCCAATTTCGGCAACGGCGTCGACAATATCGACGTCACGGCAGCGCATGCGCGCGGCATCACCGTGACCAACACGCCGAAGGTGCTGACCGAAGATACCGCTGACATGACCATGGCGCTGATCCTCGCCGTGCCGAGACGGATGATCGAGGGCGCCTCGATCCTGACCGAGGGCAAGCACTGGCCGGGCTGGTCGCCGACCTGGATGCTCGGCCATCGCATCGGGGGAAAACGGCTCGGCATCATCGGCATGGGCCGCATCGGCCAGGCGGTCGCGCGCCGCGCCCGCGCCTTCGGCCTGCAGATCCATTATCACAACCGCCGCCCGGTGGCGCCGCGCATCGCCGACGAGCTTGGCGCCACCTATTGGGAGAGCCTCGACCAGATGCTGGCGCGGATGGATATCCTCTCGGTGAATTGTCCGCATACGCCTGCGACCTTCCATCTGCTTTCTGCGCGGCGGCTGAAGTTGATCCGCAAGGACGCCTATATCGTCAACACCGCGCGCGGCGAGGTGATCGACGAGGACACGCTGATCAAGCTGATCGAAGCCGGAGAGATCGGCGGCGCCGGCCTCGACGTCTATGAGCACGAGCCCGCAGTCAATCCGAAGCTGGTGCGACTCGCCAAGGCAGGCAAGGTGACGCTGCTGCCGCATATGGGGTCGGCCACCATCGAGGGCCGCGTCGAGATGGGCGAGAAGGTGATCATCAACATCCGCACCTTCCTCGACAACCACAAGCCGCCGGATCGCGTGCTGCCGAGCATGTTGTAACGAATATCTGTGGTCGTCCCCGCGAAGGCGGGGACCCATAACCACAGGGAGTTGTTGTGGCGCGAGCAAGCGCTTGCAGCGGAGCACATCACGAAATCCTGTGGTTATGGGTCCCGGGTCAAGCCCCATAGGCGCTAAAATAGGGTTGAGAGGTAGGTTTGTTTGTGATTCCAACCTGGAATGACAGACGAATCGCTTGTGAATGAGGACTGGGCAACGGTTGTTGCCCGGCTTGGCGGAGCGGAGATGCTCAACGCTACGGCGCGCGAGACCAGGGCTTTCGTTCGCCCGCGCGAGATCAGCAATGCAGTGGATTTGCTGCGGCTGATCTTGGCCTATTGCCTTGGCGAACGGGGCCTGCGGTTGACGGCGGCATGGGCGACGTCGGTCGGCCTTGCCGATGTGTCCAACGTCGCTCTTTTGTACCGCCTGCGTCAGTGCGGAGATTGGCTGGCACTGCTGGTGGGTCAGGCGCTGGCCGCCGCGGCCCCGAAGGCCAGCCAGGGTCGGCTGATCCGCATCGTCGATGCCACCACCGTGCGGAAGAAAGGACGAGGTGCGAAGAATGGGTTATGGCGCATTCACAGCGCATTCGATCTTCCGCAGGAGCGCTTTGGGCACTTCGAGCTGACCGATCAGCAGGGCGGCGAGAGGCTTGACCGCATCCCGGTGGTCAGAGGCGAGATCCGCATTGGTGATCGCGCTTATCTCCGACCGGACCGTATGGCGACACTGAACGAGGCCGGCGCGGACTTTGTCATCCGGGCGGGCTGGAAAAGCGCCTGCTGGCGTGATGCTGAAGGCCGTCCGGTCGATCTTGTGGCGGTGCTGCGAGAGGCGCGAAGCGATCAAATCGACCGCCCGATCTGGATCAAGCTCAAGCGTCGTCCTCCGCTTGCCGTGCGTCTGGTGGCCATCAAGAAACCGTCGGAGGCGGCTAGCGTCGCGCGGCGCAAAGCGCGCCAAGAGGCACAGCGGGGAGGTCATCAGCTCTGCGGACAAACGCTCGATGCTGCCGATTGGGTCATCCTGGTGACGTCACTGCGGCCGACCGACTTTGCGACCGCTGATGTTCTGGCGCTCTATCGACTGCGATGGCGCATTGAACTCGGCTTCAAGCGGTTGAAAAGCCTGATCGGCTTGAAGGGACCGCCAGCAACCAGCGAGCGTTCCGCCAGGCCGCATATCCTCGCCCATTTGCTGGTTACTCTCTTGCTCGAGCCGTTCGTCGACGAACTCGAGGACTCTCCCCGCTTGGCGAACGCCGCCTGACCCGACCCGGCGCCTGGCGGCTGCTTCAGCAACTGATCGCCTCACTCCTGCAGGCGATCATCCCTCAACCGACAATCGCCTGCCTCCGCCAAACCCGCCGCGTACTCTGGCGGCACCTTCGAGAGCCGCCAAGACGCGCGCGCCGATATCAAACCATGATCCAGCTAATTTAGCGCCTATGGGGTCAAGCCCGGGACGACGGAGATGCCTCCTTCGATCTCCGCCGCTCCCGCTTGCGCCACTCCGCGACGAACGCCACGAAGGCGGCGAGTGCCGGCGGCGGTTGGCGCCGGCTCGGGTAGTAGAGAAACGGGCCTGGGAATGGCCCACACCAATCATCGAGCACGCTGACCAGCGCGCCGGATTTGACGCCATAACGCACATATCCCTCGAACGTGGCCCAATAGCCGACGCCGTCATGGACGGCGCGGAGCGCAAGCCCGAGATAGGTTGCGATCAGCTTGGCCGGCGGCGACACCTTGACCACGCGTCCTGCTTTTTCGAACTCCCAATCGTACATCGCGCCGCTGCCGAAGCGGGTGCGGATACAGGGATGGTCGAGCAGGTCCCTTGGCTGCGTCGGCCGGCCATGCTGCGCGACATAGTCGCGCGAGGCCACGACCGCGTAGCGCTGCGGCGGCCCAAGCGATACCGCGATCATGTCCTGCGCGAGATGCTCGCCATAGCGCACGCCGGCATCGAACCCTTCCGCGACGATGTCGACGAACGCGCTCTCGGCGATGATCTCCAGATCGACTTGCGGATATTTTGCCAGGAACGGCGCCACCATCGGTGCCAGCACCAGGTCAATGGCCGGCGGCGGCGCATTGATGCGCAGGCGACCTGACGGCACGCCGCGCAAGCCGCGCACCTGATCGAGCGCCGCGCCGACGTCGCGCATCGCAGGGCCCACGCGCGCAAGCAACAATTCGCCGGCCTCGGTCAGCGCCACGCTGCGCGTGGTGCGGTTCATCAGGCGGACGCCGAGCCGCTCCTCCATGTCGCGCAGCCGCTGGCTGAGGCTGGAAACCGAGACGCGCTGCTCCAGCGCCGCGCGCCGAAAATTCTGCGTGCGGGCTACGGCAAGGAAGGCTTTGAGGTCACGAAGGTCGAAATCCTGCATTGTTCGATATAGTGAACAAGCTATTCTCAATTGTCCAGCTTATCGAAATAATCAACGTGGCGCATATCAGCCTCGTCACGTGCGGCCTCCCGTCCCGCCGCCATTTCGAGGAGAAACTGCCATGGAAAAACGCAAACTCGGCTCAACTGGCCCGGAGGTCTCGGCGATCGGTCTCGGCTGCATGGGCATGTCCGACTTCTACGGCCCCGCCGATCGCAGCGAGAGCATTGCCACCATCCACGCCGCGCTCGATGCCGGGATCACCTTGCTCGACACCGGCGACTTCTATGGCATCGGCCACAATGAGATGCTGATCGCCGAAGCGCTTGCCGGCCGCAGCCGCGACAATCTGCAGATCTCGGTCAAGTTCAGCGCGCTGCGCGATCCCAACCGGGGTTTTCTCGGCTACGATAGCCGGCCAGTCGCGGTGAAGAACTTTGCCGCCTATTCGCTGCAGCGGCTCCGCACCGACCATATCGACATCTATCGGCCGGCGCGGCTCGATCCCAGCGTGCCGATCGAGGAGACCGTCGGCGCGATCGCCGACCTGATCAAGGCCGGGCACGTCAGGCATATCGGCCTTTCGGAGGTCGGCTCGGAGACTATCCGCCGTGCGCACGCCGTGCATCCGATCGCCGATCTGCAGATCGAATATTCGCTTGTAGCGCGCGGCATCGAGGACGACATCCTGAAGACCTGCCGCGAGCTTGGCATCAGCATCACGGCTTACGGCGTCCTGGCGCGCGGATTGATCAGCGGCCACTGGTCGAAAGAGCATTCCGGCGCGCAGGATTTCCGGCTGATGAGCCCGCGTTTCCAGGCCGGCAATATCGACACCAACCTGGCGTTGGTGGATTCACTTCGCACCATCGCCAAGGAGGTCGGCGCATCTCCGGCGCAGGTCGCGATCGCCTGGGTTGCCGCGCAGGGCAAGGATATCGTGCCGCTGGTCGGCGCCCGCCGTCGCGACCGTCTCACCGAGGCGCTCGGCGCGCTTGAGGTGAAACTGACGGATGCCCATCTTGCCGCGCTGGCAAAAGCCTTCCCGCCCGGCATCGCCGCCGGCGGCCGCTATCCGGAGGAGCACCTCAGGCACATGGGCAGCGAGAAGCGCGCTTCCTGACACTCAAAGATGCCCGCTCAGATCGGTGATGACGGGGTTGTCACCGTTGAGCGGATTGGCCGGATCGCGCGCGTAACGCAGGGTCTCGAAGCGCATCGCGCGCGCATCCACCATTAACAAACGCCCGACCAGGCCCTCGCCGAAGCCGACGATCTCGCGGATCGCCTCCAGCGCCATCATCGAGCCCAGCATGCCCGCGAGCGCGCCCATCACGCCGGCTTCCGCGCAGGCCGGCACCGTGCCCGGCGGCGGCGGTTCGGGAAACAGGCAGCGATAGGTCGGATTGAACTCGCCGGCAGCGTTCTTCTCATGCGCGCGGATCGTGGTCAGCGAGCCGTCGAACACGCCGAGCGCGGCCGTGATCAGCGTCTTGCCGGCGAGGAAGCAGGCATCGGAGACGAGGTAGCGCGTTTCGAAATTGTCGGAGCCGTCGAGCACGAGATCGTAGCCGCCGACCAACGACATCACGTTGTTTGCGTCGAGCCGCGCCGCATGCGCCTCGAAATTGACATGCGGATTGAGCGCATGGATTTGCTCGGCGGCGCTGTCCACCTTGCGTTTGCCGATGTCCGGCGTCGCATGGATGATCTGACGCTGCAGATTGGAGAGCGACACGATATCGTCATCGACGACGCCGAGCGTGCCGACGCCAGCCGCCGCCAGATACATCAGCGCCGGCGCGCCAAGGCCGCCGGCACCGATCACCAGCACGGAAGCTTCTTTCAGCGCCGCCTGTCCAGGCCCGCCGACCTCGCGCAGCACGATGTGACGGGCGTAGCGTTCGAGTTCGTCAGCAGTCAGCATTGTTGCTTACATCCTTATCGCCACCGCCAAACCCTCATGGTGAGGAGCCGCGAAGCGGCGTCTCCTGACGATGCTATCGCATCGCCGGGCGAACCATGAGGCCCGGACCTCGCCCGTGGCCCATCCTTCGAGACGGCCGCTTCGCGTCCTCCTCAGGATGAGGTCGGAGTCGTGAACCCAGGTGTGGTTGTTGCCGACCAAGCAGATGTGCATAATCGACCCACCGCGCAATAACCTCCCGGATTTGTCATGAGATCGGTGCTTTCGGCAACATTGATGGTCGTGACAATGGGGAGCGCACAGGCGCAGGTGACCCCGCCGTCCACCGCCGGCGCCAAACCGAAGACAGTCGCGGCCGTGCCGGTCCGCCCCGCGCTGCAGAAGCCCGAGGAGACGGCCAACGGGATGGCGCAGGCCGAGCGGCTCGCGCTGCAATCCGATCTCGCCTGGGTCGGCCAGTATAATGGCGCGATCACGGGCGATGTCAGCGAGCGCATGGTCAACGCGATCAAGGAATTCCAGAAATCGCGCGGCGGCAAGCCGACCGGCGTGCTCAACCCGCAGGAGCGTGGCGTGCTGGCCGAGACCGCGCGGCGCAAACAGGAGAGCGTCGGCTGGCGGATTGTCACCGAGCCCGGCACCGGAGCGCGGCTCGGCATTCCCTCAAAACTGGTTCCGCAACTCGCAAGCGGTGTCGACGGCGCCAAATGGACGTCACCGACGGGGACGATCCAGGTCGTGCTGGCGCGCCGCAAGGAGGCGAGCCCGACCACCGCAAAACTTGCCGAGCGCGAGAAGAAGGAGCCGGGGCGGACCGTCGACTATACCGTCGTCAAGCCGGATTTCTTCGTGCTGTCGGGCCTGCAGGGGCTGAAGAAATTCTACATCCGCGGCACGTTCAAGGGCGACGAAGTTCGCATCCTCACCATCCTCTACGACCAGGCAACTGAAAATACCGTCGAGCCGGTGGTGATCGCGATGTCGAGCGCGTTCAACCCGTTCCCATCAGGTCCCCAGGTTGCAGGCCCCCCGCCGCGCAAGACGGTGGAATATGGCACTGGCGTTGTCGTCAGCGACGACGGCGCGATCGTGACCGACCGCTTGGCCACCGACGAATGCATCGCGATCACGATTGCCGGTTACGGCAATGCCGACCGGATCGCCGAAGACAAGGAACACGATCTCGCGCTGCTGCACGTCTATGGCGCGCCCGGATTGAAGCCGCTGAATATCGGCGCCACTGGCGCAAAGCCGGCGCTCGACCTTACCGGGATCGCCGATCCGCAGAATCAGGGCGGCGGCAACGCCGTGAGCAGTGCCAAGGCGACGGCGATGGCTGTCGGCAACGATGTCACGCTGACGCCGGCACCTGCGATCGGCTTCTCCGGCGCGGCGGCGCTCGATACCGACGGCAAGTTCGCCGGTCTCGCTTTGCTGAAGCCGGTGGTCGTCGCCGGTGCGGCGAATGCGGCACCCGCATCGCAGGCGATGCTGGCGCCGGCCGAGACGGTGCGCGGCTTCCTGAAAGCCCATGGTGTGACCGCGAATGGCACAGCGACCGACGCAAAGGCCGCCGTGGTGCGCGTGATCTGCGTGCGGAAATAGCGCTCGCTCCTCGCCTCGCCCCGCTTGCGGGGAGAGGCCGGATGCATCGGCAGATGCAATCCGGGTGAGGGGCTGCCTCCGCGAACTCATCTCTTACCGAATTTGCGGAGACAGCCCCTCACCCCAACCCTCTCAGGGCGAGCTCTGCTCGTCCCTCCCCCGCAAGAGCGGGGAGAGGGAGCCGACGTCACGCCAATCTGAACCTTACCCCCGCACGCGCCAGCCCACCGGCGATCCCGATCGGCGTGCCGTCGGCGCGCCAGCAGGCGGCGCCCAGCATGCGGCCATCCTCATCAAATTCGATCGCGTTCATGCCGCCGGCGACGGAAGATACCGGCGCGACCGTATGGCCCATCGCGGCAAGTTTCTCGCGCACGCTCTCGGGAACGGCGAGTTCGACTTCGAGCGCATTGCCCTCGGTCCATACCCGCGGCGCCTCGACCGCTTCCTGCAGGCTCATGCCGTGATCGATCAGGTTGATCAGCGCCTGCATTGCGCTGGGGAAGATGCGTTTTCCTCCGGGCAGGCCGAGCGCATATCTCAGTTTGCCATCGCGCAGCGCCATCATCGGCGACATCGAGGTGGTGACGCGCTTGCCGGCCGCCAGCGACAGCGCGTGGCCGGGACGCGGATCGAACAGATGCATGTAATTGTTCGCGATGGCACCAAGGCCGGGGATCAGGATCTTGGCGCCGAACAGATTGTTGATGGTTTGCGTGGTCGCAACCACATTGCCGAACGCATCCGCCGCCGTCAGATGCGTGGTATGCGCGCCTTCGAGCTGCGCAACGCCCGCGCCCCAGGCCTGCGCCCGATCGGCATCGATCGCATGGCGGCGCTCTTCGGCATAGGCTTTCGACGTCAGCCGCTCGACGGGCACGTTGACATAGGCGGGATCGCCGCTTGCCGCTGCGCGATCGGCGAAGGCGATCTTCAGCACTTCGGCGAGATAATGAATCGTCTCGGCGCTGCCGAAACCGAGGCTCGCGATGTCGTAGCCTTCGAGGATGTTCAGCATCTCCGCGATGTGTACGCCTGATGCGGCCGGCGGCGGCGGTCCCAGGATGGCCCAGCCGCGATAATCGGCGCGGATCGGTTGGCGCTCGACGGTCTTGTAGGCCGCGAGATCGGCGCGGCGAATGTATCCGCCATTCTTCTCCATGTAGTCGACGAGGATATCGCCGAGCGAGCCCTGATACAGCGCGGCCTCGCCGTGCTCGGCGATATGGCGCAACGTCTCCGCATATTCGGCCTGCATCAGGCGTTCGCCGATCTTCAGCGGCTCGCCGTCCGGAAGATAGATCGCCGAAATCGGCTTGTCCTTGCGCATATCGGCAGCGCTCTCGCGGATGCATTCGTGCAAGTAAGGCGTCACCGCATAGCCGCGGGCGGCATGCCTGATCGCGGGCTGCATGACATCGGCAAGGCTCATGGTGCCGAATCGCCGCAGCGTCTCGCACCAGGCCATCAGCGTACCCGGCACCGCCACCGCCTTCGCACCCACGCAATTCTCATTGTCGATGGTGTCGAACACGTCATGCGCCGAACCCGGCTTCGAACTGTAGGTGTCGGGACGGACCGCGAGCGGCACGGTGCTCTGGCCGTCGATGAAGCGATGCGTGCCGTCAGCGAGACGGATATGCGCCATGCCGCCGCCGATGATGCCGACCATCATCGGCTCGACCACGGTCAGCGTGAACAATGTCGCGATCGCCGCATCGATGGCATTGCCGCCAGCGGCCAGCATCTCGGCGCCCGCGCTTGAGGCCAGCGGATGATTGCTGACCACCATACCGCGGCTGGAGATGGCTGGTTGCTTCTCGCACTCGAAATGTGTCGCCGCGCGATCTCGCCAATTCTCGCTCATGACGTCGCTCCCATTATTGTCGGTTATTTTTGGCATTTCGGGCACCAGAACGTCGAACGACCATTCTGGGTGAAGCGTTTCACGGTGCCGTCGCAGCCCGGAGTCGGGCACTTCTCGCCTTCGCGGTCGTAGACCTGGAACGAATGCTGGAAATAGCCGAGTTCGCCATTGGTCTGGCGATGGTCGCGCAACGATGAGCCGCCGGCCTTGATCGCCTGGTTCAACACATCGTGGATCGCAGTGACCAGTCGTTCTGCGTGCTCCGTCGGCTCCTCCGTCTTCTTCCTGGCAAGCGTGGCCGCCAGCCGGCGCGGCGACAGGCGTGCGCGAAACAGCGCTTCGCAGACGTAGATATTGCCGAGCCCTGCGACCACGCGCTGGTCGAGCAGCGCCGCCTTCAGGCTGGTTTTCTTGTTGGCGCAGGAGTGCGCCAGCATCGCGGCATCGAATTCGTTGCCGAGCGGTTCGGGGCCGAGGCCCTTCAACAGCGGCTCGTCCTCGATCGCGTTGCGCGCGATCACTTTCATGTAGCCGAAGCGGCGCGGGTCGTTGAAGATGATCGCAGCCCCCGACGACATGTGGAAGATCACATGATCGTGCGCGCGGTCCTGATTGCGCTCGTAATGGAAATGTCCCGGCGCGTCCTTGTCATCGTCCTTGAGCACGCGGAACGAGCCGGACATGCCCAGATGCATCAAGAGCACGTCGCCCGAGGTCAGGTCCGCCATCAGATATTTCGCGCGACGGCCGAGACCCGCGACAGTTTGCCCTTCCAGCCGCGCGACAAAGTCTTTTTGAAAGGGAAACCGCAGGTCCTTGCGGCGGGCTTCCGCTTTCAGGATTTTCGCACCCTCCATGGACGGCTGCAGGCCGCGGCGGACGGTCTCGACTTCGGGGAGCTCGGGCATGGAAATGTCATTCACACGGGACGGGATCGGCAAAAGTGTAAGCGGTTTTGCGCCCCTTCGCCCGCCAAATTAACAATTTGCCAACAATCCGCCAGATCACAGCCGGTTTGGCGGATTGTGCGCGGAGGTGCTGACGTGATAGCGCCATTGCGGCGGGCGCGCTATGGTCGCGCTCCTTAAGGTAATGCGTTGATGGATCGGCGGGACCAAACCACCCATTTCGGCTACAGGGACGTTCCCCTGGGCGAAAAACAGACGCTGGTGAACGAGGTGTTCCACAGCGTGGCGTCGCGTTATGACTTGATGAACGATCTGATGTCGATCGGCCTGCACCGGGTCTGGAAGGACATCATGATCACCCAGCTCAATCCGCCGAAGAGCGAAGCGCCGTTCGCGCTGCTCGACGTCGCGGGCGGCACCGGCGATATCTCTTTCCGGGCGGCGAAGGCGGGCGGTCCCGGTTTCCGCGCCACTGTCTGTGACATCAATGCCGACATGCTCGAGGTCGGCCGCAACCGTGCTCGCGCCCAGCATCTCGATGACCGGGTCTCGTTCGTCGCCGGCAATGCCGAGGCGCTCAGCTTTCCGGACCGCTCGTTCGACGCCTACACGATCGCGTTCGGCATCCGCAACGTGCCGCGGATCGATGTCGCGCTGCGCGAGGCCTATCGCGTGCTGCGACCCGGCAGCCGCTTCCTCTGTCTTGAATTTTCCACTGTCGACGTGCCCGGCCTCGACCGGCTCTACGACATGTTCTCGTTCAGGGTGATCCCGCCGCTCGGCCGCGCCGTGACCGGCGACGCCGAGTCCTATCAGTATCTCGTCGAATCGATCCGCAAGTTTCCACGGCCCAGCGCCTTTGCCGAGATGATCACTGCCGCCGGCTTTGCGCGGGTGAAATGGGAAATCCTCTCGGGCGGCATCGTGGCGCTGCATTCGGGCTGGCGTTTGTGATCTCTGCAACAACACACATCGCGCGCCTCGCCCGCGCCGCCTACGTCTTCGCGCGCGAGGGCGTGTTCGGCGTCGTCGATCCGGCCCTGGTGCCGCCGCCGGCACAACTCCTGGTGAAGCTCGCCCGCTTGGTCGAACGGCGCGGCGCCAAGTCCGGCCCGCGATTGTCGCGCGCGCTGACGCGGCTCGGGCCGGCCTATCTCAAGCTCGGCCAGTTCCTGGCCACACGGCCCGACGTGGTCGGCGTAGTGTTGGCCAAGGATCTGGAGAGCCTGCAGGACCGGCTGCCGCCGTTCCCGCAGGCCGAAGCCGAAGCTGTGATCGTGCAGTCGCTGGAACGCCCGCTGGCGCAGAGTTTCGTACGGCTCGGCCCCGCAGTCGCCGCCGCCTCGATCGCGCAGGTGCATCGCGGCGAGATCGAGCGCAACGGCGTGCGCCAGCAGGTAGCCGTGAAGGTGCTGCGGCCGAACGTCGCCTCCCGCTTCCGCCGCGATCTCTCCGATTTCTTCTTTGTCGCGCACAAGGCGGAAGCCCATTCGGCCGAAGCGCGGCGCTTGCGGCTGGTCGAGGTCATCAACACGATGTCGCGCTCGGTCGCGATGGAGATGGACCTCCGCCTGGAGGCTGCCGCCCTCTCCGAGATGGCGGAAAACATCAAGGACGATCCGGATTTCCGTGTGCCGGCGGTGGACTGGGACCGCACCACCCACAACGTGCTGACGATGGAATGGGTCGACGGCATCCCGCTGAACGACCGTACCAGGCTGGAGCAAGCCGAGGTCGATCTGCCCGATCTCGGCCGCAAGGTGATCCAGAGCTTCCTGCGTCACGCGCTGCGCGACGGCTTCTTCCATGCCGACATGCATCCCGGCAATCTCTTCCTCGACGATAACGGCCGGCTGGTGGCGGTCGATTTCGGCATCATGGGCCGGCTCGGGCAGAAGGAGCGGCGCTTCCTCGCCGAGATCCTGCTCGGCTTCATCACCCGCGACTATCGCCGCGTCGCCGAGGTGCATTTCGAGGCCGGCTATGTGCCGGGGCATCACTCGGTGGAGAATTTCGCGCAGGCCATCCGCGCCATCGGCGAGCCGATCCACAATCGCACCGCCGAGGAGATCTCGATGGCGCGGCTGTTGACGCTGCTGCTCGAGGTCACCGGCCTGTTCGACATGCAGACGCGTCCCGAATTGATCCTGCTGCAGAAGACCATGGTGGTGGTCGAAGGCGTGGCGCGCGGCTTCGACCCCAAGCTCGACATCTGGAAAATTGCTGACCCCGTGGTGCGCGAATGGATCGAGCGCAATCTCGGCCCCGTGGGGCGCATCCAGGGCGCGATGTCGGGGGCGGGCGAGTTCGCCCGCGTGTTGGCGCATCTGCCCGATATCGCCTCGCGCGTGGTCGCGGTGCTGGGCAATCTGGAGAGGATGACGCGCGAAGGCGTCACGCTGTCGCCGGAAACGATCGCGGCGATGGGACAGACCGAGGGCCGCAAGAACCGCTGGCGGACGATCGCGCTCTGGATCATCGCGGCCACTTTCATCGGAATCCTGATTGCAGTTCGGAATCTTTGATTGCAATGACAGCGTACGACGCTAGCATTGCTGTCGAATCGATGGTGCGGCCATGGCCAATCTGACTATTCGCAAGCTCGATGACGCCGTCCGAGATGAATTGCGCCTACGCGCAGCCCGTAACGGGCGCTCGGTCGAGGACGAGGTCCGGGTGATCCTGGGCGAGGTGGTTGCTGGGCAGCCCTCCGAGGTCCCGCCGGCAGCTCCCGCGTCGCGCCCGCAGGCCGCTGTAGCATCGGCCAACGGCCTGGCCCGCGTCACCCTGATCATCGGCGGCGGCATCGCCGCCTACAAGGCGCTGGACCTGATTCGGCGGCTCAAGGAGCGCCAGATTCACGTCCGCTGCGTGCTGACCAAGGCGGCGCAGCAGTTCGTCACGCCGCTTGCGGCCAGCGCCCTGTCGCATGAGCGCGTCTATGCCGACCTGTTCGATCCCCAGAGCGAATTCGATGCCGGCCACATCCGCCTGGCGCGCGAGTGCGACCTGATCGTGGTGGCGCCGGCGACCGCGGACCTGATCGCCAAAATGGCGCATGGCCATGCCGACGATCTCGCCTCCGCGATCCTGCTCGCCGCCAACCGCCCGATCCTGCTGGCGCCGGCAATGAATCCGCTGATGTGGAACAACGCCGCCACCCGCCGCAACGTGCTGCAGCTCCGCCGCGACGGCATCCTGACCGTCGGCCCCAACGCCGGCGAGATGGCGGAGGCGGGCGAAGCCGGCGTCGGGCGGATGGCCGAGCCGACGGAAATCGCCGCCGCTGCCGAACATATCCTGCGCCCGCCGCATCGGCGCCCGCTTCAGGGCAAGCGCGTGCTGATTACCGCAGGGCCAACGCATGAGGCGATCGATCCGGTGCGCTATATCGCCAACCGCTCCTCTGGCAAGCAGGGCTTTGCCATCGCCGCCGCCGCGCGAGATGCCGGCGCCGAGGTCGTCCTGGTCTCAGGGCCGGTCGATCTCGCCGATCCCCCCGGCGTGTCGGTAATCTCTGTGGAATCCGCGCGCGACATGCTGCACCGGGTGGAAGCGGCGCTGCCGGTGGATGTCGCGATCTTCGCGGCCGCGGTCGCCGACTGGCGGGTCGCCAATGAAGGCGAGCAGAAATTGAAGAAGACCACAGCCGGCGTGCCGTCGCTGCAACTGATCGAGAACCCCGACATCCTCGCCACCATCGCCAAGCTGCAGGACAAGCGCCCGCCGCTGGTGATCGGTTTCGCGGCCGAGACCGAGCATCTGATCGACAATGCGAAGGCAAAGATCGCCCGCAAGGGCTGCGACTGGATCGTGGCCAATGATGTTTCGCCGGCCACCGGCGTGATGGGCGGGGACCGCAACACCGTCCATCTGCTGACGCGCGAGGGCGAGGATATCAGCGTCGATTCCTGGCCGGTCATGACCAAGGAACAGGTCGCCACCGAACTGGTGGCGCGGATCGCGAAGGCTGTGGAGGCGAAATCGTGAGTGCGACAATCAAGGTCGATGTCAGGCAATTGCCGCATGGCGAAGGCCTTCCGCTGCCGACCTACCAGACCGCCGATGCCGCCGGGCTCGATCTGCTCGCCGCAGTGCCCGAAGAAACGCCGCTGGTGCTCGCATCAGGCAAGTACGCGACGGTTCCGACCGGGCTGACGATCGCGCTGCCGCCGGGCTATGAGGCGCAGGTGCGGCCACGCTCGGGACTTGCCGCCAAGCACGGCGTGACCGTGTTGAATTCGCCTGGTACCATCGACGCCGACTATCGCGGCGAGATCAATGTGCTCCTGATCAATCACGGCGAGGCGCCATTTTCGATCCGACGCGGCGAGCGCATCGCGCAGATGGTGATCGCACCGGTCGTGCAGGCGGAACTGGTTCCCGTGACCGTGCTGTCCAGTACCGAACGAGGCAGCGGCGGCTTCGGCTCGACCGGGCGTTAAGCCATTCGAATGCGGATAAAATTTGCGCTGGCGCATGAATTGAGCCCCGCATTTTTCACAGCGCGTCTTGCGTTCACGATCTGGACTCTTACTCGCTGAGTCAGCTTGAGGATATGCTTCCTCGATTCGTGAGCACGGCGGGGGTCTAACGCCGGGCTGAAGTCGTGCGTTCTGGGGCAAATTATGTCAGGCGTGGTCGCCGCAATGCGTCGAAGCCTGCTGTCGTGCACCTCACTGGCGCGCGACGGCCTGATGGGGCTCGCCGCTACATTGGCGCTGCCCACGGGATCGGCGCGCGCCGGTGACTGGCTGTTCGAGCCGGCGATCTCGGCGTGGTTCGACCTCGATCACCAGGAATTCGTTCTTTTCACCGCCGCGGTTGCGTTGCTCGGCTTTTCCGTGGTCGCCGCGATCCTCTTGATGCGCACGCGCGCTCGCGCCAGCCGGAGCGAGGGGCGCCTGCGCGCCGAGATCGCCGATCTGCAGGCCCAATCCGATCGTCTGCGCGCGCTGCTGTTTGCCGAACCGCAGGTCCTGATTTCCTGGGCGGCCGGCAACAATCGCCCCGAGATCAGCGGCGACATCGCATTGCTGACGTCGCAGGAGGCGACCCAGAACTCGCCCCAGCGCGTGCTGGCATTCGGAACCTGGCTGCCGCCGGAACCAGCGCTGCAGATGGACCACGCCGTCGACGCGCTGCGCGAGGCCGGCCAGGGCTTTCTGCTCAACCTCACGACCGCGAACGGCCGCGCGATCGAGGCCATGGGTCGCGCCATCGGCGGCCAGGCGATCGTGCGGATGCGCGAGCTCGGCGGCTTGCGCCGCGAATTGGCCGAGGCCAATCTGCGCTACAAGATGCTGCAGGAGGAAACCGAGCTGCTGCGCGATTTCGCCGCCGCCGCACCCTGGCCGATCTGGGCCAAGAATGCGCAGGACGATCTGCGCTATGCCAATACGGCCTATCTGCGGGCGACCGAGGGCGCGAGCATCGCGGATGCAATCACCCGCAATCTCGAGCTCCTGGAGAACGATCAGCGGGTCGAGATGGCCAAGGCGCTGCACGAATATGCAACCTATGCCGCGCGACTGCCGATCGTGGTCGGCGGCGAGCGCCGGATCTACGACGTGCAGGCGATGAAGCTTGCCGGCGGCAGCGCCGGCATCGCCATCGACGCCAGCGAGGTTGCCGCCCTTCGCGCCGCGCTCACCCGGATGGCGGAAGCGCATCGCCGCACCCTCGACCAGCTCTCTTCCGGCGTCGCCGTGTTCGACGCCGACCGGCGGCTCGCCTTCTACAACGAATCCTATCGCCGCCTCTGGGATCTCGATCAGGCATTCCTCGATAGCAACCCGGACGATTCCAGCGTCCTCGATCGGCTGCGCGCCGCGCGCAAGCTGCCGGAGCAGCCGGACTTCCGCGCCTGGAAGGCCAAGCTGCACGAAGCCTATCGCGCGGTCGAATCGGAGAGCTACACCTGGTTCCTGCCGGACGGCCGCGCGGTCAGTGTCGTCACCACGCCGAATCTCGAAGGTGGCGTCACCTATCTCTTCGACAACGTCACCGAAAGCCTTGATCTGGCGCGTCGCTTCGACGGCCTGATCCGGGTCCAGCACGAGACCCTCGACAACCTCAACGAAGCAGTCGCGGTGTTCGGCAGCAATGGCCGGGTGCAGTTGTTCAACCCGGCATTTGAGAAGATGTGGCGGCTGGCGGCGGATGCGCTGCGCGAGCAGCCGCATATCGAGACCGTGGAAGCGCTGTGCAGGCCGCTGTTCGACGATCCGATCGTCTGGCGCGCGCTGCGCGAGGCGATCACCGCGATCGAGAACCGGGCCCAGGTTGCGCTGAAGCTCGAGCGCAAGGACGGCAGCGTGCTGCATTGCATGACCATGCCGCTGCCCGACGGCGCGACCATGCTGACGTTCCAGGACATCACCGACACCGAGAATGTCGAACGCGCGCTGCGCGAGCGCAACGAGGCGCTGGAAGCGGCCGACCAGATGAAGGTCGATTTCGTCCACCACGTATCCTACGAATTGCGCGCGCCGCTCACCACCATCATCGGCTTTGCGCATTTCCTGTCTGATCCCTCGACCGGACCGCTCAACGCGAAGCAGGCCGAATATCTCGACTACGTCACCAAATCGACCAACGCGTTGCTCGCGCTCACCAACAACATCCTCGATCTCGCCACCATCGATGCCGGCGCGATGACGCTCGAGCTCGGCTCCGTCGATATCGGCAAGACGATCGAGGCCGCGGCCGAAGGCATCCAGGACCGGCTCGCGACCGACCGCATCACGCTCAAGGTCGACATCGAGCCCAATATCGGCGAATTCATCGGCGACGAACGGCGCGTGGTGCAGGTGCTCTATAACCTGCTCGCCAACGCCGTCGGCTTCTCCCCGCATGACGGGACGGTCACGATCTCTGCGCGACGTGCCGACCACAGCGTCGTATTCGCGGTGACCGACACCGGCCCGGGCATCGCGCCTGAGGTCAAGGACAAGGTATTCAACTGGTTCGAGAGCCATTCCCATGGCTCGCGGCACCGTGGCGCCGGCCTCGGCCTGTCGCTGGTGCGCTCCTTCGTCGAGTTGCATGGCGGCAAGGTCCGCGTCGATTCGACTGTCGGCAACGGCACGACCGTGACCTGCATCTTCCCGGTCGACCAGAACGCGCATCGCAACGCCGCCGAATGATTGTCATCAGCACATTCTCGGTCGCACTCGCCAATGAGGCGGCGACCGCGCATCTGATGGCGGATCTCGCGCTCTTGATCGGCCCCGGCGAAGTCATCGCGCTCTCCGGCGATCTCGGCGCCGGCAAGACCGCCGCGGCCCGCGCGCTGATCCGCTATCTCGCCACCGATGATACGCTGGAAGTGCCGAGCCCGACCTTCACGCTGGCGCAAACCTACGAGTTGCCGGCGTTCCCGCTTGTTCATGCCGATCTCTACCGCATCAATGACGCGAGCGAACTCGAGGAGATCGGGCTGTCGCCCTTGCCTGACGGCGCGGTAGCGCTGATCGAATGGCCGGAGCGCGCACCGGATGCCTTGCCGCCGGATCGTATCGACATCGCGCTGAGCCACCGGCCGGCGCTGGGATCGAACGCGCGGGCGGCCGAGATCACCGGCCACGGCAAGGCCGCCGTCGTCGTCACGCGGCTGAAGGCGCTGCGCCAATTCCTCGACAATGCCGGCTACATCGACGCGCGGCGCGAGCGCATGCCGGGCGATGCCTCGACCCGCTCCTACGCCCGGCTGTTCGACGACAATGGCAGCGTCATCCTGATGAACTCGCCGCGCCGCCCCGACGGGCCGCCGATCTATGACGGCAAGTCCTACAGCGCCGCCGTCCATCTCGCCGAGGACGTCAAGCCGTTCGTCGCCATCGACAACGGACTGCGCGAGCGCGGCTTCTCGGCACCCGCGATCCGCCACTCCGACATCGATCTGGGATTCCTGATCACCGAGGATTTCGGCAAGGACGGCGTCGTCGAAGGCAACCCGCCGGCGCCGATCACCGAGCGCTATGAAGCCGCGACCGACATGCTGGCAGCCCTGCATCGCGAGAAGCTGCCAGAGGAGCTGCCACTGTCGCCGCAGCTCACCTACGACATCCCCGTCTTCGACATCGATGCATGGCTGGTCGAGCTGGGCTTGATGATCGAGTGGTACTTGCCGCAGCGCGGCGTCACCCTCGCATCGGATTTACGCAATGAATTTCTTGCGATGTGGCGAACGCTCCTGGAAAAGCCGGCCGCGGCGCCGCGGACCTGGGTGCTCCGCGACTTCCACTCGCCCAACCTGATCTGGCTCGGCGAGCGCACCGGCATCCTGCGGGTCGGCCTGATCGACTTCCAGGACGCGGTGCTGGGACCTGCCACTTACGACCTGGTGTCGCTGCTCCAGGACGCGCGGATCGACGTGCCCGAGCAGCTCGAGCTCACACTGCTCTCCCGCTACATCAAGGCGCGGCGAGCCACCGAGGAGCATTTCGACGCGGCCAGCTTCGCCGAGCTCTACGCGATCATGTCGGCCCAGCGTAACACGCGTCTGCTGGGCACGTTTGCGCGGCTCAACGGGCGGGATGGCAAGCCGCATTATCTCAAGCACCAGCCGCGGATCTGGACCTACCTCACTCGTTCACTGGCCCACCCGGCGCTGGCCGGCCTTCGCGAATGGTACGCGGCCCACGTTCCGCCGCCGGTTTCCTGATTTACCCCCTGTTAGCCCGAGCCGCCCTAGTGTGACACACGCTCGGGATGCAGAGCGGCTGGATCATGTTCAGGATCATGATCGAGGTTAAGGATTGAGTCGGCCATGAAAGCAGAACGGCGCCGCGGCGAGCGTGTCACCTTCGAACGCGGCATTCCCGCGCACATGATGGGGATCGACGGCACGTGGCGGCGCGACTGCACCATGGAAGACGTTTCCGAGACGGGCGCCAAACTGACGGTCGAGGGCTCCGTGGAGGGCCTGCACCTGAAGGAGTTCTTCCTGCTGCTGTCATCGACCGGGCTTGCCTATCGCCGCTGCGAATTGTCCTGGGTCAACGGCGATCAGATCGGGGTCAATTTCCTCAAGCAAGGCGACAAGAAAAAGAAGGCGGGCAAGCGCGGCTCGCAACCCGCCGAGGTCTGAAGACTGCTGTTTTAGAGCACGATCCGGAAAAGTGGAGACCGGTTTTCCGAAAAGATCATGCTCAAACAAGGAGATGAGATCATGATCCCGATTTTGTCGAATCGGATCATGATCCAGGACGTTTTCCTTCCCGTCGCACGGGCGTCATGTCCGGCGACTATCGCGTCGACCTTATGCGCGCCCCAAATCGGCGTGATAGGATAGCGCGCGTCACGATTTGAACGGTTCGAGAGCCCGGAAGAATGTCCGTCACCCCCCGTAGAGCCATGGTCCTCGCCGCCGGTCTCGGCCTGCGCATGCGGCCTTTGACCGACCATATGCCGAAGCCGCTGGTGAGCGTGGCGGGGCAGCCGCTGCTCGATCATGTCCTGGACAAGCTTGCCGCTGCCGGCGTGAGCGAGGCCGTGGTCAACGTGCACTATCTGCCCGACCAGATCATCGAGCACGTCAAGACGCGGAAGCAGCCGCGCGTGATCATCTCGGACGAGCGTGACAACGTGCTGGGCACCGGCGGCGCGGTGGTGAAGGCGTTGCCGCTGCTCGGGCGTGAGCCGTTCTTCCACGTCAACTCCGACACCATGTGGATCGATGGCGTGCGGCCGAACCTGGCGCGGCTCGCGGAGACCTTCGATCCTGCGAAAATGGATATCCTGCTGCTGATGGCGCCAACCGCGAGCAGCATCGGCTATGGCGGCCGCGGCGACTATTCCATGCTGCCGGACGGCGCCTTGCGCAAGCGGCGGGAACAGCAGGTGGTGCCGTTCGTCTATGCCGGCGCCGCCATCATGTCGCCGTCGATCTTTGCGGACGCCCCCGCGGGCGAGTTCTCGCTGACCAGGCTTTTTGACCGTGCCAACGAGCAGGAACGGCTGTTCGGGCTCAGGCTCGACGGTGTCTGGATGCATGTCGGAACCCCCGACGCCGTGCAAGCCGCGGAAGAAGCGTTTTTGGAAAGCGTGGCCTAGGCTAAGCCAACCCCAGCAATCGTCATGCCCCGCGCAGGCGGGGCATCCAGTACGCCGCAGCCTCTCGACTTATTCACTGGTGTCTGTGGAATACTGGCTCACTCGCCTTCGCGGGTGATGACCGGTGAACGGCGGTTCGACCGCGCGGCGATGGCCGCCTATATTATTGCCTGATTCCGAATCAGGCTCCTCATGCGCGTTTTCAGCGTTCCCCTCTCCGTCCCGTTCCTGCGTACCGTCATCGCCGCGCTGGTTGACGGTCGCCTAGTCAGGGGATTCGACGCGCGCGGCAATCCCGAACGGCTGGCTGACGCGACGCTCTATCTGCCGACCCGGCGCGCGGGCCGGCTTGCGCGGGAGATCTTCCTCGATGTCCTGGATACGGATGCCGCTGTGCTGCCGCGCATCATTGCGCTTGGCGACATCGACGAGGATGAACTCGCTTTCGCGGAAGAGGCGGAACAATTCAGCGGCGCAGCGCCGCTGGAGATTCCGCCCAAGCTTGGCGAGCTCGAGCGGCGGCTGACATTGGCGAGGCTGGTCGCGGCCTGGGCCAAGAGCCCGGTGACCGCGCCGCAGGTGGTCGGCGGCCCCGCATCGACGCTGCAGCTCGCCGGCGATCTCGCGCGGCTGATGGACGACATGGTGACGCGCGGCGTCGAGTGGAGCGCGCTCGACAGGCTGGTGCCCGATCAGCTTGACCAATATTGGCAGCATTCGCTGGATTTCCTGCGGATCGCGCGCGTGGCTTGGCCAGCCTATCTCGCCGAGGTCGGCCGTATCGAGCCGGCGGCGCGGCGCGACCTCTTGATCTCGGCCGAAACCGCGCGACTGACCGCACAATCCGGTGGTCCCGTGATCGCGGCGGGCTCGACCGGTTCGATGCCGACGACCGCCAAGTTTCTCCACGCGGTCGCCAAGCTGCCGCACGGCGCGGTCGTGCTGCCCGGGCTCGATACCGATCTTGATGAAGAGTCCTGGGACATGATCGGCGGCATGCGCGACGCCAAGGGCAAATTCACCACGCCGCCCGCATCGAACCATCCGCAATTCGCCATGCACGCGCTGCTCGATCGCTTCGCGATCAAGCGCGACGAGGTGGAGATTCTGGGCGCGCCGGCACCACGCGGGCGCGAGATGCTGATGTCGGAAACGATGCGGCCGTCCAGTGCCACGGCGCAATGGCACGACCGGCTGGAGCAGCCCGAGATCGCCGAGAAGATTTCCGCCGGCATGAACGCCATCGCCGTGGTGGAGGCGCCGAATCCGGAGATGGAAGCGCTCGCCATCGCCATTGCCATGCGCGAGGCGAGGCATCTCAATAAATCCGCCGCACTGGTCACGCCGGACCGCGCGTTGGCGCGGCGGGTGATGGCGGCACTGACGCGCTGGAATCTCGAATTCGACGATTCCGGCGGTGAAGCGCTGATGGACACGCCATCGGGCGTTTTCGCCCGCCTCACCGCGGAAGCCGCGACCAAAGGATTGGAGCCACCGACGCTGCTCGCGCTCTTGAAACATCCGCTGTTCCGGCTCGGCGCCGCGCCGGGCGCCTACCTTCGCGCGACCGAAGTCTTGGAGCTGGCGCTCTTGCGCGGCACGCGGCCGCAAGCCGGCAGCGAAGGCCTTGCCCGCGACTTCGAACGCTTCCGCAGCGAACTCGCCAAGCTGCGCCGCGGCGAGACCTCATCGCTTCATGCCCTCGAACAACGGACCCGGCTCCGCGACGTCGAGCTCGACCAGGCGCAGTCGCTGATATCAAAGCTGAGGGCCGCGCTTGCACCGCTTGAAAGTCTCAGCGCATCCAAGCCGTACGATTTTGCCGAGTTGGCGCTCCGTCATCGCGAGGCTCTCACTGCGTTGTCCTGCGATCAGCACGGCATCGCCGTCGCCTTCGAAGAGCAGGCCGGTTCCGTGCTCGCATCCGCATTCGATGATCTCGTGGGCGCCAAGAAGCTGAGCGGCGTGATGGTCCCGCTCTCCGATTATCCCGACGTCTTCCAGACTGCGTTTGCCGACCGCATGGTGCGTCGCCCGGAATCGCCGCGCGCGCAACTGCACATCTTCGGCCAGCTCGAAGCGCGACTGACGGAGACCGATCGCGTGATCCTTGGCGGGCTCGTCGAAGGCGTCTGGCCGCCGGCGCCGCGGATCGATCCCTGGCTCAGCCGGCCGATGCGGCACGAGCTCGGTCTCGACCTGCCGGAACGGCGTATCGGCCTTTCCGCCCACGACTTTGCGCAACTGCTCGGCACTGACGATGTGATCCTCACCCATTCGGCCAAGGTCGGCGGCGCGCCGGCGGTGGCCTCGCGCTTCCTGCACCGGTTTGAGGCGGTCGCGGGCGAGGCGCGCTGGAAGGCTGCGAAAGCAGCGGGCGAGACATACGTCCATTACGCCGCCGAGCTCGACCGGCCGGACAAGGTCGAGCCGATCGCACAGCCCGCGCCGAAGCCGCCGCTTGCGACTAGGCCGCTCAAGATGTCGGTGACCGCGATCGAGGACTGGCTACGCGATCCCTATACGATCTACGCAAGATATATCCTGCGGCTCGATCCGCTCGATCCCGTCGACATGCCGCTGTCGGCGGCCGATCGCGGCTCGGCAATCCACGCTGCGCTCGGCGAATTCACGCAAAGCTTCGCCGCCGCGCTGCCGGACGATCCGCTTCGCGCCCTGCGCGAGATCGGCGGCAAGCATTTTGCGCCGTTGATGGAGCGGCCGGAAGCACGGGCGCTGTGGTGGCCGCGCTTCCAGCGCATCGCGGCATGGTTTGCCGAATGGGAGACCGCGCGGCGCGGCGCTATCGCGGCGATCAATGCCGAGATCCGTGGCGAGATCGGCATCCCCCTCGACAATGCGCGCACCTTCACGCTTTCGGCGCGCGCCGACCGGATCGAGCACCACGATGACGGCTCGTTTGCGATCCTCGACTACAAGACCGGGCAGCCGCCGACCGGCAAGCAGGTGCGCATGGGACTGTCGCCGCAGCTCACGCTGGAAGCCGCGATCCTGCGCGAGGGCGGCTTTGAGGGAATTCCGGCCGGTGCATCCGTCGGCGAGCTCACCTATGTCAGGCTCAGCGGCAACAACCCGCCGGGCGAGCAGCGGACCTTGGAATTGAAGATCAGGCAGGGCGATACGCCGCAATCGCCCGACGATGCCGCCGACCACGCGCGGAAGGAGCTGGAAAAACTGATCCGTCAATTCGAGGACGAGAACCAGGCCTACACCTCGCTGAATCTCTCGATGTGGGCCAACCGCTACGGCACCTATGACGACCTCGCCCGCATCAAGGAATGGTCTGCGGCCGGCGGCCTGGGAGTAGAGGAATGGTGAAAGCGCCGCGCCCCATTCCCGACGCGGTGCGCGCCACGCAGGCGCGCGCGTCCGATCCCAAGGCGTCCGCCTTCGTGTCCGCCAATGCCGGTTCGGGCAAGACCCATGTGCTGGTGCAGCGCGTGATCCGGCTGTTGCTGGAGGGCACCCCGCCGGAAAAGATCCTCTGCATCACCTTCACCAAGGCGGCCGCGGCCAACATGGCCGAGCGGGTGTTCTCCACGCTCGGCCATTGGGTCACCCTCGACGATACGGCGCTGGACGCGGCGATCCGCGAAGCCGGCATTGCCCATCCCAATGTGAGGCTCCGACGGGAAGCGCGAAAACTGTTCGCCTGCGCGCTGGAGACGCCGGGCGGGCTGAAGGTGCAGACCATCCATGCGCTATGCACCCGCCTGCTGCAGCAATTCCCGTTCGAAGCCAACGTGCCGGCGCGGTTCGCCGTGCTCGACGAGCGCGACCAGAACGAGATGATGGAGCGCGCCAATCTCGCGGTGCTGCTGGAAGCCTCGCGCAATCCCGACAGCGCCACCGGGCGTGCGTTGATGGTGGCGATGGCGAGCGCGGCCGACGTCACCTTCAAGGACGTGGTGCGCGAAGCCTGCCTCAGCCGCGATCATTTCATGGCCTGGACCGATGCCGCGGGCAGCGCGGTGGCCGCCGCCGGCCAGATGTCGGCAGCACTTGGCGTCGCCGCTGATGATTCGATCGAGGACGTCGAGCGCGCGATCCTGGATGGTCCCTATCTGCCACGCGCGCGCTGGGAGGACATTGCGCTCGTCCTCGACACCGGCAACAAGTCCGACCAGGATCAGGCGTCACGCCTGCGTGAGGCGCTGGTCTTCACCGGCAGCGCGCAGGTCGACGCCTATCTTGGCGTCTTCCTTACCGACGCCGACCGCACGCCGCGCAAGTCGGTGGTGACGAAGAAATTCTTCGACAACAATCCCGCCATCGGTCGACTGTTCGAAGCAGAAAGCCAGCGCATCCGTCCGCTGATCGAGCGCCGCCGCGCCGTAACGATCCGCGACCGCACCGAGGCGCTGCTGCATATCGCGACTGCGGCGGCCGCGAACTACCGCCGCGAAAAGCTGGAGCGCGGGCTGCTCGATTATGACGACCTCATCGACAAGACGCTCGAGATGCTCGACCGCGTCTCCTCAGGTTGGGTGCACTACAAGCTCGACCGCGGCGTCGATCATGTGCTGATCGACGAGGCGCAGGATACCAGTCCCAAGCAATGGGACATCGTCGCGCACATCATCTCCGAATTCACCTCCGGCGCCGGCGCGCGCGACGGTGTGGTCCGCACCGTGTTCGCGGTCGGCGACGAGAAGCAGTCGATTTTCTCGTTCCAGGGCGCGGCCCCGCATGAATTCGATCTGCGCCGCCGGGAGCTGAAGAAGAAGTTCGAGGATGCCGGGCTGAAATTCGATCCTGTTTCCTTCACCTATTCGTTCCGTTCGGGACCCGCGATCCTGCACTCGGTCGACCACGTGTTCCGTGAGCAGGAGATCTATCGCAGCATCCATGCGGTCGAGAACGGCTATCCGCTCCACAATGCGCTCGCCGACGCCGGTCCCAGCATGATCGAACTCTGGGAGCTCGCGGAAGCCGACGACAGGCAGGACATCGAGGGCTGGCGCGCGCCGTTCGACGGCGTCTCCGTCACCAGCCCCGAAGTGAAGCTTGCGAAGCGCGTCCAGGCCGAGATCAGGCGGCTGGTGGAAAGCGGCACCATGACCGGCAGCCGCGGCAACCGCCGGCCGCTCACCTACGGCGATGTGCTGGTGCTGGTGCGAAGACGCGGCAACGCGTTTGACGCCGTGATCCAGGCGCTGAAACACGCCAATATCCCGGTCGCCGGCGCCGACCGGCTGAAGTTGACCGAGCACATCGCGATCATCGATTTGATGAACCTCGCGGACGCGCTGCTGCTGCCGCAGGACGATCTGGCACTGGCGGTCGCGCTGAAGAGCCCGCTGTTCGGCCTCGACGACGACGATCTGTTCAAGCTGGCCTGGGAGCGCAACGGATCGCTGCGCCACGCGCTGGCGCTGCATGCGGCGACCGATGAGCGCCTCGCGGCCGCGCTGAAACGGCTCGAACGATGCGAGCGACGCTTTGCCGATTCGACCCCGTTCGCCTTCTATGCCTGGCTGCTTGGCGGCGAAGGCGGGCGGGCGCGCATCCTGCGCCGGCTCGGCCATGAGGCGAACGATGCGCTCGACGAATTCCTCGAACTCGCACTCGCCCACGAGCGCAAGGCGCCCAGCTCGCTGCAGGGCTTTGCGGCCTGGCTGCGCGCGGCCGACACCGAGGTGAAGCGCGACATGGAAATTTCGCGCGACGAGGTTCGCGTGATGACGGTGCACGGCGCCAAGGGGCTGGAAGCCTCCGTCGTGTTCCTGGTGGACACCACCACCTCGCCCGCGGACACGCAACGGCTGCGGCTGATCCATCTGCCACAGGGCAACAGCGCGCCGCACGGGCCCGGCGTCGTGGTCTGGGCCGGCCGCAAGGCCGAAGATCCCGGTCCCGTCGCCAAGGCACGCGAGGCGATGCTGGAGGAGACGGAAGACGAATATCGCCGCCTGCTCTACGTCGCGATGACCCGGGCCGCCGATCGATTGATCGTTGGCGGCTGCCTGCCCGGCAACATGAAAAAGGTCCGGACCTCCTCCTGGTATGACCTGATCGACAAGGGCCTCGCCCATTCCGACCTCAGCTTGCAGGAGATCGAGGCCCCGGCGGGCCTGGTGAAGCGTTATTTCCGGCCCGATGATGCCGATGCGACGACCGGCGTCACGGTGTCGGGGGCGCCGCAGCCGATCGAACTGCCGTCCTGGCTGCAGCGGCCGGCGCCGACTGAACTCGCCGCCGACAGCCGGCTGCGGCCATCCGACCCCAGCGACGACAGCCGCCGCGTCCGGAGCGGCGAGCAGCTCGTGCTGCGTGCCCGCGCCATCCAGCGCGGCACGCTGGTGCACCGGCTGTTGCAGTCGCTGCCGGATATCGCACCCCAGCGCCGACGCGGTGCGGCGCTGGCCTATCTCGAACGCAATGCCGAGGATTGGACCGCCGAGGAGCGCGCGGCGCTGGCCGAAAGCGTGCTGGCCTTGATCGGCGATCCGCGTTTTGCCGCGGTGTTCGCCGCCGGAAGCCGGGCGGAAGTCTCCGTTGTCGGCCGGCTCGAACGGCTCGGACAATCGCCGGCGCTGGTATCCGGCCAGATCGACCGGCTGGTGGTGACGCCGAACGACATCCTGATCGTCGATTTCAAGACCAACCACGCCCCGCCGACAACTGCGGCCGAGGCCCCAAGGGGCTACATCCGGCAGCTCGCGCTCTACCGGGCCGTGCTGCACAAGCTTTATCCCGGACGTCCTGTCCGTGCCGCCCTGCTCTGGACCGAAAGTACTGAAATGATGGAGATTTCTGCCTCCTCGCTGGACAGGGAGCTGGCATCCCATCATGCTGGCGTGACCGAGCTTGACCCGGCAGGGGTGCGTTCATAGGTTTGTCGTACGATCCCGGCGCGACTCAAATCCCGCCTTTTTCTTCCAACCGAACGAGGTACCCCATGGCCGTTGGCAAGGTTTCTGACGCCAATTTCGAAGCCGAAGTGCTCAACGCGACCGGACCTGTCGTGGTCGATTTCTGGGCCGAATGGTGCGGCCCCTGCCGCATGATCGCGCCCGCGCTGGACGAGATCGCGGGCTCGATGGGCGACAAGGTCAAGATCGTGAAGCTCAACGTCGACGAGAGCCCGAAGACGGCTTCCAAATATGGCGTGATGTCGATCCCGACCCTGATGATCTTCAAGGGCGGCGAGATGGCCTCGCGCCAGGTCGGCGCGGCGCCGAAGGCGAAGCTGCAGCAGTGGATTTCCGCTGCGGTCTGATCCGTCTCCTTAGAATAATTTTCGACAACGGCCGGCGGATAGCCGGCCGTTTGCGTTGAGGGGGGGTGTGTTGCGTTTGAGCATGATCCGGAAAAGTGGAAACCGGTTTTCCGAAAAGATCATGCTCAAACAAAAGGATCTAAAGGCCCTCGCCCGTGCCGTCTCCCCGCCGAAAGACCGCTTCCGATTCCGCCGCGCTGGTCGCGATGGAGGCCCGTTCGGTCGATGCCATCCCGCGCGGGGACGAATGGCAATATGAGCCGAAATGGGATGGCTTCCGCTGCCTGCTCGCGCGCCAGGGTGCGAAGGTCGACCTGCGCTCGAAGTCCGGGGAAGATCTCGGCCGCTATTTTCCGGAGCTGATCGCCGCAGCGCTCAAGTTGAAGGCAAGCTCTTTCCTGCTCGACGGCGAAATTGTCGTGCCGCATGGCAAGACGTTCTCGTTCGACGATCTGCTGCAGCGGATTCATCCCGCTGCCAGCCGCATCAAGAAGCTGGCGCACGAAACACCGGCGCTGTTCATCGCCTTCGACCTGCTCGCGACGGCCACAGAGAAGAAGCTTTCCGCCGAGCCGTTGAGCCAACGACGACCAACGCTCGAAACCTTCGCCAAAGCGCACTTCAAGTCCACTCCAACATTTCGGCTATCGCCCGTCACCACAAGCTACGCCACGGCGGTGAAGTGGCTGAAGCAATCGGGCGGCGGGTTCGACGGTGTGATCGCCAAGCGCATCGACCTGCCCTATCAGGCCGGCAAGCGCGAGGGCATGCAGAAGATCAAGAAATTCCGCAGCGCCGATTGCGTCGTCGGCGGCTTTCGCTACGCGACCAACAAGATAGGCGGCCGGAACGTCGTCGGCTCGCTCCTACTCGGCCTCTATGACGATGACGGCCTGTTGCACCATGTCGGCTTCACCTCCGCGATCAAGCGCGAGGAGAAGCCGGCGTTGACGTCAAAGCTGGAGACGCTGATCGCAAAGCCCGGCTTCACCGGGAATGCGCCTGGTGGCCCGAGCCGCTGGTCGACCGAACGCTCCGCGCAATGGTGTCCGCTGAAGCCGAAACTGGTGATCGAGGTCTGCTACGATCATTTCAGCGGCGAGCGCTTCCGCCACGGCACCTCGATCCTGCGCTGGCGCCCGGACAAGGCACCGCGGCAATGCACCTTCGAGCAGCTGAAGCAGAAGGCCGTCGATCCGATGAAGCTGTTGAAGACGTAGCGGCCGTAGCCCGGACAGAGCGGAGTTAACGAATCCAGCCGGTCGCCAGGGCAGATGCCAGTTCCAACTGGCGGTGCTCGCGCGCCAGCGCCGCCATCGCGTCGTGGTCATAGGGCACATGACGGAAAGTGACCCGCCAGGCACCCTCGGCCAATTCCAGGATCGCGTAGCGCGCGTCGGGCGTGCCCGCCTCCACGACATGCTTGTACGGATGGACGTCCCGATAGCCAGGCGAGCCGACGCTGCCGGGATTGACGATCAGGCGCCCGTCGCGCAGCCGCACCGCGCGTGCCAGATGACTGTGGCCGCAGAGGATCAGCGGCTGCGTGACGCCACTCGCGGCCTGCTCGATCGCCTCCAGCGCCGCCATCCGCACGGTGCCGTCGGGCAGCACCGTTTCCAGCCAATAGACCTCGTCGCTTGCCGGCGTCGCATGGCAGAGAAAGACCTGATCGCGAAACACACGCGTTGCCGGCACCGCGCGCAGCCAGTCGAGATGGCTTTGATCGAGTTGCGCGTACGCCGGCCGGTCCCACGAACCCATCTTCTCCGGCGGCCGATCGATGAGATAGCGATCGTGATTGCCAAGTACGTGAACGGCACCGAGCGCCATCAGCGTGTCCATCGTCCGCCGCGCGTCCAGCGGACCGCTCGCCATGTCGCCGAGATTGACGATCTCGGCAATCCCCTGCGCGCGGATATCAGCAACCACAGCTTCCAGCGCCAGATAGTTGCCGTGCACGTCGGCGATGGCGGCAAAGCGCAGCGTCATGCCGGCGGCGTGCCGTTCACGTCGAGCACATGGCCGGCGAGATAGAGCGAGCCGGTGATCAGGATGCGCGGCGGCACCTCGTAAGCAAACTGCGAAAGCGCATGCAGCGCGGCCTCCACGCTCGCTGCGATCTCGACGCGCATGCCGAACGCGCGCGCCGCATCCGCCAGCCGGTCCGGCGGCATCGCGCCCGCACGGCCCGGAATCTCGACCGCGATGATGTGGCGCGTCAGACCGGCGAAATTGGCCAGGAAGCCGGATGCATCCTTGTTCGCCATCATGCCGGCGATCACCACCAGCGGACGCGACACGCGCTCTTCGAGATCGCCGACCGCAGTGGCCGCCACGCGCCCGCCTTCGGCATTGTGTCCGCCATCGAGCCAGATCTCGGAGCCCGGCGGCGCCAGATTGACCAGCGCGCCCGAGGCCAGACGCTGCATTCGCGCCGGCCATTCGGCATTGACGATGCCGGCCTCGAACGAAGCGATCCCGATCTTGAACGCGTCGATCGCACGCAGCGTCGCGATCGCCAGCCCCGCATTGTCGAACTGATGACGGCCGAACAGTTTTGGCGCTGCCAGATCCATCAGGCCGCGGTCATCCTGATAGACCAGCCGGCCGCGCTCGACCCCGACATGCCATTGCTGTCCGGCCACGTGCAGCGGCGCGCGCCGGCGCGCCGCCTGAGCCTCGACGACGGTCATCGCATCAGGCGACTGCTCGGCACAGATCACCGGCACGCCACGCTTGATGATCGCGGCCTTCTCGCCTGCGATCGCGGTCAGCGTGTCGCCGAGGAATTCGGTGTGATCCATGCTGATCGGCGCGATGACGGAGGCGAGCGGCGTCTCGACCACATTGGTCGAATCCAGCCTGCCGCCGAGACCGACCTCCAGCAGGGTGACGTCGGCCGCATGCTGGGCGAACAGGCAGAACGCCGCCGCGGTCTCGATCTCGAAGATCGTGATCGGCTGGCCGTCATTGACGCGTTCGCAATGCTCGAGCACCGCGCGCAATTCATCATCGCTAACAAGCACGCCGCCACCGATGCGGCCGAGCCGATAGCATTCATTCAGCCGCACCAGATAGGGCGAGGTGAAGACATGCACACGCAGGCCGGCCGCTTCCAGGATCGCACGCAAATAAGCAATCGTGGAGCCCTTGCCGTTGGTGCCGGCAACATGGATCACCGGCGGCAGCTTGCGCTCGGGATGATCGAGCCGCGCGAGCAGCCCATGCATGCGATCAAGGCTGAGGTCGATCGTCTTCGGATGCAGCGCCGACAGGCGCGCAACCAGCTCGCCGAGCGGCGGCGATGGCTGGGCGGCCGGTACGCTCACGCGTGCGGCGCTGCCGGCACGGTTTCCGGTGCCGAGACGATCTGGGTGGGTGCCGTGACCTCGGGCGCAGGTTTCGAGGGCACCTGCAACGGCGGTGATTTGGTGAGCAGGCGGCACAGCCGTGCCAGCGTCGCGCGCATGTCGTGGCGATGCACGACCATGTCGACCATGCCGTGGTCGCGCAGATATTCGGCGCGCTGGAATCCGTCCGGCAGTTTCTCGCGGATGGTCTGCTCGATCACGCGCGCGCCGGCAAAGCCGATCAGCGCGCCGGGCTCGGCGATATGCACGTCTCCCAGCATCGCATAGGAGGCGGTGACGCCGCCGGTGGTCGGATTGGTCAATACGACGATGTAGGGCTGCTTGGCTTCGCGCAACATCTGCACGCCCACGGTCGTGCGCGGCATCTGCATCAGCGACAGAATGCCTTCCTGCATCCGCGCGCCGCCCGAGGCGGCGAACACGATGAAGGGCGACTTCTTCTCGACCGCGAGCTCGAGCCCGCGCACCATCGCCTCCCCGGCAGCCATGCCGAGCGAGCCGCCCATGAAGTCGAAATCCTGCACCGCGATCACGACGCCCGCGCCCTCGAGCTTGCCGTATCCGACCTTGATCGCGTCATTGAGACTGGTCTTGGCCCGCGCATCCTTGATGCGGTCGACATATTTGCGCTCGTCGCGGAACTTCAGCGGATCGGGTGTTACGTCCGGCAGCGCCACGTCGAACCAGGTCTCATTGTCGAAGATCGACTTCAGCCGCGCCACCGCGCCCATGCGCATGTGGTAGTTCGAGCCGGGAATGACGAACTGGTTGGCTTCGACGTCCTTGTAGAACACGAGCTGCCCGGAATCCGGGCACTTGATCCAAAGATTCTCCGGCGTCTCGCGCCGCAGGATGCTGCGGATCTTCGGCCGGACGACATTGGTGAGCCAGTTCATGCTTCGCTCCGAAATGCGGTCGGTTCCGCATTGGCTGAATATATGGCGGGCCGGGTAACGCCCGGCAAGCCGCCTGCAACGACGGTAGCGGCCTATTCGGCCGCTTGTTTGGCGCCCCGTACGCCCTGTGACAGCGCGGCGGCAAGGTCGGCCACGGCGGTCACAGTCTTGGCGGTAGCCCGCCCCTCCGCGTCGAGGCTGCCGCGCAAGGCATCGACCAGCGCGGTGCCGACCACCGCACCATTGGCGCTTTCGGCAATGGCCCGCGCGGCTTCCGGGGTGCGGATGCCGAAACCGACGCAAACCGGCAACTTGGTATGCCGCTTGATGCGCGCCACCGCTTCGCCGACCGCCGTAGCGTCCGCCGCCGCGGCGCCGGTGATGCCGGTGATCGAGACATAATAGACAAAGCCCGAGGTGTTCGCGAGCACCGCCGGCAGACGCTTGTCGTCAGTGGTCGGCGTCGCCAGGCGGATGAAATTGAGCCCGGCCTTCATCGCCGGCAGGCACAGCTCGGTGTCCTCCTCCGGCGGCAGGTCGACGATGATCAGACCATCGACGCCCGCGGCCTTGGCATCGGCGAGGAACTTGTCGACGCCGTAGATGTAGATCGGATTGTAATAGCCCATCAGCACCAGCGGCGTGGCGTTATCATCCTTGCGGAAGCTGCGCACCATTTCGAGCGTCTTCTTCAGCGTCATGCCGCCCTTGAGCGCGCGCAGCCCCGCTGCCTGGATCGACGGCCCATCCGCCATCGGATCGGTGAAGGGCATGCCGATCTCGATGATATCAGCACCGGCATTCGGCAGAGCCTTGAGGATGTCGAGCGATGTCGCAGGGTCGGGATCGCCGGCCATCACGAAGGTCACAAACGCGGAGCGGCCCTGCTTCGCGAGCTCGGCAAAACGTGCATCGATACGGGTGGTCATGGCGCGGCATTCGCTGTGCTATACCTCTCCCCTCCGGGGAGAGGTCGGCTGCGCAGCAGCCGGGTGAGGGGGATGGAGAGGTTCAAGGCAAGAGCACGAAGCCTCCGCGCGTCGCAAACCAGCGCCGAGGCCAAACTTTGGCAGGCATTGCGCAACAGGAAGCTGGCGCGATGGAAATTCCGCCGCCAGCATCCAATCGATCGGTACATCGTCGATTTCGTCACGCTCGATGGGAAATTGATCGTCGAGGTCGACGGAGCGACCCATTCCAGGGACTCAGAGATCAAGTACGACGAGGCGCGAACAGAGCTTCTCGAAGCCTGCGGCTTCCTCGTCGTGCGCGTCTCGAATACGGACGTATATGAGAATCTCGACGGGGTGCTTGAGACGATCGAAACCTCACTTCGGTTCGAGTGAGCGGAGAGACCCCTCACCCGGCTGCTGCGCAGCCGACCTCTCCCCTGCGGGGAGAGGTCAGAAAGGGAGCGGCGGCGAGAGGTCACTTGTTTCGGCCCTTCAAGATGTCGCCGACTTGCGGCACGTCCTTGTCGCCGCGGCCGGAGAGGTTGACCACCATCATGTGATCCCTGGGCCGCTTCGGTGCGAGCTCCATTACCTTGGCGATGGCATGTGCGGGCTCGAGCGCCGGGATGATGCCTTCGAGCCGCGACAGCAGCTGGAAGGCTTCCAGCGCTTCCTCATCGGTCGCCGAGAGATAGTTGACGCGGCCGGTCTCGTGCAGCCAGGCGTGCTCCGGCCCAATGCCGGGATAGTCCAACCCGGCCGAGATCGAATGTGCCTCCTGGATCTGGCCGTCTTCGTCCATCAACAGATAGGTGCGGTTGCCATGCAGCACGCCGGGCCGGCCCCCCGCGATCGACGCCGCATGCAATTGCGTCAGTCCGTGGCCGGCAGCTTCGACGCCAAAGATCTCGACCGAGGGATCGTCGAGGAACGGATGGAACAGCCCCATAGCATTGGAGCCGCCGCCGATGCAGGCGACGAGCGAATCTGGCAGGCGGCCCTCGACCTCCTGCAATTGCTGGCGCGTTTCGATGCCGATGATCGACTGGAAGTCGCGCACCATCATCGGATAGGGATGCGGGCCAGCCACCGTGCCGATGCAGTAGAATGTGTCCTGCACATTGGTGACCCAATCGCGCAGCGCATCGTTCATCGCATCCTTCAGGGTGCGCGCGCCCGACTGCACCGGGACCACGTTGGCGCCCAGCATCTCCATGCGGATCACGTTGGGCTGCTGCCGCGCGACATCGACCGCGCCCATATAGACCACGCATTCGAGCCCGAACCGCGCGCACAGCGTCGCGGTGGCGACGCCGTGCTGGCCGGCGCCGGTCTCGGCGATGATGCGCTTCTTGCCCATGCGGCGCGCCAGCATGATCTGGCCGAGCACATTGTTGACCTTGTGCGAGCCGGTGTGGTTGAGCTCCTCGCGCTTGAAGTAGATTTTTGCACCGCCGAGATGCTCGGTCAGCCGCTCGGCGAAATAGAGCGGCGACGGCCGGCCGACATAATGCTTCAGATGGCCGTCCATCTCCCTTTGGAAAGCCGGATCGGCCTTGGCCTCGGCATAGGCCTTTTCGAGGTCGAGGATCAGCGGCATCAGCGTTTCCGCGACGAAACGCCCGCCGAAAATGCCGAAATGCCCGCGCTCGTCGGGACCGCTGCGGAAAGAGTTGGGTAGTGCTGGGCTCATCGAACCATCAATTCTTCTGTGGCGCGCGCGGGCGCGCTGTCTCTACTCCCTCGCCCCGCTCTTGCGGGGAGAGGGTCGGGGTGAGGGGCTCTCGCCGCAAATTCGCTAGCAGTTGTGATCGCGGAGACTCCCCCTCACCCGGATCGCTAACGCGATCCGACCTCTCCCCGTGAACGGGGAGAGGTGAAGGGACGCCACGCGCGGCGCGGATGAAAGCGCGGATCAGCTCGGGATCCTTGATGCCGGGCGACCGTTCGACGCCGGACGAAATATCGACGCCGCCGGCACGGGTGACACGGACGGCCTCAGCGACATTGTCGGCATTGAGCCCGCCTGAGACCATGAAGGGCAATGCAAGCTCGAGCTGTTCCAGCACGTGCCAATCGAACACCGCCCCGAGCCCGCCCGGCCGGGTCGCGCCCTTCGGGGCCCGCGCGTCGAACAGGATGCGGTCGGCGACGGCGGCATAGCCTGCGAGCGGCGCGAGATCGGCCGCCGTTTCGACGGCGAGCACCTTCATCACTTGCAGGCCGAACCTCTGCTTGATGTCGCGCACGCGCGCCACCGTCTCCTTGCCGTGCAGTTGCAGGATGTCGGGCTGCAGCGTCTCGACGATGTTTTCGAGGGTGGCGTCATCCGCATCGACGGTGAGCGCCACCTTCACGGCGCGGCCTTTCGCCTGCCGGCCGAGCTCCCGCGCGGTCTCGAGCGAGAGATGCCGCGGCGAGGGCGGAAAGAACACGAAGCCCACCATGTCGGCACCGGCCTCGAGCGCGACGTCGAGCGTCTCGCGCGTGGACAGGCCGCAGATTTTGACGAGCAGGGACATGGTCTCTCAGGAGCGCTGCAACGGCCGAAACTGGCAGCTCCGGCACGGGGCGGGTTCTACAACGTCGCGCCCTGCTTGTCTCGCCCGACGACCCCCGCTGAACCGCCATTTGACGGGGCTGTGAGGCGACGCCGTTCGGCTTGAGCTGCGGCCAAGGTCGCCCGCAGATCGGCCAGCTCCGCCCGGGCCTGCCGGGCGTCAGCCTCATGCTGTCGCGCCGCGCGGCGCCAGCGATGCTGCTGGAACCAGGTCGCCACCCCGCCCGCGAGCACGCCCAGGATCGCCACGATAATGAGCACGAGGAATAACGGCAGCGTTATCGCCACCGTCGGAGTGGTCGAATTGAACGGATCGAATGAAACCGTCACCAGGTGACGGTTCGCAACAGCGAAGATGATGAAGAACAGGCCAAGCAGGATGACGAGCAGCGTCGTGAAGAACTTTCGCATCACCATCCCTCGCATCGGCCGACAATCGCGTGCCGATCTATAGCAACCGGAGACGCCGATGCGCCAGCGAACTCCGCGAGATCAGGCGCTCGATTCCGGCGAGCTGCCGCCGCTGGCATCGGTGTCGCGGTTCAGGCGCTCGCGCATTTCCTTGCCGGTCTTGAAGAACGGAACGCTCTTCTGATCGACCGGCACATGCGCGCCCGTTCGCGGATTGCGGCCGGCCCGCGCCGGACGATGCTTCACCGAGAACGCGCCGAATCCACGCAGCTCAACCCGATCGCCGCGCGCCAGCGCAGCCACGATCTCATCGAGGATCGCATTGACGATGTTCTCGACATCCCGCTGGTAGAGATGCGGGTTGTGCTCGGCGATACGCTGAACAAGTTCGGATTTGATCATCGAGAGTGTGACCCGGGACCTTGCGGATATCCATTTCCGTGAAAATGCCTTGAACTGTCAAGACGCTAAATCACTTTTGGCGCCGATGAAAAGCCGTGACAAATGGCCCGGGACCGGCTTTTCGCGATTCCCGCAATACGGGAGTGCGGCCAGAGACCGATTGTGCGCATCTCAATTGCTCCCCGACGGCTGCCAAAGCGCCAGCAAGCCATCCATGCCGAACCGATCGACTGCCTGGACCAGGCCGGCCTGCTCAATGCGGCGCGCAATCGCGCTCAAACCAAATGCATCAAGCGTGACCGAAGCGGCCGTGCGCAGGAATGTCAGATCACCGAAGCGCGGATTGAGCTTGTAGTCGCGGACCGGCAATTCGCTCTTGATCTTCTTCTCCTGAACCAGCCAGGCGACCGCAGCCCTCTCATCGCCGAGCTGATCGATGAGCTTCAATTCCACCGCCTGCCGGCCGGTGAAGACACGCCCGTCCGCGACCTTTTCAAGCAGGGCATCATCCATGCCGCGTCGCTCCTTCACGAGGCCGCGGAACCAGGCATAGGAATCCTTCACCAGCGCATCGATCGCGGCGCGTGCTTCCGGGCTGGTTGGCTCGAAGCCGTTGGGCGCGGCTTTCAGCGGCGAGGACTTTATCTCCTCGACCTTCACGCCCACGGTTTTCAGGAGTTCGCTGACATTCGGAAACTGGAACAACACGCCGATCGAGCCGACCAGCGAGCTCTGCTGCGCGACGATGTGGTCCGCGGCAATCGCGGTAATGTAACCGCCGGACGCCGCCAATCCCTCGACCACGACGACCAACGGCTTCTTCGCCTTCAGCCGCGTCAGCGCGTCGTAAAGCTGCTCGGAACCGGCGGTGGTGCCGCCGGGCGAATTGATATGGACGATGACGGCCGCAGCTTGCGACTTCTCGAGCCGCTCCAGCGCCTCGACACGATCCTGGTCGCTGCGGATCAGGCCCTCGATATTGATGCGCGCGATCGATCCCGCCGCCGTCAGCGAGCCGCGCCCACCCGCGACGATCACGCCGACGCCTACAAGGGCCGCGACCGCAACCACCGCAGCCGCGACGCGCCAGAAGGTCAGCTTGCGGCGAATCCGACGACGATCGACGATCACGTCTGAATCAAGCGACATCGAAAATCTCCAAAAGAGCTCAGCGCGTTCTTGCAATCACGGGATGACGGAGAGGTTATCAAAATACATCAATTGCGGTGCAATATGAAGAAAGCAAGGCTGGCACAGAGTTACAAGCGTAGCATGGCTGGAATATGCCGAGCTACGCAGCCGTAGTCCGTAGCCCGGCGTATTCCATCCGGGCTACGAGGAAACCGCAAACAAAAAAGCCCCGGCTAAAGCCGGGGCTTGATGATGCGACGAAGAAAGCAAGTGCTCACTTCTCGTTGGCACGATTCTTGAGCGCGGTGCCGAGAATGTCGCCGAGCGTCGCGCCCGAATCCGAGGAGCCGTACTGCGCGATGGCTTCCTTCTCTTCGGCCACTTCCAGCGCCTTGATCGAGACCTGCACCTTGCGGGCCTTCTTATCGAACTGGATCACCCGCGCATCGACCTTCTCGCCGACGGCGAAACGTTCGGCGCGCTGATCGTTGCGGTCGCGGGCGAGTTCCGAGCGCTTGATGAAGGTGGTGAAGTCGGTACCGGAGATCTTCACCTCGACGCCGCTCTCCTTCACTTCGAGCACTTCGCAGGTCACGACCGCGCCCTTCTTGACGTCGCCCGGCTCGGCGAAGGGATCGCCCTCGAGCTGCTTGACGCCGAGCGAGATGCGCTCCTTCTCGACATCGACGTCGAGCACGACAGCCTTCACCAGGTCACCCTTCTTGAAGTTGTCGATCACCTGCTCGCCCGGAAGCTTCCAGTCGAGATCGGACAGGTGCACCATGCCGTCGACATCGCCTTCGAGACCCAGGAACAGGCCGAACTCGGTCTTGTTCTTGACCTCGCCCTCGACCACCGAACCGACCGGATGCTTCTCGACGAAGACTTCCCAGGGGTTGCGCATGGTCTGCTTGAGGCCGAGCGAGATGCGGCGCTTGACCGAATCGACTTCGAGCACCTGCACCTCGACTTCCTGCGAGGTGGAGACGATCTTGCCGGGATGCATGTTCTTCTTGGTCCACGACATCTCGGAGACGTGGATCAGGCCTTCGATACCAGGCTCGAGCTCGACGAATGCACCGTAGTCGGTGATGTTGGTGACGCGGCCGGTGAAGCGGGCACCAAGCGGATACTTCGCCTCGATGCCCTGCCACGGATCGTCCAGGAGCTGCTTCATGCCCAGCGAGATGCGGTGCGTCTCGTGGTTGATCTTGATGATCTTGACCTTCACGGTCTGGCCGATGGAGAGCACCTCGGTCGGGTGATTGACGCGGCGCCATGCGATATCGGTGACGTGCAGCAGGCCGTCGATGCCGCCGAGGTCCACGAACGCACCGTAATCGGTGATGTTCTTGACCACGCCGTCAATCACCTGACCCTCTTCGAGGTTCTGCACCAGCTCCTGGCGCTGCTCGGCGCGGGTCTCTTCCAGCACGGTGCGGCGGGACACCACGATGTTGCCGCGGCGGCGATCCATCTTGAGGATCTGGAACGGCTGCGAATTGTTCATCAACGGCGCGACGTCGCGGATCGGACGGATATCGACCTGCGAGCGCGGCAGGAAGGCCACCGCACCGTCGAGATCGACCGTGAAGCCGCCCTTGACCTGGTTGAAGATGACGCCGGTGACCTTCTCGTTGTTCTGGAACGCCTTCTCGAGCTTGCCCCAGCTCTCCTCACGCCGCGCCTTGTCGCGGGACAGCACCGCTTCGCCCAGCGCATTCTCGATGCGGTCGAGGAACACCTCGACCTCGTCGCCAACCTTGAGATCGCTTTCGCGGCCGGAGCCGGCGAATTCGCGCAGCGCCACGCGGCCTTCGGTCTTCAGGCCGACATCGATGACGGCCATGTCCTTTTCGATGGCAACCACCTTGCCCTTGACGACCGAGCTCTCCTGCAGATTGCCGCCGGCAAAGGATTCATCGAGCATCGCGGCGAAATCGTCGCGGGTAGGACTATAGGAAGCAGCAGTATTCGAAGCCATATGTTCTCCAGATGCGGGTGTCTTGCCGGCCGTTCGGGTTAAGGGCGCACCGCGCATGTGGTGTCAGGTCCGCAAATCCTGACGACCGCTCCTTGCGCGAGGGCGCAAAAGCGGGCCGGCAGCAAGCCACATGTTCGATACGTTGATGGCGCGCATTCCGCAAAAGTGGAAACCGGTTTTGCGAAAGAATGCGCGTGACGTAGATGTCCGAGCCCGGAAACGAAGGATCGACATCAGGAACCGATGGAGCGGGCGCTCCTCCAATATCGGCCGGGGCTCATACCCCGCTGCCGGCCCGCTCGGGCGGCCCCGACATAGTCGATGGCGGCACGGACGCTGTTGATATAATATCCACCGCTATTTTCGGCAAGCCAGAAATGCCCGATTTGCGGGGCTTTTAAGGCTGACACAAGCCTTAACAATGCCGGACTGCATTTGAACAATTGTTGACCGTGTCGCGCGAAAGGCATCTGGCAGGGCGTGTGGTGGAACCCGGGCTTAAGTGAGCCCGCGCAGAGTGGGGCCCACCCAAGAGACAGGGAAACAACCATGAAAAGCCTGATCGCCCTGGCCGTCGTCGCTGCGTTCGCACTCGGCCATGCCATCGCCGCGATGCCTGGCGCGGCGGCGTCGATGCGGACCTTTTCGGCTGCACAGTCTTCCTCCGGCCTGGCTGACCAGGAATCCTCGACGCGCTAGACCAGTCCACGCGCCGCGCGCACCGCTTCGACAATGTCGATCGCGGCGCGCACGCCGGCCTCGATATCGAGATCGGAATTATCCAGCGTATGCGCATCTGGCGCCGCCTTCAGTGGGGCCACCGGGCGGTTCTTGTCGCGCTCGTCGCGCTTGAGAATATCGGCCAGCACCGCGGCCTCGTCAGCGTCCTCGCCGCGCGCGCGGGCCTCCAGCGTCCGCCGCCGCGCCCGCACACGCGGATCGGCGACGACAAAGATCTTCACATCGGCATGCGGGCAGATCACGGTCCCGATGTCGCGCCCGTCAAGCACCGCGCCGGGCGGATCGGCGGCGAACTGGCGCTGGAAATTGACCAGCGCCTCGCGCACTTTCGGGATCGCCGAGACCACGGAAGCCGCATCGCCGATCCGCTGAGTCTTCAACTCGGGATGGCCGAATTTCTCGGGGTCCAGTTCCATCGCCGCCTTGATCGCGCGCGCTTCATCGGTGAGGTCGACGCCGGCGTCGAGCAGCGCCTTCGCCACCGCGCGATAGATCACGCCGGTGTCGAGATGGCGGTAGCCATAGTGGGCGGCGAGCCTCTTTCCCAGCGTACCCTTGCCGGATGCGGCCGGCCCGTCGATAGCGATGATCATGAAAACTCCGCGCCGAGCGAGCGCATCATCGGAATGAAATCCGGGAAACTGGTGGCGATGAAGGCGGTGTCGTCGATCGTCACCGGCCGGTCGGCGGCGAGCCCCATCACCAGGGCCGACATCGCGATGCGATGATCCATGTGGGTGGCGACCACGCCGCCGCCGGGCACATGGCCCTTGCCCTCGACGATCAAATCGTCGCCTGAGATCTCGACCTTGACGCCGTTGACACGCAGCATGTCGGCGGTGGCTTCGAGGCGATCGGATTCCTTGACGCGCAATTCCTGCAGGCCGCGCATGATGGTGGTGCCCTCGGCGTAAGCGGCCGCCACCGCGAGCACCAGATATTCGTCGATCATCGACGGCGCGCGTTCCGGCGGCACCTCGACCCCGCGCAATTTGGAAGCACGTACGCGCAGGCGCGCCATCGGCTCGCCGCCGTCCATGCGCAACTCGTCCTCCTCGATCGCGGCGCCCATCTCGCGCAGCGTGGTGAACAGTCCGGTGCGCAGCGGATTGGTCATGACGTCGGGCAGCACGATATCGGAGCCGCCAACGACCAGCGCCGCCACGACCGGGAACGCGGCCGAGGAGGGATCGGCGGGAACGACGACCTCGGCGCCGTGCAGTTCCGCTTGGCCGGTCAGCGCGATCCGGCGGCCGTGGCTGCCTTCCTTGCTCGAGGTGAGCGCGGCGCCAAAATGCTTCAGCATCAGCTCGGTGTGATCGCGGCTGGCCTCCTGCTCGATCACAGTGGTGACACCGGGCGCTGCCAGCCCCGCCAGCAGCACCGCGGATTTGATCTGGGCCGAGGCGACAGGGGTCTTGTAGACGATCGGCACCGGGTTGCGGGCGCCATGCAGCGTTAATGGCAGCCGGCCGCCCTCTCTCATGTCCCCTGCCCTCGCGCCCATCAGTTCCAAGGGATCGAGGATCCGCCGCATCGGCCGCGAGCGGAGCGAGGCATCGCCGTCGAAGATCGCCGCGATCGGACAGCCGGCAACCGCTCCCATCACCAGCCGGCAGCCGGTGCCGGAATTGCCGAAATCGAGCGGCCCGGCAGGCTCCGCGAAGCCCCCGACACCGACGCCCCGGACTGACCAGGCAAACGGGCCGGTACGCTCGACCTCGGCTCCGAGCGCCCGCATCGATTTGGCGGTATTGAGCACGTCCTCGCCCTCAAGCAGCCCGGAAATCCGGCTTTGGCCGACCGCCAGCGCGCCCAGGATCAGGGCCCGGTGGGAGATCGACTTGTCGCCGGGGACGCGGGCCTTGCCGCTCAGGGGACCGCTCGCGCGGGCCTCCAGGGGGGTCTTGGAGGGGGTCTTTTCGGGGTTCTGGTGGTCGGAATGGGCCAAGATCACGTCCTCTCGCGGCGCGGCAGGTAACATATCGAACCCCCGGCGTCACCCGGTGACAAATGCCCGCAAACCGCTATTGACAGCGGCCCCTCAACTAGCCAAGTGAAGCACCGCTTTTCAGAAAATTCCTGGGATCACCACGTGGCCAAGTCCGACCTCGGAACCAAACGCATTTGCCCGACCACGGGCAAGAAGTTCTATGATCTGAACAAGAACCCGGTTATCTCGCCTTACACCGGCGAAGTCGTGCCGATCGCCCCCGTGGCGCCGCCGCGCACAACCCGTGGCGCCAGCGCCGCTGCGGCCACCACCGCTGCGGATATGCCGGAGCCCGCGGAGGCCGAAGAATTGGTCTCGCTCGAGGAGGCCGACGCCGAGGAGAACACCGGCAAGGTCAAGGCCGTCGTTCCCGAATCCGAGGACGACATCGAGATCGACGAGACCCTCGAAGACGATGACGATGATGATTCCACCTTCATTGCCGACGAAGAAGAAGGCGATGAGGACGTCACGGACATCATTGGCGACGTCGGAGGCGATGAAGAGACTTGAGATCGATCCAGAACTGTGTTCTGGGTCTCTCCGCGCGAGTCGGATGCGGCTCGCGATCCCTTAAGGGGCCATAGCTCAGCTGGGAGAGCGCTTGCATGGCATGCAAGAGGTCGGCGGTTCGATCCCGCCTGGCTCCACCACGCTTCGCCCTTCGGGCTACGCGTGGCGCAGCCGCGCGGAGCTCGAAGGGCGAAGCGTGGTGCCCGGCGAAGCCCGAAGGGCGAAGACGGGCTGCCCAGGACGCCGCTCGTAAACCCCTACCAGACATTCCTGATGTGGTACGTCTACATCATCCGCAGCATCAATTTCCCGGACCAGGAATACGTCGGCGCCACTGCGGATTTGAAACGGCGCTTTCCGGAACACAATGCCGGCAGGTCCGCGCACACCGCCAAGTTCAAGCCATGGCAACTGATCTGGTACTGCGCCTTCCCCGATAAGTACAAAGCGCTCGCCTTCGAGAAATATCTCAAGTCCCACTCCGGCCGAGCCTTCGCCAAGAAGCGCCTCTGATCTGCCCCTCACTCCCCCACCGCCGCATTCAGCCTGTCCCGCAGCGCGACGATCTCGTTCTTCATCGCCGAGAGTTCGGGGATCGAGCAGGCCGAAGCAACTAGGACCTGCTGCGGCACTGCTCTCGCCTTTTCCTTCAGCGCCTGCCCCTGCGGCGTGAGCGCGATCAGCACCTGCCGCTCGTCCTCCTTGCTACGTGTGCGCCGGACGAGCTGCGCCGCTTCCAGCCGCTTGAGCAGCGGCGTCAGCGTGCCGGAATCCAGGAACAGCCGCTCGCCGATATCCTTGACCGGAACACCGTCCTTCTCCCACAGCACCAGCATCACCAGGTATTGCGGATAGGTCAGGCCGAGCCGGTCCAGTAGCGGCTTGTAGACGCGGTTGAACGCGTGCGCGGCCGAATAGATCGCAAAGCAGATTTGATTGTCGAGCCGTAGCGGCTCGTCCGCGACCGCCAATTGTTTCCGTGCCATTTCTCAGCCTCGTCAGAATCTCAGTTCATTGTGGGCCGGTGCGGCCGCACATTCAATTGCGAACAATTAAATGTGAGGCCATGCGTTTTATATTGTGCGCAATATAATTGTCTGCAATATAAGTGGCGTCGAAACCATTGATGAGGGAGACACCCCATGTCCGTGAACGTGCTCTACAAGACCAGCGCAAAGGCCACCGGCGGCCGCGACGGCCATGCCGCAACGCTCGACGGCGCGCTCGACGTCAAGCTCACCACCCCGAAGGAGCTCGGCGGTGGCGGCGGCGCCGGCAACAATCCCGAGCAGCTCTTTGCGGCCGGCTACGCCGCCTGCTTCATCGGCGCGATGAAGTTCGTGGCCTCGCAGGGCGGCCCGAAGGTGCCCGCCGACGCTTCGGTGACCTCGACGGTCGGTATCGGACCGCGCTCCGAAGGCGGCTTCGGCCTCGATATCGCGCTCGACATCTCCCTGCCCGGGCTCCCGCGCGCGGATGCAGAGGCGCTGGTGGAGAAGGCCCACCAGGTGTGCCCCTATTCCAACGCCACGCGCGGCAATGTCGATGTACGCCTGAACCTGGTGTAATCCGTATGGCGGAATAGCCCGCTGATTTTTCGCGGCGGGCTATTCGCGTTGCGATCGGTGACGGCATGCCCCCACGCGCGATAAGGCATTGCCGCCGCGTTCGAAGACCGCTAGCTCTGGCGAGCCCTCCATCTGTTTGACTTGAGCGAAGGTTTCCCATGAGTTCAGAAGCGGTCGCAGGCGCGATGGCCGGCCTGCGCGTGATCGATCTGACGCGCGTGCTCGGCGGTCCCTATTGCACCCAGATTCTCGCCGACCACGGCGCCGACGTGATCAAGGTCGAGCCGCCCGCCGGCGACGAAGTGCGCGACTGGGGCCCTCCCTTTCATGAGGAGGATGCGGCCTATTTCGTCGGCATCAACCGCAACAAGCGCTCGATCGGGCTCGACCTTGCCTCCGAAGGCGGCCGTGCCGTGCTGATGAAGCTGCTCGAAGGCGCCGACGTCCTGATCGAGAATTTCAAGCCGGGCACGCTCGACAAATGGGGCATCGGCAACGACGTGCTACGCGCGAAATTCCCACGCCTGGTGCATTGCCGGATTTCCGGCTTCGGCGCCGACGGCCCGCGCGGCGGCAATCCCGGCTATGATGCGATCATCCAGGCCATGACCGGCATGATTGCCGCCACCGGCTCGCCGGAAAGCGGCCCGATGCGGATCGGCGTGCCGCTGGTCGACATCACCACCGGGCTCTATGCGGCGATCGGCATCCTGATGGCGCTGTCGGAGCGGCAGCGCTCCGGCCTCGGCCAGTTCCTCGAGACCACGCTGTATGAAACCGGCCTTGCGATCATGCATCCGCACACGGCCAACTATTTCATGCACGGCAAGCCGCCTGGCCTCACCGGCAACGAGCATCCCAATCTCGTTCCTTACGCGATCTTCCCGACCAAGACCGACAACATCTTCATCGGCGTCGGCAATGACGGCACCTTCCGCAAACTGGCCAAGGAGATCGGCAAGCCCGAGCTCGGCACTGATCCGCGCTTTGCCCGCAATAAGGATCGCATCGCCAACCGCGACGCGTTGCGTGCCGAGCTTGCCGCGGTGTTCAGCCAGTATGAGGCCGAGCCGCTGTGCAACCGCCTGCTCGCGGCCGGCCTGCCGGCGGGCGCGGTGCAGAAGATCGACCAGGCGCTGACCAACCCGCACACGATCTATCGCGGCGATATCATCGAGAAGGATTGGTACAAGGGCGTCGCCTCGCCGGTCCGGCTGGAACGCACCAAACCCAGCCTGCGCCGCACTCCGCCGAAGTTCAGCCAGCACGCCGCCGAGGTGCTCGGCGAGTTCGGCTATTCGCAGGCAGAAGTCGAGGAGCTCATCGCCAAGGGCGTGATCTGCGGGCCCGAGCGGAAGCGCTGATCCTTTGGCCCGCTCTGCGGCAACAGGTCGCTACGCGGTGACGGGCCCCGACCTTCGGGGCGCCGTCATCGGCGCTGTTAGTGGTTTCTACCTTTCGCCGGCTTCCCCGGTACCCTGATCTTCGCTTATAGGTCATTTGCACGTCATTCCGCGCTGTTAGCGCAACCGGCGGAGATGGCGGCCTAATGGGAGGGGTTTTGATGGCTTTTCGACAGTTCGGCGCTGCAGCGGCAATCGCGGTCGCACTGGCATTCGGCGCTTCGCCGGCATTTGCGGTGACCGAGATCCAGTGGTGGCACGCCATGACCGGCGGCAACAACGACGTCGTGGTCAAGCTCGCCAATGACTTCAACGCATCGCAAAGCGAGTACAAGGTCGTTCCGACCTACAAGGGCGGCTATGCCGATACAATGAATGCCGGCATTGCCGCGTTCCGCGCCGGCAACGCGCCCCACATCATGCAGGTCTTCGAGGTCGGCACCGCCACCATGATGGCGGCCACCGGCGCGATCAAGCCGGTCTATAAGCTGATGCAGGAGGCCGGCGAGAAATTCGATACGAGCAGCTACCTGCCTGCGATCACCGGCTACTACTCGACCTCGAAAGGCGAGATGCTGTCCTTCCCCTTCAACTCGTCCTCGACGGTGATGTGGGTCAATCTCGACGCCCTGAAGAAGGCTGATATCGCCGAGATTCCGAAGACCTGGCCCGACGTGTTCGCCGCGGCAAAAAAATTGAAGGCCGCCGGCTACAGCAATTGCGGCTTCTCCAACGCCTGGGCGACCTGGGTCAATCTCGAGCAGCTCTCGGCCTGGCACAACGTGCCGCTGGCCAGCAAGGCCAACGGGCTCGACGGCTTTGACACCGTGCTGCAGTTCAACGGACCGCTGCAGGTCAAGCATCTCGAAAATCTGGTCGAGCTGCAGAAGGACAAGACCTACGACTATTCTGGCCGCACCAACGCCGGCGAGGGCCGCTTCACGTCGGGCGAGTGCCCAATCTTCCTGACCTCGTCGGCCTTCTTCGGCAATGTGAAGTCGCAGGCCAAGTTCAACTGGACCAACGCACCGATGCCCTACTATCCCGACGCCAAGGGCGCGCCGCAAAATTCGATCATTGGCGGGGCCTCGCTGTGGGTGATGGGCGGCAAGACGCCTGCGGAATACAAGGGCGTCGCCAAGTTCCTTGCCTTCCTCTCCGGTACCGACCGCCAAATCGAGATCCACAAGGCCTCCGGTTATCTGCCGATCACCAAGGCCGCCTACGAGAAAGCGAAGGCAGAGGGCTTCTACAAGGATCAGCCTTATCTGGAGACCCCGCTGAAGGAGCTCACCAACAAGGAGCCGACCGAGAACTCGCGCGGCCTGCGCCTTGGCAACATGGTCCAGCTTCGTGACCTCTGGGCCGAAGAGATCGAGCAGGCGCTGGCCGGCAAGAAGACGGCCAAGCAGGCGCTCGATGCCGCCGTTGAGCGCGGCAACCAGATGCTCCGGCAGTTTGAAAAAACCGCCGTACGCTGAACTCTCGTCGTCCCGGCCTTGCGCCGGGACCCATAACCACCGAACCCTGTTGTTGAACCGAACTTTAGCTCCGAGTCTTCGCCACCACAGCCGCCTGTGGTTATGGGTCCCGGGTCAAGCCCGGGACGACGGCTGATTTCGGAGCTACCATCGTGCGATGAGGATCAGGCGGACCGCATGATGCGGCCTGCCTCGCTTGGGATGTCATGCAGAAGCAGTCGGTTTTCCAGTCGAAGCTGTTGCCTTTTGCGCTGGTCGCGCCGCAGCTCGCGATCGTCCTGATCTTCTTCTATTGGCCGGCCGCGCAGGCCGTGGTGCAATCCTTCCTGCTGCAGGATGCGTTCGGGCTCTCGACCAGTTTCGTCTGGTTCGAGAACTACCAGGACATCCTGAGCCAGCCGGATTATTGGGCGGCGATCGTCAGGACTTTCGTTTTCTCCTTCGCCATCGCGTTCTCATCGCTGTCGTTTGCGCTGCTGCTGGCTGTGATGGCCGACAAGCCGCTGCGCGGCGGAACGCTGTATCGCACGCTCCTGATCTGGCCCTATGCGGTCGCTCCGCCGGTGGTCGGCGTGCTCTGGGTGTTCATGCTGCACCCCTCGCTCGGGATCCTGGCGCGCGGATTGCGCGGCATGGGCATCGACTGGAATCCGCTGCTCGACGGCAATCAGGCCGCGCTCCTGATCATTCTCGCCGCCGCCTGGAAGCAGATTTCCTACAATTTTCTGTTCTTCCTCGCTGGCCTGCAGAGCATTCCGAGAAGCGTGCTTGAGGCGGCCGCGATCGACGGCGCGCGGCCGATGCGGCGGTTCTGGACGGTGACGTTCCCGCTGCTGTCGCCGACCATCTTCTTCCTCCTGGTCGTCAACATCGTCTACGCCTTCTTCGACACGTTCGGCATCATCGACACCATGACGCGCGGCGGACCGGCGAAGGCCACCGAGACGATGGTGTACAAGGTCTATGTCGACGGCCTGCTCGGCGGCAACCTCGGCGGCTCCGCGGCGCAGTCGGTGATCCTCATGATCATCGTCATCGGCCTCACGGCAGTGCAGTTCCGCTTCGTCGAGCGCAAGGTGACCTACTGATGGTCGAGCAGGAAGGCATCCAGCGCTACGTCGCGCATGCGATCCTGTGGATCGGCATCGCGATCGTCGCGTTTCCGGTCTATCTCGCCATCGTTGCGTCCACCCAGGACAACGCCGCGATCGCCAACGGCCAGATGTCGCTCCTGCCCGGCGGACATTTCCTTCAGACCTACTACCAGACCATCTTCGTCGGAACGAGCGGCTCGACCCGCGAGCCGGTCGGCACCATGCTGCTCAACTCGCTGGTGATGGCGCTCTTGATCGCATTCGGCAAGATCGCGGTCTCGATCATCTCGGCCTATGCCATCGTCTATTTCCGCTTTCCGTTCCGGATGACGATGTTCTGGCTGATCTTCATCACGCTGATGCTGCCGGTCGAGGTGCGGATCTATCCGACCTACAAGACCGTCGCCGACCTGCATCTGCTCGACAGCTATGCCGGCCTCGCGCTGCCGCTGATCGCATCCGCCACCGCGACCCTGCTGTTCCGCCAGTTCTTCATGACCGTCCCCGAGGAGTTGCTCGAGGCGTCGCGGATCGACGGCGCAGGGCCGCTCAGGTTCTTCTGGGATACGCTGTTGCCGCTGTCGCGCACCAACATGGCGGCGCTGTTCGTCATCCTCTTCATCCTCGGCTGGAATCAGTATCTCTGGCCGCTGTTGATCACCACGCGCGACGACATGCAGACGATCCAGATCGGCATCCGCAAGATGATCACCACCAGCGACGCGCTGACCGAATGGCCCGTGGTGATGGCGACTGCCGTGCTCGCGATGCTGCCGCCGGTGTTCGTGGTCGTGGTGATGCAGAAGCTGTTCGTACGCGGACTGGTGGAGACGGAAAAGTGAGACATGGCTAACGTCACCCTCCGCAGCGTCCGCAAGACCTATCCGGGCGGCTTCGAAGCGATCAAGGGCATCGATTTCGAGGTCGGCGACGGCCAGTTCTGCGTGCTGGTCGGCCCGTCCGGCTGCGGCAAGTCGACGCTGCTGCGCATGGTGGCGGGACTGGAGACCATCACCGGCGGCGAGATCGACATCGGCGGCCGCGTGGTCAACCGGGTCGAGCCCGCCGATCGCGACATCGCCATGGTGTTCCAGAACTACGCGCTCTATCCGCATATGAGCGTCTACAACAACATGGCCTATGGCCTGCGCAACCGCCGCATGCCGGAGGCGGAGATCAGGACGCGCGTCGAGGAAGCCGCGCGCATCCTCGAGCTTGCCGCGATGCTCGACCGCAAACCGCGGCAGCTCTCCGGCGGCCAGCGGCAGCGGGTTGCGATGGGGCGCGCAATCGTGCGGCAGCCGAAGGTGTTCCTGTTCGACGAGCCGTTGTCGAACTTAGATGCCAAGCTGCGCATCGCGATGCGTGTCGAGATCCGCAAATTGCAGCGCCGGCTGAACACGACCTCGATCTACGTCACCCATGACCAGCTTGAGGCGATGACGCTCGCCGACATCCTCGTCGTGATGAACGGCGGCTTGGTCGAGCAGATCGGCAATCCGCTCGAAATCTACCAGAAGCCGGCAACGACCTTCGTGGCCGCCTTCATCGGCGCGCCGCCGATGAACCTGATGCCGCTGGCTTCCGAAGAGCTCAGGTCGCAGCTCGCCGGCGATATCAGTGCCGGCAAGGCCGGCATTCTCGGGATCCGGCCCGAAGACTTCGTGATCGCGAACGAATCGGTCGCCGGCGGCATCGCGCTTGGCCTCACCGTGGAGGCGATCGAGCATGTCGGCGCCGAGACCTTCGTCTACGGCATCCGCCAGCGCGAGGAACAGGGCGTGGCCGCCAACCCCGGCGAACTGCCGCCCGGCGAGGTCATCGTCCGGGTTCCCGGCGCGACCGGCCCGGCGATCGGCGAGCGCATTCGGGCGGTCGCCCCCCGCGACAAATTGCACCTGTTCACGGCCGATGGCCGGAAACGGATCGGCTGAGGCTTGGGCCGAGGTCCCCTTCCGCCGTCATTCCGGGGCCCGCGGAGCGGGAACCCGGAATCCATTGAGCCACGAGCCTCGCGGTGAAATGGATTCCGGGTTCATCGCTTCGCGATGCCCCGGAATGACGGCGTTTGAGGTTGGCACTGGCCCGATTAACCCCGATTCCACAGGTGCTTGAACCCACCGCGAATCGCCCCCATATTCGCTCATGACCGGAGGGCAAGAGGCCCATCGGTTGCATGGGGTGCCGCAAGGGCCCCTCAAAGTCGCTTCGAGAGGACTTTGGATGTCTCGTGTTCCAACGTTGTCCAGTCCGTTCCTTTTGGGATTCGACGAGATCGAGCGTGCGCTCGATCGGGTCGTGAAAGGCGCCGACGGCTATCCTCCATACAACATCGAGCGGTTTGACCGGTCCAACGGCCAGCCCGAACGCCTGCGCATCACGCTGGCGGTGGCGGGGTTTACCCGCGACCAACTCGATGTGACGGTTGAGGAAAACCAGCTCGTGATTCGGGGCCGCCAACAGGAGGACAAGGCTCGGCAATACATCCATCGCGGCATTGCCGCGCGCCACTTCCAGCGCACTTTCGTGCTGGCGGAGGGGATGCAGGTGCTGGGCGCCGATCTGAAGAACGGGCTGTTGTCGGTCGATCTGGCCAGGCCGGAACCTGAAAGGGTCATTAAGACAATCGCCATCAACGAACACGAATAATGGAACGAGGAGCGGACTCGACCGCTTATTCGACAGAGGAGTCGAGACCATGAGTGAAGTGAGTACGACGTTAGAACGCGATAGCGTGTCCCCGGAGGCGCTGGCCCATCTGGGCGAGGGTCATATTGCCTATGTGAAGCAGGTCCGTTCCGAGGATGTACCGGATCTCTTTCCCCAGGCGCCGAAGATTGCGCCGGGACTCAAACTCTTCGCGCTCCATGCGGCCGACGGCACGCCGATGATGCTGACCGATAGCCGGGAAGCCGCGGTCGCCAACGCCTGGAGCAACGAGCTGCAGGCCGTCAGCGTGCACTGACGCGTTGATGTCATGGCTGACTGAACGCGGCAAAATGCGAATTCAAATGCGCGGGCTGTCTTCGATCGAAGATGGCCCGCGTATTTTTTTGTCTCGTGGAGAATGCGTGCGAGCGCTAAGCCGCGCTTGCCGGTGGCAGCGCGAGCACCGAGTAGATTGCCTGCGCGTCGCGGGAGGCACGCAGCTTCTTGGCGACGTCCTGATCGCGTAACAGGCGGGCGATGCGCGCCAGGGCCTTGAGGTGATCGGCGCCGGCGCCTTCGGGGGCGAGCAGGAGGAAGATGAGGTCGACCGGCTGACCATCCATCGCCTCGAAATCGATCGGGCGCTCCAGGCGCGCGAACAGGCCGAACAGCTTTTCCAGCTTCGGCAATTTACCGTGGGGAATGGCGACGCCGTAACCGACTGCGGTGGTGCCCAGCTTCTCGCGCTGCAGCAATACCTCGAAGATCGAGCGTTCGTTCTGCCCCGTAAGAGTTGCGGCCCGCGCGGCGAGCTCCTGCAGCGCCTGCTTCTTGCTGATAACTTTCAACGCCGGGAGAATCGCCTCGGGTGCGACCAGATCGGTAATCGTCATGGGGCGTTCCGAGGGTGAAGTGAACCGTCAAGTTGCGAAATAGGTTGTCAGGCGCAGGCGTCAAGAAGATGAATCGGGAAGCGGCTTTTTGGCCCAGATCCCGATCGGGCGGCTTCTACTCCAAGGCATGAGCCGTGCCAACTCCCGCCGGCTAGTTCCCTTGAGCCTATGCTTAAGGGCGGCGGACCATAGGGACGGCCACGGGGCGCGTCAATGCGGAACGGCATAACCATCATGGATTAACCATGGGGGGATCGACCCAGCCCACATTGCCGTCCGCCCGGCGGTAAATGATGTTCACACGGCCGCTCCCACCGTGCTGGAAGACCAGGCAGGCTGCGCCGGTCAGGTCCAATTCCAGCACCGCCTCGCTGACCGACAGCCGCTTCAGCGAAGTGGTCGCCTCGGCGATGATCACGGGACTGTATTCGGTGACTTCCCCTTCGCCTTCCGCCGGCGCCTCGATCACATAGCTTGGCGCATCCAGGGGGACGCCGTTGAGCTCGGCAAGGGCGGCGGAGGCCGCGTAGGCCTTGCGGGCCGAGCGGTCCTTGAGCCGGCTCTTATAGCGGCGCAGGCGCTTCTCGATCATCAGGAGCGCGGCGTCGGCGCTGGCATAGGCGTCGGGGGCGTTCGAATCCGCCTCCAGCGTGATCCCGGAATCCAGGTGCAGCGCACAGTCGGTGCGGAAGCCGAAGCCGTCCTTGCTCAGCGTGATATGGCCGGAATAGTTGCCGTCGAAATATTTCTTCAGAACCTCATCGGTGCGCTCGTTCACGCGTGCGCGAAGCGCCTCGCCGATTGAGATGCTCTTTCCCGAGATTCGAAGGGTCATTGCGTGCCTCTATGCCTATGAACCCCCCGATCGCTTCGGAGGGGTGCCAAGACTAGCGCGATTTAACGCGAACGCAATTACACCGGTGCGGTATCGCGCGACCGGTCAGGAGAGGAAGCAGGTGCTGAAAGGGCGTTTCCAAGCATGCTCTGTTTGTCGCGGCGGCGCTGCACCGAGGAAGGAATTCGCATCGCTTCGCGATACTTCGCGACGGTGCGGCGGGCGATATCAATGCCCGACGCGCGCAATCGTTCCACGATCGTATCGTCAGAGAGGATCGCGGCCGGCGATTCGGCGTCGATCAACTGCTTGATGTGATGACGCACGGCTTCGGCAGAATGCGCCTCGCCGCCGTCGGCGGAGGCGATCGACGCCGTGAAGAAGTACTTGAGTTCGAAAGTGCCGCGATTGGTCGCCATATATTTGTTGGCGGTCACACGCGACACCGTCGATTCGTGCATCTGGATCGCATCCGCCACGGCTTTCAGATTGAGCGGCCGCAGGTGCGCCACGCCGTAGGTGAAGAAGCCGTCCTGCTGGCGCACGATCTCGGTTGCAACCTTGAGGATGGTGCGGGCCCGCTGATCGAGGGCGCGCACCAGCCAGGTCGCGTTCTGCAGGCAATCCGTAAAATAGGACTTGTCGCCGTCCTTCCGGATCGTCTTGGACAGTTCGGCATAATAGGTCTGGTTCACCAGGACGCGTGGCAAGGTGTCGCTGTTGAGCTCGACATGCCAGCCGCCATCGGGTCCCGGCCGCACATAGACGTCCGGCACCATGGTTTGCGTCCGCGACGTGCCGAACTTCAGGCCCGGCTTCGGATCGAGCCTGCGGATCTCGCCGATCATGTCGGTGATGTCTTCGTCGTCGACGCCGCACAGCTTCCGCAGCGATGCGATGTCACGCTTGGCGAGGAGATCGAGATTTTCGACCAGGGCTTGCATCGCCGGGTCGTACCGATCGAGTTCGCGGAGCTGGATCGCCAGGCACTCGCTCAAGTTTCGCGCGCAGACGCCGGGGGGATCGAATTTCTGCAGCACCGAGAGCACTGCATCGACCTCCTGCTGCGGCGCACCGAGCCGCTCAGCGATCTGTCCGAGGTCAGGCGGCAGGTAGCCGGCCTCATCGACGAGGTCGATCAGATACTGCCCGATCATACGCTGCGAAGGCGAGGCGAACGCGACCGCAAGCTGCTCGGCGAGATGGTCGGCAAGCGTCAGCTCGGCGGCGACAAAGGCTTCAAGGTTGTAGTCCTCGTCGCTCGAGGCACCGCCGCCCCATTCGGTATAGACGGTCGGAGCCGCGTCTTTCGCGGCACGTTCGGCAGCCTCCGCCGGCTCCTCGGAGAAGACATTTTCGAGCCCGGTATCAAGCGTCTGCTCGATCTCGGCGCGGCTGCCGAGATCACGATTCAGCCATTCTTCCTGGCCCGGCTCGAAGCCGTCGGCGGAACTCGCCGCCTCGCCACCGGCTTCGCCATAGCTGGAACCGTCAGGGTCAGAAAATTCCTGCCGCTCCATCGCAGGCTCGCCCGGCACCGGCGGTTCCGGACCGTCGCTGCTGCGTTCCAGCAGCGGGTTCCGTTCCAGCTCCTCCTCCACGAAGGCCGACAGGTCCAGGTTGGACAATTGCAGCAGCTTGATCGCCTGCATCAACTGCGGCGTCATTACCAGCGACTGCGACTGGCGGAACTCTAGTCTCTGGGTCAGTGCCATGGAGGCAAGAACGGTCCAAAAAGAAGTTGGCTCGATTCTTGCTTAGCCTAGTCCAAGGCCAATGTACACGGCTTGACGGATCGGAAAGAAGGACTAGAGGCGGAATTCTTCGCCAAGGTAAAGCCGGCGGACATCCGGATTGTTGACGATCTCATCCGGACTGCCTTCCGTCAAGATTTCCCCGGCGTAAACGATGTAGGCGCGGTCGGTCAGACCGAGCGTTTCCCGCACATTGTGGTCGGTAATCAGCACCCCGATACCGCGATTGGTCAGGTGGCGGACCAGATCCTGGATATCACCGACCGCGATCGGGTCGATACCGGCGAAGGGCTCGTCGAGCAGCATGTAATTGGGCCGCGTCGCCAATGCCCGGGCGATCTCGACGCGGCGGCGCTCGCCGCCGGATAGCGCGATCGACGGTGTCTTTCGCAACCGCGTAATGTTGAACTCATCGAGCAGCGCATCGAGTTCCGCCTCGCGCTTCTTCCTTGAAGGCTCGACCACTTCAAGCACTGCGCGGATGTTCTGCTCGACCGACAATCCGCGGAAGATCGAGGCTTCCTGCGGAAGATAGCCGATGCCGAGGCGGGCGCGCTGATACATCGGCAGTTTCGTTACATCGTGGCCATCCAGCTCGATGGCGCCGCGATCGGCCTTGATCAGCCCGGTGATCATGTAGAACACCGTGGTCTTGCCGGCGCCATTGGGGCCGAGCAGGCCGACCGCCTCGCCGCGGCGGACATAGATGCTGACGCCGCGCACGACCTGGCGGCTGCCGAAACTCTTTTCCACGCTATGCACAGCCAGATAGCCCGGGCGCCGGATCAGGCGCGGCGCCGCGCTGGCTGCCTTGGTCTTTGCGGGCTTGGCGGCGCGCGGGCGCGACCTCTCCTCCCTGGGCGGCTCGTGCGCCGGTTGCGGATGCGGCACTTCCAGGCCGGCACGCGCCACCGGCGGCGTATCCCGGACAGAGCTTGTCAGCATCTCGCCAAAGGAATCGTCGAGCGCGGTGATGTCCTCACGCGAACGCGCGAAGCCGGAACTGCGTTTCGCAGGGCGCCTTCGGAACATGCCGAATATGTCCACCATCCCGCTTCGCCAGCCTTTCACGGTGTCCCCGGGGACTACGCCCGCGGCCTAATCGATTCGCTCGCGAACCTTGAATGTGCATGGATGCCGCTGCCCTGCGGAATCGCTCGCCCACCCCCTGGCGCGTTCCACCACCGGACGTCCACTCTCTGTTCGGAAAACCGGTTCCCATTTTTCCGGATCATGGCCTAGATACAGTCTCGCCCCGCCGGCTTCAACCTCGCCGCCTCAAGATATTCAGTAAGTCATTGATTTATTTCGACTTACTGGACGACGATCCGCCAGACGGGCTACCGGGCGGGGGCGGGCAGCCCCCTTGCCCGCCGCCGCCTTGCCCGCCCTGTCCCTGCTGGATCAGGGCCTGCACCCTGCCGCTATCGGATTCCACACGCGAGACGCCGGTCGTCATGTCCACCAGCAGCCGATCGCCGCGCAGCACGTTCTTGCACTGCGTCAGCACGACGCCGCCGAGCATGGTGATGAGATTGGCCCTGGTGTCGAAGATCGCGGTCTCCCCGGTGACGACCTGGTCTTTCTGCGTGACCACGACGTTGCCCTTGGCCTCCAGCCGTTTGATCGAGGAGCTGCCGCCCGGCCCCGGCTGGGCCGACTGCATCGGCGCAGATTTTGCGCCCTTGGCGTTCGACGGCGGCGGCGAGCTTTGTCCCGAACTCGATTCATAGAACACGACGAGCGTCTTCGACGTCATGGTGGTGTCGCCCTGTACCACCTTCACATTGCCCGAGAATGTCGCTTCCTTTTTCTTGTCGCGCATCTCGAGCGCCGCCGCCTCGATCTGGATCGGCTGGTCGCGATTCTGGGTAAAGCCCTGCATGGCGTTGGGCACGCCGGAGACTGCGCCCTGCGCGCGCACCGAACCCGGTGCGATCATCGCGAGCACGAAGGCCGCCGTTGCAACACCGCGCGAAGAAAACTGCTTCATGAAGATCATTTCGTGTTGGCGGACTTGCCTGAGCCCGAGCGCGTTTTCTGTGGTGGCGGCGGCGCAGGTGCGGGCGCCGGCTCTGGTTCAGCCTGGGCCGGCGGATTATCCATGATCAAATTCATCACGACATTGCCTTCGAAGCGCACGAGCTCGCCGTTGTTGTAGATCCGGAGCTTGTCGGCGGTCAGCGTGCCGTTCAGCAATTTGACGTCGACATGCTCGTCCGACGTCACCGTGCCCTTGTTCATATCGACGAAGGCTTGCGAGAGCTTGGCCTCATAGCCGGTCGACGATTGCAGGAAGATGTCCTTGCGCAGGTCGAGCTGCTGCTGCTTGCTGTCGAAGAAGCCGGTGCGCGCATCCAAGGTCACCGTGGTGCGGTCTTCCATCAGCATCTTTGCGCGCAGGGTCTGGAGCTCGACATGATCGGGGTCGGTGAGGTCCTGGATCGCCGCCTTGGCCCAGAGCTCGTACGGGCGCTGGTCAGTGGAGAAGCCTGCGAGATGCGGCGATTCCATCGTGATCTTGGTGCCTGACACGACCAAGTTGCCGATGTCGACCGGCAGCTTCGGCAACAGCATGCGGAACGGATTGAAGACCGACACCCCAACGATCGCAAGCAATGACAGCACCACCGCCGCAGGGACCGCGATGCGCAGAATCCGCACCATCCGGCTGTGGCGCTCGGCGGCGGCAAAGCGCGCCTCGAGGCCGGCTAGATAGGCTGGGGTCTGGACCGAATTCACCGCTACTCCAAGGGCGCGAAGTCTGGCAAAGGCTTACACCATTCTACCCGGGACCGCCGGATTGCGCAGCCGGGACGTCGCGTCGCGACTGCCGCACACTCGCGTTACGAGTGTGACCGAAACGGGGCGGACGGACGCCTTATCACGCCCGCCTCGGGCAGGTTCAGGAATGCGCAAAAATATCTTCGGCTTCCCAGCCGCCGAGATCGAGCCGGGCGCGGGTGGGCAGGAATTCGAAACAGGCTTTCGCCAATTCGGTACGACCCTCACGCGCCAGCATGGCATCGAGCTTTTCGCGCAGCGCATGCAAATGCAGCACGTCGGACGCGGCATAGGCAAGCTGCGCCTCGCTCAGCGTCGGCGCGCCCCAGTCGCTCGATTGTTGCTGCTTCGACAGTTCGATATTGAGCACCTCGCGCACCAGATCCTTCAGCCCGTGACGGTCGGTATAGGTGCGGCTGAGGCGGGACGCGATCTTGGTGCAGTAGACCGGTGTCGGCATCACCCCATAGGCATTGTAGAGCGCCGCAAGGTCGAACCGCGCGAAGTGGAAGATCTTCAGGATATTCGGATTGGCGAGCAGCGCCTTCAGGTTCGGCGCATCGCCGGGCGCCGTTGGCACCTGCACGACGTCGGCGGTGCCGTCGCCACCCGACATCTGCACCACGCAGAGCCGGTCGCGATGCGGATTGAGCCCCATGGTTTCGGTGTCGATCGCAACGGCATCCTTGTAGCGGGACAGGTCCGGCAAATCGCCGCGGTGCAGGCGAATGGTCATGAAAGCGTGCCTCGGTCAAAAAAGTTCGATTCGAGGCGCGACACTAGCCTCCAAAGCGCGAGGAGGCGAGCGCCGGGAGGCCCTCAGATGCATCAAAAACGACCATTTATCGGGGTTTTCCGTTGTACCAAGCAGGGCAGTCGGGTGGCCCGCAAAGGATGTGCCACGGCCCGCGCTTGTCCTTGTAGAAACTAGGGAATTTTGCTTCGTTTGTTGATAGGATCGAAGAGGCAGGAACCGGGTGAATATGCCGTAACCTGGGTTGCGCGCTGCGCTCCATCCGGGCCACCGGCTGCAAGCTGGACCAACGGAGCAAACCCGTGCACAGCGAGAATCGACAGGCTCATTGGCAAAGCGTCTACACCAGCAAGTCCGAGAACGAAGTCAGCTGGTTTCAACAGAGCCCAACTCCTTCAATCGAATTGATCATGCAGGTCGGAGCGACGCGCGCCTCCGCTATCATAGACATCGGCGGCGGTGCTTCACGTTTGATCGATAACCTCATCGAGAATGGGTTCGAGGATGTGACTGTGCTCGATATATCCGAAGCTTCGCTGCAGGTTGCCAGAGCCCGTCTTGGGGACCGGGCTACAAAGGTCGATTGGATCGTCGCTGACGTCACGACGTGGGAGCCGCGAAAGACCTACGACATCTGGCATGATCGTGCCGCGTTCCACTTCCTGACGGAGCAGCGCGACCGTACCGCCTATATCGACTGCTTGAAGCAAGCGGTGAAGGTTGGAGGCCACGCGATCATCGCCACCTTTGCATTGGACGGACCGGAGCGCTGCAGTGGCTTGCCTGTGGTGCGCTATGACCCTGAAAGCCTCGGCCGGATTCTGGCTCCCGCGTTCCAGCTCACCGACCACCGACAACATAGGCACGCAACGCCATGGAGCACGCAGCAGTCGTTCCAGTTCAGCCTATTCCGCAGGACCGCCCTCCCCTGACCTTGGCAGCGTCTGGACTTTAGCTCGCCCGCTTTGTACGGACGATCTCCTCCCGAAGAGGCCGGGAGATCGGGATACGATCAGGACGATGCGCCGAATACCCAGACCGCTCCAATCCATGAAGCTCCTGCTCGCCTGGATGATGCCGCAAGGCACGTCGTTCCAGACCTATGCAACAGGGTCGAAGCTGCGCTTCTTCGTCCAGTGCCGCGACGTCATCGGCCGTCACATCGCAAAATATGGCCGGTTTGAACCGCAATTGACCGACTGGATCGGCGAGTACCTGCAAAACCGACCGAAGGGGATCGTCGTCGACGTCGGCGCCAATCTCGGCTGGCACGCGGTGCATGCGGCTCAACATGCCTCCGTCACCACCGTGGTGGCGTTTGAACCGGATGCGACCAACGCCTGGCTGCTCGATCGCAATCTCACGATCAACGACATCGACAAGGTCGTCGTCTACCCTTGCGCGGTTGGAGCCGCCGTCGGGCACGCGCACCTGCACCGTTACAAGAGGTCCAACAACGGGCGCCACTCGCTGATCAAGAACTATGGCCTGGGCTCGCGCATGGTCCCGCTGACCGACGTCGATTCCGCGCTCGACGCCCTTGGGCTGGCGCAGGACAGAATTTTGTTGATGAAGATCGATGTCGAGGGCTTTGAGCCCGCGGTTCTCGCCGGCGCCGTCAAGGCACTCGCGCGCGCCGATGCCGTCATCACGGAGTACTCGCCTCAATTGAGCCGCGACGGCGATCTGTCGGTCGAAGGGATGGTCGATCGGCTGCTTGCGGCTGGATTTGTCCCGCATCAGCTTGCTGGCACGTCATCCAAGGCCGTCCGCGTTGAGCTCAAGGATCTGCGCCGCATCGAAGACCAGACCGATATCCTCTGGATCAAATTGACGACGAACGGTAGCCCGATGGCCGCATCCGCGCAGGCCGAGCCATCTGCGGGATGACGCATGCCGCGGCTGTCGCTCATCGTCATCACCAAAAACGAAGAGCACTGCATTGCGCGGTGCCTGCGTTCGGTTGATGCGGACGAGATCATTGTCGTCGACAGCGGCAGCACCGATCGAACGGTGGAGATCGCCCGCGAGAGTGGCGCGCGCGTGGTCGTGACATCGGATTGGCCGGGATACGGGCCGCAGAAGAGCCGCGCGCTCGCGCTGGCGCGAGGCGACTGGGTTTTGTCGCTTGACGCCGACGAATGGATCGAGCCGGAATTTGGGAAACGCATCAGGAGCGCCATCAATGCGCCGGACGCGCCTGCCGCCTACCAGACGCTGCGGCGATCGCGTTTCTGCGGCAAGGCGCTGAGATTCGGAGGCTGGTCTTCCGACTACATCGTTCGGCTATTCCAGCGCGGACAGGCCCGGTTTTCCGACGATTTGGTCCACGAGGGGCTGATCGTGGACGGCCCCATCAGGCGGATCGATGTCACCATCGAGCATGATTCGATCGAATCCTGGTCCGACGCCGAGGACAAGATCGACCGCTATTCCCGGGCCGCGGCCGAGCAGATGAACGCCCGCGGCCGCCGCGCGGGCCCATTCGCTGCGCCGTTGCATGGTCTGGCCGCTTTCCTGAAAGTCTACGTTCTGCGCCTGGGCTTCCTGGACGGAGCCGCCGGCTGGGGCGTGGCCCAGTACAACCGGCAATATTCCGCCGCGAAATGGCGGCGTCTCGCGGAATATTCAGCGCAAACCAAGCGTGAGCGTTGATGGCAGCGAGCCGGAGAGCTTGTTCACATGCTCGGCGGCCTTGCCGTTAACGATTTGCGGCATGGCTGAGCGCGGCGCTAATTGCCTGTGCCAACCGTCCCCCGTCTCCTCGCCGCCTTCAGATCAGCGATTGCCTCGTCCATGATCGTTGTCGGCACGAAGCTTGGCGGAAACGAACGCGGCGGAAACTCCTTGAATGTAGCCACGAACTGGAAAACATCGTCCATTGCGCCGTAGACCCCACCGATCTGATTGAGATTCCAGTCCCAGTAGGTGTTGGAGGTGATGTCCGCCCGCTCGAACGGATCCTGGAACAGGTTGTAGATCTTCTGCAGGCGCAATCTCGTGAAAGGCTCGGCCCAGACCTGCAACTGCCCCGGAGCGCGTTGCTCGGCATAGACGTATTTGTAGTCGCCCTTTCGAAAGGCGACGAGCAGACCATCATCGTCGGCGTAGAAGAACTTGTCGCGGGCGCTCTTGACCCCGTTGTTGTTTGCCGCAGTGCCGCTCACGCTGCGGAGAAATTGCGACTGATCGTAACCGTCGAGATGCACCTTGTAGTCGATGCCGTTGGCGGTGTAGCCGGCGCGCAGCTTGTTGACGATATCGCCTTCTCCGGCGATCGCGCACAGCGTCGGTATCCAGTCGTTGTGGCTCATGAGCTCATTGGTGACCGTTCCACCCTTGATCACGCCGGGCCAGCGAACTAGGCAGGGCACGCGGAACGCGCCTTCCCAATTGGTGTTCTTTTCCGAACGAAACCAGGTCATGGCGCCATCCGGCCAGGTGTTCATGTGAGGTCCGTTGTCGCTGGTGTAGACGACGATGGTGTTGTTCGCGATGCCCATGTCGTCGAGCGCGCGGAGCAGGGCCCCGATCGTGTCGTCGTGCTCGATCATGCCGTCGGCATACTCGCTGTCGCCGTGCGTGTAGCGCCCGCGATGGCTGTCGCGCACATGCGTTCGCAAATGCATGCGTGTGGAATTGAACCAGCAGAAGAAGGGCCGTCCCGCCGATTGCTGGCGCTTCATGAAATCGATCGCCGCCGCCGAGGTCTCGTCGTCGATGGTCTCCATGCGCTTCTTGGTGAGCGCGCCGGTATCCTCGATCGTCTGCTTGCCGATCCGTCCGAAGCGCGGATCGACCGTCGGATCGTCGCGGTCGGTGGCCTTGCACCTCAACACACCGCGCGGTCCGAATTTGGCGCGGTAGGCGGGATCCTTCGGATAATCGGGCAGCTCGGGCTCTTCCTCGGCGTTGAGGTGGTAGAGATTGCCGAAGAACTCGTCGAAGCCATTCACGGTCGGCAAGGTTTCGTTGCGATCGCCGACGTGATTCTTGCCGAATTGCCCGGTCGCGTAACCGAGCTGCTTGAGCAGGCCGCCGACTGAAGGATCACGCTGGCTCATTCCCATCGGCGCCCCGGGGAAGCCCACCTTCGTCAGTCCGGTCCGGATTCCATGCTGCCCGGTCAGGAACGCCGCTCGACCTGCCGTGCAGGACTGCTCGCCATAGTAATGCAGGAATCTGATCCCCTCGCGGGCGATCCGGTCGATATTGGGCGTCTCATAGCCCATGAGACCGCCGGAATAGGCGCTGATATTCGCGATGCCGATGTCATCGCCGAAGATGACGAGAATGTTCGGCTTGCGGTCGCCGGGCAGTGGCGATGCGGCGGGAGCCGGCGCGGCGGACTTCTGGTCCTGGCCGAGCGCCTCGGAGGTCAGCGTTGCGGCGACCAGGGCCGTCCCGCTCAAAAGCAAGTTGCGGCGATCGAGAAACGACTGTTTCCTCTCCGAATTCATCGTTCACTCCCATTTCTGACTACGCACCTGAAACCGACATGGCTCGTCGACGTGTCGACCGGTTCGGCATGCCGGGCGGCGGGCCGATACCGGCGGCAATAGTTCGGCGCGCACAGATGCGAGCCGCCCTTCAAGACTTTGCGGGGGATGCGGATGTTCGGTTGACCTGGATCAAAGCTCGCGCGCTCGGGGCCGCCGCGCGGATTCTGCGGAATGCAGCAAGGTTTGGCGCTGTCAGCTTCGTGACGGGCCGACCACCAGTCGGCGGTCCATTCCCAGACATTGCCGATCATGTCGTAGACGCCGTAGCCGTTCGGCGGAAATGCCGTGACGGGCGAGGTACGCGGAAAGCCGTCTTCGCAGATGTTCTGGATCGGGAAGTCGCCTTGCCAGGTGTTGGCCATGTGCCTGCCGTCAGGCGTCAGCGTGTTGCCCCAGGCGTATTCCTCACCATCCAGACCGCCGCGCGCGGCAAGCTCCCATTCCGCTTCGGTGGGAAGCTGCTTACCTGTCCATTTCGCGTAAGCGAGCGCGTCGGCATACGAAACGTGCACCACCGGATGGTCGTCGAGGTCCTTGATGTTGCTTCCGGGTCCGTACGGGCGCCGCCAGTTGGCGCCCTTCATGAACGTCCACCACTGGCTCCAGTCGCGCAGATTGTGCACGCGACGCGGCGGCGAGAACACCAGCGAGCCGGCATAGATCATCTTCGGCAGAGCGCCGGGATAGTCTTTCGGGTTCGGCGGAATCTCCGCCGTGGTGACATAGCCGGTCGCGTTGACGAACGCCTTGAACGCGCGGTTGGTCACCGGCGCGCGGTCGATCCAGAAGCCGTCCACGCTTACCCGATGGCTGGGCGCCTCTTCGGGGTAATGATTGTCGGAACCCATCCGGAAAGTGGCGCCGGGAATCCAAACCATGTCACCGGCGGCGAGATCGGTCGGCCCTCGCGTGCCTTCGATGCCCGGCTCCAACATGCGCACTTCCCGACACGGATCCGCGACTGTCGCCTGCACGTCCCCGAAATTCAGTCAAAGCGGTCAAGGACGTGGCGAAAATCTACCACAGGTGGCGAGCCGGAAAAATGTCACTGCTGCTGACCTACGAGCGTTGGCAGTCAGGACCGTAGCTCGGCCGAGCCCGGTCAGGAATCAGCGGCTCGAAATCAGCGATTCAACCCCTTGCAAAGAACGGTGGTGCCCAGGAAAGGACTCGAACCTTCACGGCCGTGAGGCCACTGGCACCTGAAGCCAGCGCGTCTACCAATTCCACCACCTGGGCACGTGGCGGGGTTAGTAAGGATCGGTCGCGCGCTTGTCAAATAGACGATTGGAAACTCAAATAGTCTGTACAGGGTGACCGCGATGGCGTATCGCGACATCCGGCCCAACAGGCTCCAAAATCGCAGCTATTTCGACCCGCAGGAACTGACCCATGGCATCGAACCTGGAAACGCTCGTCACGGTTTTCGGCGGATCGGGCTTCCTGGGGCGGCACGTGGTCCGGGCGCTGTGCAAGCGGGATTACCGCATCCGCGTCGCCGTCCGGCGGCCGGAATTGGCCGGGCACCTGCAGCCGCTCGGCAAGGTCGGCCAGATCCACGCCGTCCAGGCCAATCTGCGCTACCCGGCCTCGGTGGTATCAGCGATGCGTGATTCGCACGTGGCCATCAACCTGGTCGGCATCCTCGCCGAAAGCGGCGAACAGACCTTCGAGGCGGTCCAGGCCAAGGGCGCCGAGGCGGTGGCCGCCGCTGCGAGCGCCGAGGGCGCCCGCGTGGTGCATGTCTCGGCGATCGGCGCTGATGCCGATTCGACTTCCGCCTATGCCCGCGCCAAAGCGGCTGGCGAGAAGGCGGTGCTGGCGGCCTCGCCATCGGCCACCATCTTGCGCCCGTCGCTGGTGTTCGGGCCGGAGGATCAGTTCACCAACCGTTTCGCGGCGATGGCCCGGATGTCGCCGGCGATCCCGCTGGTCGGCGGCGGCCTGACCAAGATGCAGCCGACCTTTGTCGGCGACGTCGCCACCGCGGTGGCCGATGCCGTCGACGGCAAGACCAAGCCGGGCGCGACCTACGAATTGGGCGGCCCGGAAGTGCTGACCATGCGCGAGATCATGGAGACGATCCTTGAGATCACCGATCGCGACCGCGCGCTGGTCTCCCTGCCGTTCGGCCTTGCCAGGATCCTGGCCGCGTTCCTGCAATTCGCGCCGGGCGCGCTGAAGCTCACGGCGGATCAGGTCGAGCTGCTGCGCAAGGACAATGTGGTGTCGGATACGGCCAAGGCCGCCGGCCTCACCTTCGAGGGGCTGGGAATCACCCCCGATTCGCTGGAAGCCATCGCCCCGCAATATCTCTGGCGCTTCCGCCCGGCCGGGCAGTTCGAGCGCAAGAATGCGTATCGTCCGCCGTCCGGGGCTTGAGCCGGCACGCATAACCACGAATGTCGATATGAAGCGAAGCTACGTCCGCAGCTTCCCGCCTCTCCCCTTGTGGGAGAGGCCGGAACGCATGCAGCGAAGCGGAATGCGATCCGGGTGAGGGGTCTCTCTCAAGGGACTACCGTACTCGCGGAGAGAAACCCCTCACCCGGATTTCCCGCTGACGCGCGAAATCCGGCCTCTCCCACAACGGGAGAGGCGGAACGGAGCAAGCGAAGATATTCCGTACAGCGGCCTGACCCTTACCTTCCGAGCGCCAGCGCGATCAGGCCGAGCGTGCCGACGATCACGCGCCACCACGCGAACAGGGTGAAGCCGTGGCGCGTGACATAGGAGAGGAACGTCTTCACCACGACCACGGCGGTGACGAGCGAGACCACGAATCCGATTGCGACGATCCATAGATTGTCCGTCGTCATCTCGGCGCGGTTCTTGTAGAAATCATAGGCGAAGGCGCCGATCATGGTCGGGATTGCCAGGAAGAACGAGAACTCCGCCGCCGCGCGCTTGTCGGAGCCGAGCAGCATTGCCGCGACGATCGAGGCGCCGGAGCGCGACACGCCCGGGATCATCGCGACGCACTGCGCCATGCCGATCCACAGATACATCAGCAGCGGATATCTCGTCGCGTCATGTTCGCGCGGCTTGAGCTCAAGCTGATCGACCCACAGCAGGATGGCGCCGCCGACGATGAGCGAGAAGCAGACGATCCATGGATTGAACAGCACGCTCTTGATGTATTTGCCGGCAATGAGGCCGACGATGACGGCGGGCAGGAACGCGACCAGCACGCCGATGACGAAGCGCCGGTCATCCGCATTGGAGAACATGCCGAGCGCGACACGCGACAATTTGCCGAAATAGAGTCCGACGATGGCAAGGATCGCGCCGAGCTGGATCAGCACGGTGAAGCTGTCCCAGAAGGCACCTTCACCGAGACCGAAGAATCGTTCCGCCAGCAGGAGGTGGCCGGTCGATGAAACGGGCAGGAACTCCGTGACGCCTTCGATTATGCCCAGAATCACCGCACGTAACGTATCGGTCATCATGATGTGGCCTGCTTTTGCTGGAGAAATCGGGTGCTTCTCGCCTATTCCCCGTTTTGCTGCAATCGCTAAAAACGCCAAACATGGGTTGCCTGATTCGTCTGATTGGCTAGAGCATGATCCGGAGAAGTGGCAGGCCGGTTCTGCGCAAAGATCATGCTCAAACAAAGACATGGGACCACGATCCGATTTCATCTGATCGCATCGTGAATTAGTGTCCCGGGTCTGCCGCGGCTTCGACAAGATCAGGTCGTGAACTGCTGAAGGACTTCATGTACACGCTGTTTCATCATCCGTTCTGTCCGCATTCCCGTTTCATTCGCCTGGTGCTCGGTGAATACGGGCTCGATCTGCGGCTGGTGGAGGAACGGGTCTGGGAACGTCGTGAGGCCTATCTGGCGCTCAATCCGGCGGCAACGACGCCGACTTTGATCGCCGAGGGTTTCCCGCCGGTTCCCGGTGTCGGCGTGATCGCCGAATATCTCGACGAGGCGCATGGGCTCAATGCCGGCGACCGGCGCCTGATGCCGACCTCGATGGCCGAACGCGTCGAGGTGCGCCGGCTGATGTCGTGGTTCAACGACAAGTTCTTCGAGGAGGCCTCCAATCCGCTGGTGACCGAGCGCATCTACAAGCGTTTCATGAGCGAGGAGGATGGCGGAGGTGCCCCGAACGCCGAGGTGCTGCGCGCCGGCAAGGCCAATGTGCGCTATCATCTGACCTATATCGGCTGGCTGGCGCGGACGCGGAACTATCTCGCCGGCGACCGGCTCACTTACGCGGATCTCGCCGCCGCGGCGCATCTTTCGGCGATCGACTATCTGGGCGACGTGCCATGGAGCGAGGACGACGCAGCAAAAGCGTGGTACGCACGGGTGAAATCCCGCCCGTCGTTCCGCCCGCTGCTCAGCGAATGGCTGGCGGGCGTGCCGGCGTCGCGGACCTATGTGGACCTCGACTTCTGACCCCACCGCCCAAGCTTTCACCGGCCGATCTCAGATCCGCGCTCGAGCACGAAGCCCGCGCGCTCGGTTTCGATTGTATCGGGGTCACCGATCCCGGCGCGATCGGCGGCGCGGCGAAATATTTCCGCGAGTTCCTCGACCTGGGCGGCCATGGCGACATGGATTGGCTCGCAGCGCATCCTGAGCGCCGCAGCGATCCGCGCGCGCTCTGGCCCGGCGTGCGCTCGATCATCATGCTCGGCGTCAACTACGGGCCGGACCAAAACCCGCTCGAGATCCTGAAGCGCCGCGACCGCGGCGCGATCTCGGCCTACGCGCAGGGCGATGATTATCACGACGTGATCAAGAAGCGGCTGAAGGCGCTGGCGCGGTGGCTGGTCGCGGCCAGCGGCGATGAAGTGAAGGTGTTCATCGACACCGCGGCCGTGATGGAAAAGCCGCTCGCGCAAACCGCCGGCCTCGGCTGGCAGGGCAAGCACACCAATCTGGTGTCGCGCGACTTCGGCTCATGGCTGTTCCTCGGCGCGATCTTCACCGCAAGCGAGCTGCCGCGCGATGCCGCCGACATCGATCATTGCGGCTCCTGCACCGCCTGCCAGGACATCTGCCCGACCGCGGCATTTCCCGCGCCCTACAAGCTCGATGCGCGGCGCTGCATCTCCTATCTCACCATCGAGAGCAAGGGACCGATCCCGCGCGAATTCCGCAAGGCGATCGGCAATCGCATCTATGGCTGCGACGATTGCCTCGCGGTATGCCCATGGAACAAGTTCGCGCAGACCGGGCGCGAAGCGAAACTCGCAGCGCGCGAGGCATTGCGCGCGCCAGTGCTTGCCGACCTCGTGCGGCTCGACGATGCCGCGTTCCGCGCGCTGTTCTCGAAATCGCCGGTCAAGCGTATCGGCCGCGACCGCTTTGTCCGCAACGTGCTGATCGCGATCGGCAACTCCGATGATGCTGCCTTGGCCGGCGAGGCCGAGCGCTTGCTCGACGATGCAAGTCCGCTGGTTCGCGGCGCAGCGGTGTGGGCGTTGTCGCAACTGATGGAGCCACAGGCATTTGCCGCGCTGGCCTCCAAGACAGTCGATGCGGAGACCGATCAGCGCGTATGCGAAGAGTGGCGGCTCGCGGTCCTTACTTCATGAGATGCCGCGCCATTTCGGGACGCGCCTTCAGCGCGTCACCCTGCTTGGCGACGATCTTTGCGATTCGCTCCGGCGCAAAGTGCATATCGACGAAGGCAGGCGCGGTGTTGGCGACCTCGTGATATTCCGCGATGCGGCCATTGCGAAGGTTCATGATGGCGACGCCCTCGAACATTGCCCGCGCGCCACCAGCCTCCGGCAGCGTCGAGCGGTAGCTGAAGGTGTAGCGCGCATAGAGCGTATGGCCGTCGCTGACGGGGTCGTGCATGTCCCAGCGGAAATCGGACGCGGTGCGATAGAACAAATCGTCGATCATGCCAGCGATCTCGGCATGCCCCGTGAAAGCGCCATAGAACACGTCGTGATAGACGCCGTCTTCCGTGAACAAATCAGCGAATGCAGCGCCCTTCCGCTGTTCGACCGCATCGCAGAAGGCGCGAAGCAGGCTCGTTGTGTCCATTGTTATTCCTCCCTGCCCGGCAGCCTAGCCCATCTCCTTCACTGCGGCGATGATGCGGGCGATGTCCTGCGGGCGCGACAGGCGGTGGTCGCCGTCCTGGATCATGGTCAGCACCACGTCCTCGCTCGGCAGCCGATGCGCCAGCGTGAACGCATGTTGCCAGGGCACGTCGGGATCCTGCGCGCCCTGCAGGATGCGCACCGGACAGCCAACATCGATCTTGGCTCCGAGTAACAAATGATGGCGTCCCTCCTCGATCAGCGCCCGCGTGATCGGATAGGGCGTATCGCCATATTGCGACGGCCGCAGCCAGACGCCCTTGGTCTCGATCTCGGCACGAATTTCCGGCGAAAAGCCCTTCCACATCAGCTCTTCGGTAAAATCCGGCGCCGGCGCGATCAGCACCATTCCCGCGAGCGAGGCGCGGCTGTTGGCACGCCTGGAAAGCTCGCGCGCCAGCAATAGCGCCATCCAGCCGCCCATCGAGGAGCCGATCACGACCTGCGGCCCGCTGCAGAACCGCGTGAATACTGCGACACTGTCCTCGAGCCAGCGCCCGATGGTGCCGTCGATGAACTTGCCGCCGGATTCGCCGTGGCCGGAATAATCGAACCGGACAAAGGCGCGTTCCTGTTCCACCGCCCACGCGTCGAGCGCGACCGCCTTGGTGCCCCTCATGTCGGAATTGAAGCCGCCGAGCCAGAATAGCCCGGGGTTACGACCTCCGCGCGCACGCACCGCAATGCGGCGGCGTTCGGCGCTGTTCCCTACCTCGATGAACTCTGGTTCCTGGTCGATCGTCGCGGAGGTGGTCATGGGATCGTCATTCTCATCGGTGCGTTTTCGATGGGCACGGGCAAACCGTGAGCAGGGAACGTGTCTCGCCTTGTAGAGTATCCGCTCACCAAATATCTGCCCTATCGCGTGACCTAAATGCCGCGCATTTGACGGTTTTAGGATGCAACTTGCGAGCACGCTTGCCCGTTGCCACGTATTGCTTCAAAATATCGCCTTCCTTCACAACTTTGGAGAGTTACCCATTCGCCGTCCCAATAGAGCCCCGCCCGCTGTCGCCAAAGACGGGCCGCGCACCAACGATGAAATCCGCAACGCGCAGATCCAGCTAATCGACCAGAACGGTACCAATATGGGCACCGTGGAAACCATGGTGGCCATCAAGATGGCCATGGAAGCCGGTATGGACCTGGTCGAGATTTCGCCGAACGTGAGTCCTCCGGTCTGCAAGATCATGGACTACGGCAAGTATAAATATTCTGCGCAGAAGAAAGCCGCCGAAGCCCGCAAGAAACAGAAGGTCGTCGAGATCAAGGAGATCAAGCTCCGTCCGATGATCGACGATCACGACTACGACGTGAAGATGCGCGCGATGCAGCGCTTCTTCGAGGAAGGCGACAAGGTCAAGATCACCTTGCGCTACCGCGGTCGTGAAATGGCGCACCAGGAAATCGGCACCAAGCTGTTGGACAAGGTCAAGGCCGACGTCGCGCAATACGCCAAGGTCGAGCAGGACGCGAAGTTCGAGGGACGTCAGGTCGTGATGGTGCTGGCGCCGCGCTGAGGCGAATTGTCGATCGATGAAAGGAAACGCCCGCCGGACCGATCCGGCGGGCGTTTTCGTTTCGCTTCCCGCAACCCTCCGCCGTCATTCCGGGGCGCGCGAAGCGCGAGCCCGGAATCCATCGGGCGGCTGAGTACGCGGCTAAATGGATTCCGAGCTCGCGCTTCGCGCGCCCCGGAATGACGGCGGAGGGTGTCGGGTCCGCCGGGAGCTCGAAAACATTGACCTTCTGCGGAGGTCGCGCTTGCGGGGGAGGCAAGAGACCCCTTCGTTCCGGGATTGCCAATTCGCCCCTACTCTGCCATAAGCGCAGCCTTCGCCGCCCGGCTGATCAAGGGCTGCCGTGGCGACGTTCTGTGCGGGTTGTTTCATTTGCGAAAAACCTGAGCACATTCAACGCTCTAACGAGCATTTTGGTCGGCCGACGCCCCCCGCGGGGCGGTTTCGTGCTGGCGTTTAAGGAGAGCCAAATGCCCAAGCTGAAGACCAAATCGGGCGCCAAAAAGCGCTTCAAAGTGACCGGTACCGGCAAGGTGATGCACGCCCAGCGCGGCAAGCGCCACGGCATGATCAAGCGGACCAACAAGCAGATCCGCCAGCTGCGCGGCACCCGCGTGCTGTTCAAGACCGACGGCGACAACATCAAGAAGTACTTCTTGCCGAACGCCTGATCGCGCCTGAGCCGAGCTGCGTTCCACACAGCTCCCGTCACCACTTCAGAAATCCAAGGATTTAAGTCATGTCTCGCGTCAAACGCGGTGTGACCGCCCACGCCAAGCACAAGAAAGTCTACAAGGCCGCCAAGGGCTATTACGGCCGCCGCAAGAACACCATCCGCGTCGCCAAGCAGGCGGTCGAGAAGGCCGGCCAATATGCGTTCCGCGATCGTAAGCGCAAGAAGCGCACCTTCCGCGCGCTCTGGATCCAGCGCCTCAACGCCGCCGTCCGCCCGTTCGGCATGACCTACAGCCGCTTTATCGACGGTCTCTCCAAGTCGGGCGTCGTCGTCGACCGCAAGGTGCTGTCGGATCTCGCGATCCACGAGCCGGCCGCGTTCCAGGCGATCGCCGAGAAGGCCAAGGCCGCGCTGGCGGCCTGATCCGGCTCTTCGAAGTTTCTTGAAGTCGTCATGGCCGGGTAAGAGCGCGAGGGGCATCTTTCGCGCTTCAGCTCGGTATGACCGGCTAGGAGCGACGGCTTAGCATCCTGGCCAAGAGGGATTGCTATGACCGATCTTGCTCAACTCGAATCCCAGATCCTCGCTGACGTTTCCAACGCTGGCGACGAAGCGGCGCTGGAAACCGTGCGCGTCGCCGCGCTCGGCAAGAAAGGCTCGATCTCGGCGCTGCTTGCCACCCTCGGCAAGATGTCGCCGGAGGAGCGCAAGACACAAGGCGCGGCGATCAACCTGGCCAAGGACAAGGTTGCCCAAGCGCTCGCCGAGCGCCGCGAAGTGCTGAAGGCCGCCGCGCTCGATGCCCGGCTTGCATCTGAGACCATCGACGTCACACTGCCGCTGCGCGAGGCGCCGGCGGAAGCGGGCCGCATCCATCCGCTCAGCCAGGTCTGGGACGAGCTGACGGCGATCTTCGCCGACATGGGATTTTCGGTCGCCGAAGGGCCCGACATCGAGACCGACGACTACAACTTCACCAAGCTGAACTTCCCGATCGGCCATCCCGCGCGCGAGATGCACGACACCTTCTTCTTCAATCCGAAGGAGGACGGCTCGCGCATGCTGCTGCGGACCCACACCTCGCCGGTGCAGGTGCGCACGATGCTGACACAGAAGCCGCCGATCCGCGTGATCTGCCCCGGCCGCACCTATCGCATCGATTCGGACGCGACCCATACGCCGCAATTCCATCAGGTCGAGGGGCTCGTGATCGACAAGGAGTCACATCTCGGCCACCTCAAATGGATCCTGCATGAGTTCTGCAAGGCGTTCTTCGAGGTCGACCACATCAACATGCGCTTCCGGCCGTCGTTCTTCCCGTTCACCGAGCCGTCGCTGGAAGTCGACATCCAGTGCCGCCGCGACAAGGGCGAAATCCGCTTCGGCGAGGGCGAGGACTGGCTGGAGATTTTGGGCTGCGGCATGGTGCACCCGAACGTGCTGCGCGCCTGCGGCCTCGATCCCGACGTCTACCAGGGATTCGCCTGGGGCATGGGCATCGACCGCATCGCGATGCTGAAATACGGCATGAGCGATCTGCGCCAACTGTTCGACAGCGACGTCCGCTGGCTCAGCCACTACGGCTTCAAGCCGCTGGATCTTCCGACGCTGGCCGGAGGGTTGAGTACGTGAATCTGAGTGCTGTGCCCGAGCAATATCGGAACCTGCGCGCGTTCGCCTTCGGCGACGGCCCCGGGCTTGCCGACGAATTGCTCGAACTCGTCATCAAAGGCATCAAGACCGCGACCTGCAGCACCGAGGACGAGCCGAACACCTCGACATCGGGCGAACGCTGGATCGTGCTCGACGGCCGCGGCGAACCGGCTTGCGTCATCGAAACAACCGAAGTGACCTATCGCCGTTTTGGCGAGGTCGACGCCGCGTTTGCCTACGAAGAAGGTGAAGGTGACCGCAGCCTGCAATATTGGCGGGACGCGCACCGCCGCTATTTCGGTCGGCAGAGCAAATTCAGCGAAGACATAATGCTGATGTGCGAGCGTTTTCGTCTGGTTGAGGTTTTTCGCGATCACAGGTTGGCATCATGAAGTTCACCCTCTCCTGGCTGAAGGAACATCTCGACACCGACGAGCCCCTGGAAAAGCTCGCCGACAAGCTCACCATGATCGGGCTCGAGGTCGAGAGCATCGAGGACAAGGCGAAGGTGCTGGCGCCGTTCACCATTGCGCGGGTGATCTCGGCCGAGCAGCATCCGAATGCCGATCGTCTCCGGGTCTGCATGGTCGACACCGGCAACGGCGCTGCGCCGGTGCAGGTGGTCTGCGGCGCGCCGAATGCGCGCGCCGGCCTGATCAGCGTGTTCTCTGCCCCGGGCACCTTCATTCCCGGCAAGAACATCACGCTCGGCGTCGGTACGATCCGCGGCGTCGAGAGCCGCGGCATGCTGTGCTCGGCGGCCGAGCTTGAGATTTCCGACGATCATGACGGCATCATCGAATTGCCCGCTGATGCGCCCGTCGGCCAAGTCTATGCCGAATGGGCCGGCCTCGGCGATCCCGTCATCGAGATCAACCTGACGCCGAACCGGCAGGATTGCACCGGCGTGCACGGAATCGCGCGCGATCTTTCCGCCGCCGACATGGGCAAATTGATCGACCCCGCCATCAAGCCGATCAATGGCGAATTCCCTTCGCCCGTGACGGTGACGGTGGAAGACGCCTCGCTCTGCCCGGGCTTCGCGCTGCGGCTGGTGCGCGGCGTGAAGAACGGCCCGTCGCCGGAATGGCTGCAGAAGCGCCTGGCTTCGATCGGGCTGCGGCCGATCAATGCGCTGGTCGATATCACCAACTTCATGACCTACGATCGTGCGCGTCCCCTGCACGTGTTCGACGCCAAGAAGGTGCAGGGCAATCTGGTGGTGCGCCGCGCCCGCGACGGCGAGACCCTGCTCGCGCTCGACGGCCGCACCTATACGCTGGATTCCTCGATGTGCGTGATCGCCGACGACGCCGGCGTCGAATCGCTCGCCGGCATCATGGGTGGCGAGGCTTCCGGCTGCGACGAGAACACCACCGACGTGCTGATTGAATCGGCGCTGTGGAATGAGATCAACATCGCCCAGACCGGACGCAAGCTCGGCATCAATTCGGATGCGCGCTATCGCTTCGAACGCGGCGTCGACCCGGCCTTCATGGTGCCGGGCCTCGAGCTTGCGACCAAGATGGTGATGGAATTGTGCGGCGGCGCGCCGTCGGAAAGCATCGTCGTCGGCAATCGCTACGGCGACGACCGCGTGATCGATTTCCCGCTGACCGAGGTCAAGCGCCTCGCCGGAATCGAAGTCCCGCTGGTCGAGACGAAGCGCATTCTCAGCCATCTCGGCTTCATGGTCGCGGGCACCGGCCCTGTGGTGAAGATCGCGGTGCCGTCCTGGCGCACCGATGTGCATGGCAAGGCCGACATCGTCGAGGAGATCGTCCGCATCGTCGGCGTCGACAAGGTGCCGATGACGCCGTTCGATCGCGGCGAGGAGCCCCGCAAGCCGGTGCTCACCTCTATCCAGCTCCGCACCCGCCGTGCCAAGCGCGCACTGGCCGCGCGCGGCATGGTCGAGGCGGTGACCTGGTCGTTCATCTCAAAGCCCGCAGCCGAATTGTTCGGCGGCGGACAGGCCGAACTGGCGCTTGCCAACCCGATTGCCTCTGATCTCTCGGACATGCGGCCGAGCCTTTTGCCTGGCTTGGTCGCAGCCGCGCAGGCGAACATCAACCGCGGCTATCCTGACGTCGCGCTGTTCGAGGTCGGCCAGGTGTTCAAGGGCGACAGGCCGGAAGACCAGTTCCTTGCCGCTTCCGGCGTGCGCCACGGCTTCGCCTCGCTGGAAGGCGTGGGGCGGAGTTGGTCCGGTTCGGCAACGGCTGACGCATTCGACGCCAAGGCCGACGCGTTCGCGGTGCTGGCTGCGGCCGGCGCGCCAGTGCAGGCGCTGCAGATTGTGCCGGGCGGGCCCGCCTGGCTGCATCCCGGCCGTTCCGGCACGATCCAGATGGGCCCGCAGAATGTGCTCGGCTATTTCGGCGAGTTGCACCCGCGTGCGCTCGAGGCGCTCGGCGCCGATGGCCCGATGATCGCGTTCGAGGTGATCCTCGACCGTATCCCGGAGGCCAAGCGCAAGCCGACCCGCGCCAAGCCCGCGCTCGAACTCTCCGCGTTCCAGCCGGTGTCGCGCGATTTTGCCTTCATCGTCGACCGCAGCGTCAAGGCGGCGGATATCGTTCGCGCCGCACTGGCCGCGGACAAGAAGCTGATCACCGATGTCACCGTGTTCGACGTCTATGAAGGCAAGGGCATGGAGGACGGCAAGAAGTCGATCGCGATCGCGGTCACCATTCAGCCGCGCGAGAAGACGCTGACCGACCAGGAGATCGATGCGGTAGCGGCCAAGATCGTCGCTGACGTCACGAAGAAGACCGGCGGCACTCTCCGGGGATGAGCCCGTTTGGTCTCATCCCTTCGGAGGTTGGCCTTAACGTTGCGCTGGCAATCTGTGCCATCGCCTTTGTCTCGGGAACGGCGCGCGGCTTTTCCGGTTTTGGCTCCGCGCTGATCTTCATGCCGCTGGCAAGCAGCATCGCCGCGCCCCGCCTAGTCGCGGCGCTGCTGCTGATCATCGACTTCGTCGCAGCGATGCCGCTGGTTCCGAACGCGTGGAAGCACGCCGATCGCAAGGCCACCGCGATCATGGTGCTCGGTGCGCTCGTCGGCGTGCCGATCGGCACCTATTTTCTCAGCGTGCTCGATCCCGTGACCACGCGCTGGATCATTTCCGGCTTCGTCGCTGCGCTGATGGTGCTGCTCTTGTCGGGCTGGCGCTACCGCGGCAAGGACCACGCGGCGCTTTCAATCGGCATCGGCGGCCTCTCCGGCTTCTGCAGCGGGCTCGCGCAAACGGGCGGTCCGCCGATCGTCGGCTACTGGCTCGGGCGCCCGATCAGTTTCACGGTGGCGCGCGCCAACATCGTGCTGTTCTTCGGCGCCTCGGATTTCTTTTCCCTCGTGAGCTATTTGTTCACCGGCCTGATCACCGTCGATTCCGTCAAGTTCTCGCTCGTGGTCGGGCCGGTCTACGCCATCGGCGTCTGGTTCGGCGCCTCCCTGTTCGGCAAGGCCAGCGAACGTGTCTTCCGCGCCATCTGCTATGCCCTGATCGCCGCCGCTGTCATCGCCGGCCTGCCCATCCTCGACGGCGTGCTGCGGGGACGATAGATTCGGGTGTTGAACGCGGGCGGAAAAAAGCCAAGGGAGGAATCCATGATCGATCGCCGGAATGCGCTCAAACTGGCGCTCGGCGGCGCCGCCGCACTTGCCGCACCGGCCGCGCTGGCACAGGCCGCAAAGCCTCGAACGCGCGTCGTGTTTCTCGGCACCAAAGGCGGCCCGCGCGTCGGCATTGGCGCTTCAAATCCTGCCAACCTCGTTGTGGTCAACGACACGCCGTTTGTCATCGATTGCGGCATGGGCGTAAGCCGTCAGCTCGTGAATGCGGGCGTGCCAATCCCTTCCATCAAATACATTTTCATCACCCACCATCATTCCGATCACAATCTCGAATACGGCAACCTCTTCTACAATGCCTGGGCCGCCGGCCTATCCACGCCGATCCATTCGTTTGGCCCGAAGGGGATCGAGGCGATGACCAAGGCGTTCTGGGAGCTGAACAAATTCGATGTCGAGACCCGGATCGAGGACGAAGGCCGGCCCGATCCGCGCAAATTGCTGATCGCGAAGGACATCGACGACGGTGTGGTGTTGAAGACATCCGAGGTGACGGTCACGGCCTTCCGCACGCCGCACCCACCCATCGTTGACAATTTTGCCTACAAGTTAGAGACGCCCGATGGCACCATCGTGTTCTCTAGCGATACTGCCTACAATCCGAAGCTCGCTGAATTCGCTGAGGGAGCCGACGTGCTGGTGCATGAATGCATGTATCTGCCTGCCGTCGATCGGCTGGTCGCCAAAACGAAGAACGGCGCAACGCTGAAGAAGCATCTTCTCGAGAGTCACACCACGACCGAGGATGTCGGCCGCGTGGCGGCGGCCGCAGGAGTCAAGGTGCTGGTGATGAGCCATTTCGTCCCCGGAGACGATCCGCTGGTCACTGACGAGAATTGGACCGAAGACGTGAAGAAGAATTTTTCCGGCCGCATCGTGGTAGCAAAGGACCTGATGGAGTTGAAGCTGCCGGTGTGAGTCGCATGTCAACGGCGATCACGGTGATCGCCGACCATGCTACAGGGGTTGTGTGCAGCACAGCAAGGATATCGGCGCGACGAAGAGCCGAGCAGCACTACTGCACGAGCCGAGCGCGCAGCCGCGTAAATTCGGCGTCGCTGATCGACCCTGCCTGTTTCAGCCGACCGAGCTTTTCGATTTCATCTGCGGCGCTGAAACCAATCGCGCTCCTGAGTTCGTCGCGCGCCTGCCGAGCTTGTTGCAAGTTGCGCTCCGCCATGCCTCTTCCCTGAAAGATCAGGTATGCAAGCATGAAAATGAATGGAAATATGATCCATCCTATCACCCATAGCGCCTTGACCCAGCCGGAAATGTCGTGGCGTCGGAATAGATCGGAAGCGACGGTAATGAGCAGCCAGAACCACACGATGAAGAAGAATATGGTGAGGACGTCCAGCAGGAAATTTCGATAGGTGAAGCCCTCCTGAAAGAAGAACATTGCGATCCTCCTCTGCCTGCCACTGCGGCAACAGTTCCAGCCGACCCGATATTGTTCCTTAAAGCGCGATCCCGCCGCCAGCGTTTGATCTAGATCAATGCACGTCGGATCGAAGATCAATCAGGCGACACCCCCGATGTCTTCAACCTATGGCTGCTTTGCCCTCAAGAACCGAAGCCGCTCGGGTACACGCCTTCCGACTAGAGCGTGATGAGATAAGGTCGAATTGTGTTCCCACGGGCGCTGCCTCTTCTCACCTCTCCCATAGGGAGAGGTCGGCGCGTAGCGCCGGGTGAGGGGATCTGCTCTATCGAGGGACCGTAACCCCTCACCCGCGCCTCCGGCGCGACCTCTCCCTTCGGGAGAGGTGAACTTGCGGCCAAGCCGATTCAACCAAATGACATCGAGCTCTAGTGCATGATCTCCGCGCAAACGCTTCGCGTTTGTCGCGAGGGAAAACCGGTCTCCACTTTTCCGGATCACCCGCCGTCATTGCGAGCCACCGGGTCGGCGCGCAATGACGATGTGGGTGCAGCGGGTACGACAAATCAACCCGACGAGGCTGGGCAAATCAGTGATTTAACTCCGCGCGTCTCACCCGAATGAGGGGCGGGTCGCGATCGTTACGAACGTTGCGGTGAGATGCGGTGGACGCGATGCGTACGCGGCTCTATCTCCTCAGGATGAGGGTCCAACAGCGAGCGCGGGTTGAACCGTGGGCACGGGACCGCACGCCTTTGCCCACCCCGCGTTGCTACGCAATCACCAGATCGCAATACGCATAACCATCGCGCTCCACCCGTTCGCCGGCGCTGACTGCGATCCGGTGCGAGAACATCGGGCCGGCCACCACACACGTATGAAACTCGCCATTCTCGCCGCATGGATCGACACCATCGGGGAGATCGGCGAGAAGCTGCGCATCGAAACGGCGGCCGGCGAATTCGGCAGGCAGCCGCTTCAGGTCAACGGTCGCAAGATAGGCTTCCAACCCGCTTGCGATCATGACTTGCGCCAGTGCCGGCGTCGGCCGCTCCCACAGCGGGAAGATCGGCGTGATGCCGGTGCCAACCAGCTTCTGCTCGCGGTAGGCGCGGATATCGGCGAGGAAGAGATCGCCGAAGATCATGTGGGTGATGCCCTCAGCGACGGCCTGCGCGACCGCTTCACCCATGCGCGCCTCATAGACGTCGTTGGGACAAGGGTGTGGGATCGGCACGATTCGCTGCGGCAGTCCCGCCGCCTCGCATTGCGCGCGCAAGATCTGCTGCCGCACGCCGTGGATCGCGACGCGCTCCAAGGTCTCGGTGACGGTCGTCAGCGCGCCAACGACCTCGAACTCACCCGTCTGCATCACTTCATGCAATGCGAACGCGCTGTCCTTGCCGCTGGACCAGGAGATCAGCGCCTTCGGCCGCGGCATCAGTCGAACAGCCCTCGCGGCTGAGCCGATTGCGCCGGCGGTGCGCGCCTGCGCTGCTTCTGTGGCGACGGTGCTGCCGCCGACGGCGCTGCGGGCAACGCGCCGATCCGGCGCAGTGCCGCTTCCGCGGCCCGCTCGCCGCTTTCCCAGGCGCCGTCGACCGTGCCCCACAAGGTGTCATGCGTGGCCTCGCCAGCGAAATACATGCAGCCGACCGGATCGATCAGTGCTCTCCGTGCGGCCTGCCCGCCGGGCGCGGCCACCGACATCGCGCCAAGTATGTAGGGCGAAGCGTTCCAGCGCGTGGCGCTCGACTTCTTGATGCCGGCCACCGCATCGCCGCCGAACAGCTTCTTCAGCCATTCCGTCGCGAATGCGATCATCGCCTGCTCACCCTCTGCCGACAGCTCGCGGCCGAACGAGCCCGCGACGTCGACCGTGCACAAGGATGAACCGCCGACATTGGCGTAGAGCAGCGCAGTGCGCGTCGAATTGCTCTGTTCGATCACGATATCATCGCGCGCAAGCCCAAGCGGATTGCCTGACATCTGCAGCGCGATGCGGTCGTAGCTGCCGAGGCTGAGCTTAGCGACCGCATCGACCACGCGCCTCGGAAGTTCGGAATCGAACTTGAGCTTGCCGGCCGCAAGCACATTCGTCGACACCGTGATGATGGCGGCGCGCGCGAGGATCTTGCCCGACGGCGTGTTCACCTCGACGTCGCGGTTGCTGTAGGACATGCGGGTGGCGGGCGTCGACAATGCCACCGGCAACTGCGCGCCGAGCTTCGCGATCAGCGTGCCGAGCCCCTGCCGACAGGCGACCGCATTGTCGCGATCCTGCGCCCGCGCCTTATCGACGACCGAGATCTCCTTGAGGTCCTTGCCGCTGAAACTGGCGCCGAGCACGAACTCCGCCGTGCCGCCCCAATCGCCAAGCTCCTTCGGCAAGACCGAGGCGCAGGATACGTCGCTTCGGCGCGCGGCATCGTCGATCGCGCGATTGGCGCGCACCAGTGCGGCCAGGAATTCCTCGGTCTCGCCGGGACGCGCATTGCGGCGGCCGATGCGGATCTTCTCGCCCGACGGCGCGGGCAGCAGCTCGAGCCCCGCGGTCCGTGCGAGGCGGAGCATCGGATTGCTCTCCGGATTGTGCACCCAGCGCGCGCCGCGATCGAACGGAACTTCGAAGGTCGAGCTGTCGGTCTGGCAGCGGCCGCCGATCTGGCTTGAGGCTTCCAGCACGATCACCTTGCGGCCCGCCGCCAATACGCGCCGCGCCGCAGCAATGCCGGCGGCGCCCGCGCCAATGACCACGATGTCAGCATCGCGCGCCGGCGGCGCGGCTCCAGCGCGGCCGGCAGAGAGCGAAGTAACAGCAATGCCCGCGGACGCCGACAGGAAGTTGCGGCGGGTGATTGTCATATCATGGTTTCCGCAGGCTTGAAGCAAATGGGAACAGCCCGCGAACCTTGCCGCATCTCATGCGGCGCAGCAACCATCATGGTGAATCAATCATGATTGATCGGCTGCGTCGATGAACTAAATTGCAACCGCTCGCGACCATGATAAGGAACCAAAAAGCGGAAGGGCAAGCCGCGCAGGGGGAAGCATTTATGGGCGTCATGCTCGACACGATCGGCCAGGTGATCGCGGGCTACCTGCAGAAGGAGATCCCGGGCTACGAGCCGTTCACGCCGAGCGATCCGGAGCATCTGCGCGGCGTGATCCAGCCTGGCGATGTCCTGCTGGTCGAAGGCAACAACCGCATTTCCGGCATCATCAAATACCTCACGCAATCGACTTGGTCGCACGCCGCGCTCTATGTCGGTCCGGTCGACGGCGCCTGCGAGCCTGACGGCGAGCCGCATGTGCTGATCGAGGCCAATATCGGCGAGGGCGTGACGGCTGCGCCGCTGTCGAAATATTTCCCCTATCATACCCGCCTCTGCCGCCCGGTCGGCCTCTCCTACGAGGACCGCGAGACGGTGTGCCGCTACGCCATCAACCGGATCGGCTTCGGCTATGACACCAAGAACATCGTCGACCTTGCGCGCTATCTGTTCCCGCTGCCGGTGCCGCAGCGCTGGCGGCGGCGGATGATCGCCTTCGGCTCCGGCGATCCCACCAAGATCATCTGCTCGGCGCTGATCGCGCAGGCCTTCGATGCCGTGCGCTACCCGATCCTGCCCAAGATTACGCGCACCTCGAGCCGCAAGGCGCGGCGCGAGATCCTGCACATCCGCGATTCCTCGCTCTACATGCCGCGCGACTTCGATATCTCGCCCTATTTCGAAGTCGTCAAACCCACCATCGTGCACGGCTTCGACTACACCTCCCTGCACTGGGCCGACAAGCAGAAGCCGCTCGAGGAGGTGGCGGGCGAATTCAGTGTGTTTCACGAAAAGTCGCCGCCGCTTGTTCCTGAAACGCCTGACCAGGAAACGCCGATTCCGGCTGCGCCTGAGGATACGGAAGTGAAGACGCCGGAGCTCGCGGCCTAGACTAGAAGCGCGCCGCCAGCGTCAGGCGGACCGCGAGCGGTTCGGCCGGGTGGATGTGGCGATCGGCGACGCCCTCGATCGGTTCGCCCGGCAGGCGCGACAGATAATAGTATTCGATCTGGTTGGTGTTGGCATTGAAGAGATTGAGCACGTCGAGCTGCAGCCGCATGCCATTGTCGAACTGATAGCCGGCCCGGGCGTTGAAGATCAGCGAGGATTGCGAGCGCACGCTGTCATCCTCGATCAGCGGGCGCGGCCCGAAATAGCGCGCGGTCAGGGCGCCAAACCAGCCGGTCTCGCGACCGAACGTCACGGCGCCGCTGGCGATCCAGGCCGGCGCGCCCGGAATGAAGTTGCCGACAGGATCGAAATCGGTGAAGCGCGCACGGGTATAGGCGAGATCGACGTCGATGCGCATGCACGGCAACGGCCTGTACTGATTGGTCCACTCGATGCCGATGCGCCGGCTCGGACGGCTCGGCTCGGTGGTGCCGGCATCGCCGACGAACAGGAGTTCGGAATCGAAGTCGAGCACGAACACCGCGAGCGAGCTGGTCAGGCCTTCGATCGCCTTGGTACGGATACCGACCTCGGCGCCCTTGGAGCGGACCAGCAGCGGCACGCGGTCGAGCGGCGTCACCTTGTCGGTGGGATCGACAGTGATCGTCGCGCCGCGGATGTCGTTCGAATGCAGGCCATAACCGGCATTGCCGTAGAATTCGGTCTTGTACCACGGGCCCAGCACGATGCCGGCCTTCGGGCTGGTCACAGCGGCCTGCGCATTGCCCGAATTTTGCGGCGTGTCGCTGAAGACATGACCCGCAAAGAAATCCTCGCGGATGCCGACCGTGGTGCGCAGCCAGTCGGTCCAGCGCGCGGTGGTGTCTGCCCACAGGCCGACATTGCCTTCCTGCACACGGTCCTGGCGCACCGTCGAAAGCGCCTCGCGCTGGTAGGTCTTGAACAGGCCGACCTCGATATCGTCGCCGCGGGTCTGCAGGCCGACACGGGTCTGGGTCTCGATGCTGGCGACGCGCGCATCGAAGGCATGGGAGGCATTGAAGCCATAGACGGTGCGGCGATCGAGCTGGCTGAACTGATCGCCATTGATAGGATCGTCGAGGAAATAGGTGAAGTTGTTGAACAGTCGCAGCGACGAACGGATCACATAGGCATTCGCGATAGTCTGGCCGTAGTTACCCGACTGCGCCCAATTGCCGGACAGGCTGAAGCGGCTCGAGGTGCCGCCGTCGGTCGGATCGAGCGAGCCGAAACGGCCGATCAGGCCCTGGTCGATCGCGCGCTGCGCCACCTGGTCGGTCGACGTCCAGCCGTTGGAATAGGCCATCGCCGACAGCGTAAACCCATCGGTCGCAGTGCCCTGGCTGTAGCGCAGCACGCCGCTCGCCTTGCGCACATCGTCCGGCACGTCCCACGGACCGTCATATTTGTTGGCCACGATCGCGCCGAGCAGCGTGCCCTCGCCGACCGCCGTGGAGCCCGCCGCCAGCGCGCGCTGATAGCCGAAACTGCCGAAGGTCACCTGGGCGATGCTCTTGGGCAGCCGGTTGACATAATCGATGCCGACGCTGCCGGCGGAGGAGAAGTCTCCAGTGTCCGCATAGTACGGGCCCTTGCGGACGTTGACGGTGCTGATCAGTTCCGGGATCAGGAAATTGACGTCGGCATAGCCCTGGCCGTGGCCATGGGTCGGCATGTTGACGGGCATGCCGTCGACCTTGATCGCAAGATCGGTGCCGTGGTCGAGATTGAAGCCGCGCAGGAAATACTGGTTGGCTTTGCCCTCGCCGGAATGCTGGGTGACAATCAAGCCGGGCACCACTTCCAGGACCTCGCCGACGCGCGACACCGGCAACGCATTCACCTCCTCGCCGCTGATGCGCATCTCGCTCGCGGCGGTCGGCAGCAGATTAGCCGCACCCACTTGTCCCGAACCGAGGGCGATGCTGCCTGCCGCCGATGCGGGCTGAGCCGATTGGACTGTGTGAGGGTTTCGCCCGCTGCGCGGACGGTGCGACTGTTCGGCCCGCTTGATCCGCTTTGGTGGCGTCGTCTGCGGCGACGTCACCGTGACCGCAGGAAGTTGATTGCCGGGCTGGCCGGCAGCCGTTTGTGCCTGCGCCGGCGACGTGAGAACAACAAGGGAGGCGGCGGGAAAAACCCACCCGACAAGTTTACGCAATGCCCATGCCCCGCATGGCAACCTGCTACAATCCGACAGGCAACCAGTTCGACTTCAACCCAGCCCGGCGAGGCTACCAAAGCTCAGTATGACGTTACAACAAGAATATCATACTGACGCACCCGCGGCGCCAATCGGAAATACCTGATGCAACGGATCACCATCACCATCGAGGACGATCTGCTCGACGAGATCGACGCCGCGGCAAAAACGCGCGGCTACCAGAACCGCTCGGAGATCATCCGCGATCTCGCCCGCGCGGGATTGCAGCAGAGCGCGGAGGACGCGGCGCCGTCAGGGCAGTGCGTGGCCGCGCTGGTGTATGTCTACGACCACGCCGCACGCGACCTTTCAAAGCGGCTGGTGCAGAACTTCCATGGTCACCACGACCTCTCGCTGGCGACGCTGCACGTCCATCTCGACGACGATAGCTGCATGGAAGTGACCGCGCTGAAAGGCGCCGCCGGCGACGTCCGCCATCTCGCCGACCACGTCATCGCCGAACGCGGCGTGCGCTATGGCCGGGTCGTGATGATCCCGACCGCACCGGACAAGAAGCCGCGCAAGCATGGGCACCGGCACGATTGAAGGCGGCGGTCCGGCTCTTGCCGAAGCCGTCGGTCATATCTAACTGTCGCAGGGGCTTTTTGGAGATAGACCCACGATGTTAGATGCCGCCGTCAAGGCGCTCACGCAAATCCTGTCGCCGCCGATGCGCTCGATCCTGTGGCGCTCGGTCGGCGTGGCGCTGGTATTGGTGACGGTGCTCGCAATCGGATTGCAGCGGCTGTTGAGCTGGTTTGCCGACTATGGCGAGGTCTGGGCCGAAGGCCTGCTCGGCCCCAACTTCCACTCCACGCTCCACGTGCTTTCCTGGATCGTATCGATCGCCGCCGGCCTCGGCGTGGTGCTCGGCGGCATCTTCCTGATGCCTGCGATCACCTCGCTGGTGGCGAGCCTGTTCGTCGACGAGGTTGCCGACCATGTCGAGCGCGAACATTATCCGGCCGAACAGCCCGGCGTCGCGCTGCCGTTCAACCTCGCCATGACCGAGGGCATCAAGACCGCGCTGCTGACGATACTGGTCTACCTGATCGCGCTGCCCTTCGTGCTGTTCGCCGGCGCCGGCTTCCTGATTTTCTTCTTCGCCACCGCCTGGCTCTTGGGCCGCGAATATTTCGAGCTTGCGGCGATGCGGTTCCGGCCGCCGGCTGAGGCCAAGGCGATGCGCCGCGACAATGCGGCAACCATATTCACCGCCGGCCTGATCATTGCCGCCTTCGTGTCGATTCCGATCGTCAACCTGGCGACGCCGCTGTTCGGCATGGCCTTCATGGTCCACATGCACAAGCGCCTGTCAGGCCCGAGGCCGGAATTGCTCGAGCCGCGGCGGCAGGGAATGTCAGTGCGCTAGCAGTCGACGATCAGGCCACCGACATTCCGCACTTGCGCATCACCATCTTGGCAAAGCCGAACGGCTCAGGCGTAAACGGACCCGGCGGCGCGCGGGTAATCAGGGCGACGAAGAACAGCGCAGTCATCGCCAGCCAGAAGCACAGCCAGAAACCGTCGATATAAGCGAGCACGTTGGCCTCGCGCTGCACCAGCGCCGCCAGCGTCCCCACCGCCCGCGCCTGGGCGAGGCCGACGCCGTGTGCCGCGAATTCGTCGGCGAGCTGCTTGAGCATGCGCACGACATTGACATCGCCATTGGCGACGTGTTGCCCGATATAGTTGGAGTGGATCTGCTCGCGGACGCGCAGCCAGGTGCCCATCAGCGCCACGCCGATCTCGGCGCCCCCAAGCCGCATGATCTGGATATAGGCGGCGAACGCCGTGGCGCGGCTCGGGTCGGAATTGGCCAGCGCCATGATGATGATCGGCAATAGCGTCAGCGACTGCCCGATCGACTGCAGGAGAACGATGCCGGCAAAATCCCCCCGCGCCCAATCGTGGGTCAATTGCGTGCCCCAGAGATTGGCGGCCGCGAAGGCCGAAAATCCCAGAACAACCACCGTGCGCGGATCGAAATGCCTGAGCAGATAGATCGAGATCGGCACCAGCACGAACATCGGCAGCGCACCGTAGGTCAAGAGCAAAACGCCGCTCTGCTCCGGCCGCATCAGCGCGATCGTGCCGAGGAAGTTCGGCACCAGCGATGAATTGGACAGACTGGTGAGGGTGTAGAGCAGGATGACGACCAGCGAGAGCCCGACGTTGCGCGAGAACAGCACGTTCACATGCGCCCAAGGCTGCCGCACCATTGTCTCATTGATCACGAAGACGACGAACAGCGCCGCGCCGCCAAGCAGCAGTGCCATCACCGTGCCGGATTCGAGCCAGTCGAGCCGATTGCCCTGATCGAGACCGGCATAGATCATCGACACCGAGCTGCCGAGCAGGAGCATGCCACCCCAATCCGCATCGCGAAGCAGATCCTTGTTGACGGGTTCGCTGGGCGTGCCGAGATAGACCATCAAGGCCATCAGCGGCGCGATGACGACGCCCTGCCAGTACACCCACTGCCAGCCGAGATGATCGACATAGAAGCCGACCAGCGAGGTCGAGGTATCCAGTGCAAAGCCAACCCGGATCGCGTAGATCGATATCGCCGGAATCCACCAGCGGATCGGTAGATTCCGGAACACGATCATCAGCGTCGCCGGCACGAAGGTGCCGAGCAACAGGCCATGCACGATGCTGAGCCCGATCAGCGTCGGGTAATGGTCGACGAACGGGATGACCAGCGACACCCCGGCATAGGCGAGGCTCGGGATGCCCAACACGCGGCGCAAGCCGAACACGGTGGCGAGCCAGGCGACCGCCGGCGCGATGAAGATTTGCGAGCCGATTCCTGCGGTCGAAATCCAGGCGCCCTCGTCGAAACCGAGCGAGAACGCGCCGCGCAGGTCCGGCAGGCCAACCGTGGTCAGCCGGCTGTCGACATTGGCGAGGAACGCGCCGAGCAGCACCGCGGCCACCGCAAACAGCGGCTGCCGCGCGATGCCGCCCTGCGAGACCGGTCCACGGCCGGCGTCGTCATTTGCCGCCATTCGTCCCCGCATCGGCAGTGTTGATGCTGGTGATCACCGACATGCCAGGCAACAGGCGCGAGAGCAGCGGCTGATTTTCGTCGAACCGGATACGGACCGGGATGCGCTGCACGACCTTGGTGAAATTGCCGGTGGCGTTATCCGGCGGCAATAGCGCGAATTGCGAACCGCTGGCCGGCGCAATGCGCTCGACGCGACCGCGCAATCTCTCACGCGGGAAACTGTCGACAGTGATCTCGACGGGTTGGCCCGGCCGCACCCGTGTGAGCTGGGTTTCCTTGTAGTTGGCGATCACATAGACATTTGGCAGCGGCACGACATTGATCAGGTTGGTGCCGATATTGACGTAGTCGCCCGGCTGCACCTGCCGCTCCCCGACGACGCCGTCGAACGGCGCCACGATTTTGGTGTAGCCGAGCTTGAGCTTCGCAGCGGCGAGCTGCGCCTTGGCAGCATCGAGATCGGCGGCGCGCTGCTTCTTGGTGCCCTGCAACACCTCGAGCTGATGGCGCTGCGCGGCAACCACGGCGCGGCTCGCGCGCACATCGGCCTGCGCCTTTGCATAGGCGGCGGTCGCCTGTTCGAGCCTCTGCCGCGTGCCTGCGTCGGTTTGCGACAGCGATTGCTGGCGCTCCTGCTCCTGGCGCGCCTCGACCTCCAGCGCCGCCGCGGACACTTGCGCGGCCTCGGCCTGCGCGATCGTCGCGTATTGCAGTTCGACCTGATTGTTCAGATTGTCGAGCGCGGCTTGCGCGGCGGCGACGCCGGCTTCGGCCTGCGCAACCTGAGCCTCGTAATCCGCGGGATCGATCTGCACCAGGAGGTCTCCAGCCTTGACGTGCTGGAAATCTTTCACCGCCACCGTCAACACCTCGCCGGAGACACGGCTGCTCAAGCGCGTCAGCTCAGCGCGGACATAGGCGTCGTTGGTGGTCTGGATCGTGGCTGCGCCGACCCATTCGTCCCAGCGCAGCGTGGCGAGCGCAATGAAGGCGAAGGCGGCAAGCACGGCGAATACGGGAATGGCCAGCCGCGCCAACGTGCTCGACGGCGCGGCGGATGGCTTCGGCGGCGGAGCCGTAGGCGCCGGAGCCGGTGTCGGCGCAATCCTGTTCAGGGGTGCCGGGGTGATTTGGTTTTGCTCACTCAAGGTACATTCCCCAGGTCATCCTTCTCACGCAACTACCGAGACAGCGACCGGCCGAGGGCCGCCATCATCGCTCAGACCGTCTTTTCCGGCCACCGGCAAAGATCGTTGATCAGGCATACCTCGCAGCGCGGTTTCCGCGCGAGACAGGTGTAGCGGCCGTGCAGGATAAGCCAGTGATGTGCATGCAGCATGAACTCGGCGGGAATCACTTTCTCCAGTCCGAGCTCGACTTCGAGCGGCGTCTTGCCCGGCGCAAGCCCGGTGCGGTTGGCGACGCGGAACACATGGGTATCGACCGCCAGCGTATGTTCGCCATAGGCCATGTTGAGCACAACATTGGCGGTCTTGCGGCCAGCGCCGGGCAGCGACTCGATCTCGGCGCGGGTGCGCGGCACCTGGCCACCAAAATCCGAGATCAGCTTCTCGGATAGCGCGATGACGTTCTTGGCCTTGGTGCGATAGAGACCGATGGTCCTGATATAGTCGCGCAGCTTCTCCTCACCGAGCGCGAGCATTTTCTGCGGCGTGTCGGCGACGGCAAACAGCGCCCGCGTCGCCTTGTTGACGCCGGCATCGGTCGCCTGCGCCGACAGCACGACGGCAACCAGCAGCGTATACGGATTGAGATGCTCAAGCTCCCCCTTCGGCTCCGGGTTGGCCTTGCGGAACCGTTCGAACGCTTCGCGCACTTCGGCCGGAGTCCAGGGCTTCTGGGCTTTAAGGGATTTCTTTGCCGCGCGAGCGGGTGGCCTCGCCACCGGCTTCTTTGCCGATTTTTTCGGCGACGATCGAACGGTGGGTTTCCTGGCGCGTTGAGCGCGGATGATTTTGGCCATGATCGGCCATATACTGGTACGCCATGACTGCTAGCAACGACTTTGACCCCACGCTTGAACCAGAGCTGTTCTCGGCGCTGCTGACGCCGCACCGCTCGCTCAATCGTACCGGCTTCATCGTGCTGATGAGCATCGTCAGCACGGTCAGTTTTGCGGCCGGCGCCGTATTCTGGTGGATGGGCGCCTGGCCGGTGTTCGGCTTCTTCGGCCTCGACGTGCTCGTCATCTACTGGGCCTTCCGCGTCAATTTCCGGACCGCCCAGGCCTGCGAGGAAATCACAGTGACGCCATCGGAATTGCGGGTGCGCCGGGTCAACCATCACGGCCATATCGCGGAATGGGTGCTCAATCCGCTCTGGGTGCAGTTCGAGCAGCAGGTCGACGCCGAGTTCGGCATCGAGCGGCTCTATCTGGTTTCCAGGGGACGCCGGGTCGACATCGGCAGCTTCCTGGGTCCAGACGAAAAAGCTAGCTTTGCCAAAGCCTTAGTTGCCGCGCTGAACGCCGCCAGGCGCGGGCCGATCTACAATCCGATCCATTGAGGGTTGTCGGAAAACGGGTGGCTGAACCGCCGCATGCGCCCTAAATCAGCACCCATGATGACACTCGCCATCCACGACCAGCGTTTGGCCAAGTCGGGCCTCCAGAGTGCCGCGCAGCGCGACTACGATTCGGTACGGCGCGCGATCGCCTTCATCTCCGAGCGTTGGCGCGCGCAGCCGACCATCGAGGCGGTGGCGGACGCCGCCGGTGTGACGCCGGACGAGTTGCATCACCTGTTCCGCCGCTGGGCCGGGCTCACGCCAAAGGCGTTCATGCAGGCGCTCACCCTCGATCATGCCAAGAACCTGCTCCGCGATTCCGCCAGTGTGCTCGATGCCGCGCTCGATTCAGGACTGTCAGGCCCCGGCCGGTTGCACGATCTCTTCGTCACCCATGAAGCGATGTCGCCGGGCGAATGGAAGATTGGCGGCGCCGGCATGACGCTGAACTACGGCTTCCACCCCTCGCCATTCGGAACCGCGATCGTGATCGCCACCAGCCGCGGTCTGGCCGGTCTCGCCTTCGCCGATCCCGGCGACGAAGCAACCGCATTTGCCGACCTGCGCCGGCGCTGGCCGAACGCGACCTATGTGGAGGACGCCGAAGGCACCGCTCCGATTGCACAGCGTGTCTTCGACACGAAACTATGGCGGCCAGACCAGCCGCTGCGCGTGGTCCTGATCGGCACCGATTTCGAGGTGCGGGTGTGGGAGACGTTGCTGAGGATCCCGATGGGGCGCGCAGTGTCGTACTCCGACATCGCCTGCAAGATCAACAGCCCGAAGGCCTCGCGCGCCGTCGGCGCCGCAGTCGGCCGCAACCCCGTGTCGTTCGTGGTGCCCTGCCATCGCGCGCTCGGCAAAAGCGGCGCGCTGACCGGCTATCATTGGGGCATCACCCGCAAGCAGGCGATGCTCGGCTGGGAAGCCGGGCAGTTGGGATTGCAGTAGTGGAGCAGCTCGCAGGATAGGCAGAACGCAGCGAAACCCATCGCACGATCAGCGATCCAACCGCTTCCAGAACACCGCCGTGTCGCAGAGCGCGCCGTCAGGAAACAGCGCGTAGTTCGGGATAATCCCGCTCTCGGTCCAGCCGGCGCGCTTGTAGAGGCGATAGCCGTTCTCGCCCGGCACGGTGTCGAGCACGAGCAGCCAGCGGCCGCGCCTGATGGCTTCGACTTCGATCTGCGCCATTAGAGCTGCGCCGATGCCGCGCCCACGGACGGAACGGTGTACCAGCATCTTTTTCAGATCGGCGCGGTGCGGCTGGTTGGGCGGCGTGTCGAGACCCAACTGGACCGTGCCGACGATCTTGCCATCGAGCTTTGCTGCAAGCAGGACAGTCGCGCCTGACGCGACCGCGTCCGCGACCTTACGAAAGTACGCAAGCCCGTCGGCTTGCGAGAACGGCGCCATGAAGCTGACACTGGCGCCACCCTCGACACAATCGACGAGGACCGATGCGAGTTGCTCGAGGGCTGCGTCCGGTACGGGCGCGTCGAGAACGGATATCTCGACGCTGCCGCTCACGCCGCCAGGTCGAGTTTGGAGGCGACGGTGGAGTCGGCGTTGAGGCGGTAGATGATTGGTGCGCCGGTCGCCAGCTCGCGCTTCACGATCTGCTCGGGCGACAGTTTTTCCAGCACCATGATCAGCGCGCGTAGCGAATTGCCGTGGGCGGCGACCAGCGTGCGCTCGCCGCGCAGCACGCAGGGCAGGATTTCCTGCACGTAATAGGGCAGCGCGCGCGCCAGCGTATCCTTCAGGCTTTCGCCGCCGGGCGGCGAGACGTCGTAGGAGCGGCGCCAGATCAGGACCTGCTCTTCGCCCCACTTCTTGCGAGCGTCGTCCTTGTTGAGACCGGAGAGATCGCCGTAATCGCGTTCATTGAGCGCGAGGTCCTTGAGCGTCTTCAATCCGGTCTGGCCGATTTCGGCGAGTGCCAGATCCAGCGTATGCTGCGCGCGCTTCAACACCGACGTAAAGGCGATATCGAACGACAGTCCCTGCGCCTTCAACTTGCGCCCGGCCTCTTTTGCTTCAGCGATGCCCTGCTCGGTAAGACCGGGGTCCTTCCAACCGGTGAAGAGATTCTTCAGATTCCATTCACTCTGGCCATGGCGCACCAGCACGAGAAGACGATCGCTCATTCCAAATTCCGTTCTTGTTTGAGCATTATCATATCGGAAAACCGGTCCCGCTTTTCCGGATCATGCGTTAGACGTCGGACAGCCCCAGCACATCCATCATGGAGTATAGCCCGGGCTCCTTGCCATGTGCCCATAGCGCCGCCTTGATCGCGCCATGCGCAAAGATCATGCGGTCCTCGGCAAGGTGCGATAGCGTGATGCGCTCATGCGGTCCGGCGAAGATCACGCTGTGGTCGCCGGGCACCGTGCCGCCGCGCAGCGACGCAAAGCCGATATCGCCGGTGCGGCGCGCCCCGGTGTGGCCGTCGCGGCCGCGCACCGAGTGCTTCTCGAGCGCAACACCGCGGCCGGCGGCGGCGGCTTCGCCGAGCAGGAGAGCGGTGCCGGAGGGCGCGTCAACCTTGGCCTTGTGGTGCATCTCGACGATCTCGATGTCGAAGGCGTTGTCGAGCGATTTCGCGACCTGCTTGACGACGGCCGCCAGGATGTTGACGCCGAGGCTCATATTGCCTGATTTCACCACCACGGCGCGGTTGGTGACGCTTCGGATCACCGCGTCGTCGGACGCTGACAGCCCGGTGGTGCCGATGACATGGACGAGTCCACGCTGGACCGCGATCGCGACATTGGCGATCGTTGCCGCCGGCACGGTGAAATCCAGGATGCCGTCGGCATTGGCCGAGAGCGACCAAATATCAGCCGATAACTTGACGCCGTTGGCCGGCAGGCCCGCGAGCACGCCGGCGTCCTCCCCGAGAAGGTCGGAGCCGGGCGCTTCCAGCGCACCGGTCAGAACCGCGCCCGGGGTCTCCGAGATGGCGCGCGTCAAGGCGCGGCCCATCCGGCCGCCGGCCCCTGCAACGATCAAGCGCATATCGGCCATGGCTTATCCCTCACCACGCCCTATAGCGGGCGCAGGCCATTCCGGCAACCGAGTCTCTTGCGAGACGTTCCCATAGGCAAGCAAAAGCTGGAAACGAGGCGGGCAGAACGATAGTCCAACCTGGCCCCGCCGGCGGGATCGCTCAGGACGCCATCCCGCATGGCTATAGTGCTAGTTCCAACTGCTTTTCCAAGACGACCTGGCCGTCGCGTTCGACAGTATAGGTTGCCTTGTAGGTGCCGCGGCCCCAGCCGTTCGGCGGGCGCTTCTTTCCCGCAAACAACATGTACTGCGCCTTGTTGCTCTGAAGCGGTGCGGCTCGATTTTCGGCGAGAACTTGTCCCTGCGGGTCCTTGATCACCAGCCCCTGGGTGTCTCCCGCTTTCAGCCCGATGGCACGAACGAAGGCAACAAGCGCGGGGGAATCGGCGGATACGGATTGCCCCTCCGCACTTGCTTCCTCGATGAGTTCCATGGTCGGCGGACCATTCATGAAGCCGGCGTTCAGGACCGCTCGTTCCTGATAGGCAAGCCTGGCGCGGAGCGCGGGCTGCCAGAGCGATTCACCGCTGCCGCATGAGCCGGGAACGGCACCATAAGCGAAGGGATCGACGACGGCTCCTTTGTACCTCACAATGAAATGCAGATGAGGATATTCGGTCAGACCCGACAGACCGATGCGGCCGAGCCGCTGCCCGCGGGCGATGTCGTCGCCGGGCTTCACCGCCAGGCTGCCATTGGCCATATGGCAGTATTGGGTTTCCCAACCGCCAGGATGTTCGACGAGGAGGCCGTTGCCGCATTCGACATCGCGCACGGCCTCGCGAGCTGGCTTGCCGGTGGCGTCGGGCACGCCGTCGCGCATGCGAAGAACGCGGCCGCTTGCGGAAGCGAGCACGTCCACGCCGGATCTTTGCGCCGCGAGCGAGGGTATGCGGAAGTCCGTCCCGTTGTGTGCGTCGTAGGTGAGCGTGCCGCATTTATAATCGCGGCTCGATTGCGAAGGGTCGTCGTCAACATAGTTCTGTATGTAGCAGGTCCGGCCAATCTCGCAGCCGACGGGCATTCCAAGCTCGATGTTCTCCGCGCGCGCGGAGCCGGCAAAGCCGGCTGCGGTCGCGATCGCTGCGACGGACCGTATGAAGCTCGTGGATATGGTGGACGGCGTCGCAATCATCTGGCCGAAGCCTATCAGCTATCCAGCGCAGGATCATTTCCTGTCGACTGTTATTCGGACAACGCGTGGCTCGTCACCTTCTTGCGAAGAAGGCCGGCTCAGGACTGCGGCGCGTCGTAGCCTTCGATGATGATGAGATCGGCGATCGAATGCGGCTGGCGGACCTTGATGTTGGCCTGGTATTCCGGCGAGCGATAGCAAGTCAGCGCCGTTTCGTAGTCGGGAAACTCGATCACGACGTTGCGGGAACGGCTCTGGCCTTCGACTGTGGTGAACTTGCCGCCGCGCACGACAAACTTGCCACCGAATTTCTGAAAGATGGCCGCGTTGGCCGCGATGTATGGCTTGTAGCCTTCCTCGTTGTGAACGTCGACGCGTCCGATCCAATATCCCTTGGCCATCCCTTTTTCTCCTTTGTTACCATCCGAGCGCCTGCGCGATCTCAGCCTGGACGGCTTCTGCGGCAGCTTTGGGGTCGGCACCTTCCAGGATCGGCCGTCCGACCACCAGATAGTCAGCGCCGGCGGCGATTGCACGTGACGGCGTCATGATGCGCTTCTGATCGCCGCTCGCGGAACCGGCCGGGCGGATGCCTGGTGTCACCAGCTTCATCTGGTGCCCGACGATCTTGCGCAGCGAGGCCGCCTCCTCCGGCGAACTCACGAGCCCATCGACGCCGAGCACCTGCGCCTGCTGGGCGCGCGCCTCGACGAGATCGGCAACGTTGAAGCGATAGCCGGCGGCGTGGAGATCATTGTCGTCATAGGACGTCAGCACCGTGACCGCGAGAATCCTGAGGTTCGATCCCGCGCGCGCTTCGACGGCGGCCTTCATGGTCTGCGGATAGGCGTGCACGGTGAGGAAGGTCGCGCCAAGCGTCGCGATGCTCTCGACGCCGCGCGCCACCGTGTTGCCGATGTCATGCAGCTTGAGATCGACGAAGACCTTCTTGCCGGCGCTTGCGAGCGCGCGCACCAGCGGCAGGCCGCCGGCATAAGCGAGCTGATAGCCGATCTTGTAGAAATTCACGCTGTCGCCGAGTTTGTCGATCATCGCTTCCGCTACGATGACGCTGGGCAAATCGAGGGCCACGATCAATCGGTCCTTCGGCGCGATATCGGCTGGCTGCATGTCACCTCACATCATGCGTTGAGAAAGGTCGATCAATTGCCGCACCATTGCCTGCATCGCCTCGATATCGGCGGGATGCCTTAAGCGATCCATATCGTCATAGGCATGTTCGGCAAATGACAGCGCGAGCTGGTTCGGGATCACGGGGGCCTGGCAGGCCGACAGGATGAGGCGCAGCGCCGCCAATGCGCGGCTGCCGCCGAGCCGGCCACCGGAGGCGGCAGCGATGGCGAAGACACGATCGCGAAACACCTGGCCGCGGGTCTCATGGGCATCCTGCACGCGGCTCACCCAATCGATGGTGTTCTTGACCAGCGGCGGCACCGAGGAATTATATTCCGGCGTCACGATCAGGACGCCATGATGCGCGCCGATCATGCGCTTGAGATTGATCGCGTTCTTCGGCACGCCGGATTTTGCCTGCAGGTCACCGTCGTAGATCGGCAGCGGAAAATCGGCCAAAGAGATGCGGCTGACCTCGGCGCCCGCCTGCGCGAATTCATGCGCCGCAACGGCCGCGAGCTTCGCGTTGAGCGAGCCTGATCGCAGCGACCCCGGGATCACAAGTATTTTCAGCGCAGACATTATTTTTGAATCGCGTTCGGCAGACCCGCCGCGCGACGCGCGGGTGTCACCGCCCTTTGCGATACACCCAGACCCGGGCGGGCGGAAGGTTCATCCAGATCCGCTCGGAAGCTTCTGTGGACACGCCCGGCAGCGATTTCGGGATCGGCGGGACGACCGAATAGGTGAATTGGACGAAGGGAGCGCCCGGCGCCAGGGTCGCGAAGGCGTCGCGGATCAATCTCAGGCGCGTGATCATCGGTTTGGTGACCAGCGGCAGGCCGGAGACCATCGCTGCGGCCGGCGCGGGTAAAGCGTCCCAGAGCGATTCCCGAAGCCTGTAGGCGTCGCCCTGCACCACCTTGGCCTGCGGATAGCGCTCGCGCAGCAGCGCGCAGAAGCCGGGATTGTATTCGACCAGCACGAGCCGCTTCTGATCGACGCCATGTTCGATCAGCGCGTTGGTGATCGCACCGGTCCCGGGACCAAGTTCGACGACGGGACCTTCCGATCTGACATCGACATATTGCGCCATCGTGCGCGCGAGCAACCGGCCCGACGGCATCACCGCGCCAACATGCAGCGGTTTTTCGATCCATGACCGGAGGAAGCGGACCTCGTCGTCGAGACGGGGCTTCTTCAACGGACGCACGGACGATTGCAGGGGCATGTCGCTACCAGGCGGGACCGCGCGAGCGGCTGTCAGAAAACAGTCATAAAGAGGTATAGGTCGAAGCCGTTATGGTCAAGCAGATCGCCCGCGCATCTGTTCCGCCGAACCGCAACGCAGTTCGGCGATAACGCCGTGCACCAATTTGGATTTCGGCACTGTTACGCCCATCGCTTCCGCGACCACGCTAGGTACCCGTCCGAGTGCCGAAGAAGTCCTTGACCTTGGAGAAGAAACCTACCGCTTCCGGTTGCGTCGCGCCGGAGGAGAGCTTTTCGAACTCCGTCAGCAATTCCTGCTGCTTCTTGGTCAGATTCTGGGGCGTTTCGACCACGACCTGGACATACATGTCGCCGGTCTGGCGGGAGCGCAGCACCGGCATGCCCTTTGATGCAATGCGGAATCGGCGGCCGGATTGCGTTCCGGCCGGTACTTTCACCTTGGTCTTACCCTTGTCGATGGTCGGCACATCGAACTCGCCACCCAGGGCCGCGGTGACCATCGAGATCGGCACGCGGCAGTGCAGGTCGGCGCCATCGCGCTGGAAGAACGCGTGCTGGGTCAGCGACAGGAAGATGTAGAGGTCGCCGGACGGACCGCCGCGGACGCCGGCTTCGCCCTCGCCCGCGAGGCGAATGCGGGTGCCATCCTCGACGCCCTGGGGAATATTGACCGACAGCGTCCGCTCGCGCGTGACCCGACCGGAGCCGGAGCAAGACGGACAGGCGTCTTCGATCATCTGGCCGCGGCCCTGGCAGCCGGGGCAGGTGCGCTCCAGCGTGAAGAAGCCCTGGGCCTGGCGGATGCGGCCGGCGCCGCCGCACATCGAGCAGGTCTTCGGCTTGGTGCCGGCCTTGGCGCCGGTGCCGGAGCAGGATTCGCAGGTGACGGAGACGGGTATTTCGATCTGCGCGGTCTTGCCGAGATACGCTTCCTCGAGCGTGATCTCCATGTTGTAGCGAAGATCGGCGCCGCGCTCGCGGCCACCGCTACGCCGCTGCCCGGCCATGCCGAACAGGTCTTCGAAAATATCGGAGAAGGAAGAGGCAAAACCAGCGCCGAAGCCCGGGCCGCCGCCGCCCATGCCGTGCTCGAACGCGGCATGGCCGTAGCGGTCATAAGCGGCACGCTTGTCGTTGTCCTTCAGGACCTCGTAGGCTTCGTTGATTTCCTTGAACTTCACCTCGCTCGTGGCATCGCCGGGATTGCGGTCCGGATGCCATTTCATCGCGAGCTTACGGAAAGCCGATTTCAGCTTGGTTTCGTCCGCGTTCCGCTCGACCTCGAGGGTCTCGTAATAGCAGCGCTTGGTAGACATCAGTCAAACCCGCCCGAATTCATCCTCATGCCGGACCATGCGTTCGGCAAGATGCAGTGTCCGGCTTAACGAAAAATGACCCCCATCCATGGAGACGCTTGGCGCGCTCTTGGCATGGGGGTCATCATCCTACGCCCGCGTCTTAAGCAGACTTCTTGTTCTTGTCGTCGTCGACCTCGGTGAACTCCGCGTCGACGACATCATCCTTCGCAGCGTCCTTGGCGGCATCGCTTTCGGCCTGCTGTTTGTACATGGCTTCGCCGAGCTTCATCGAAGCCTGCGCCAGCGCGTTGGTCTTGGCCTTGATCGCTTCGGCATCATTGCCCTTCAAGGCTTCCTTCAGGTCGCTGACGGCGTCCTCGATGGCGCGGCGCTCGGTCTCGGCGACCTTCGAGCCATGCTCGGCCAGCGCCTTCTCGGTGGAATGCACCAGCGCGTCCGCATGATTCTTGGCGTCGACGGCCTCACGCCGCTTCTTGTCCTCGGCCGCGTTGGCCTCGGCGTCCTTGACCATCTTCTCGATGTCGGTTTCGGAGAGGCCGCCGGATGCCTGGATCCGGATCTGCTGCTCCTTGCCGGTCGCCTTGTCCTTGGCCGAGACGTTGACGATGCCGTTGGCGTCGATGTCGAAGGTCACCTCGATCTGCGGCATGCCGCGCGGGGCCGGCGGAATGCCCATCAGGTCGAACTGGCCGAGCATCTTGTTGTCGGCCGCCATTTCACGCTCGCCCTGGAAGACGCGGATGGTGACCGCGTTCTGGTTATCCTCAGCGGTCGAGAACACCTGGCTCTTCTTGGTCGGGATCGTGGTGTTGCGGTCGATGATGCGGGTGAACACGCCGCCCAGCGTCTCGATGCCGAGCGACAGCGGGGTCACGTCGAGCAGCAGGACGTCCTTGACGTCGCCCTGCAGCACGCCGGCCTGGATCGCAGCACCGATGGCGACGACCTCATCCGGGTTGACGCCCTTGTGCGGCTCCTTGCCGAACAACTGCTTCACCACTTCCTGAACCTTCGGCATGCGGGTCATGCCGCCGACCAGCACCACCTCGCCGACTTCGGCGGCGGTGAGGCCGGCATCCTTCAGCGCCTTGCGGCAGGGCTCAATGGTCTTCTGGATGAGTTCGTCAACCAGTGCCTCGAACTTGGCGCGGGTCAGCTTCATCGTCAGATGCTTCGGCCCGGTCTGGTCGGCCGTGATGAAGGGCAGGTTGATCTCGGTCTGCGTCGTCGACGACAATTCGATCTTGGCCTTCTCAGCGGCTTCCTTCAGGCGCTGCAAGGCAAGCTTGTCATTGCGCAGGTTGATGCCCTGCTCCTTCTGGAATTCGTCGGCGAGATAGCTGACGAGCCGCATGTCGAAATCTTCGCCGCCGAGGAAGGTGTCGCCGTTGGTCGACTTCACCTCGAACACGCCGTCGCCGATTTCCAGGATCGAGATATCGAAGGTGCCGCCGCCGAGGTCGTAGACCGCGATGGTGCCGGACTTGGTCTTGTCGAGACCGTAAGCGAGCGCGGCCGCGGTCGGCTCGTTGATGATGCGCAGCACTTCAAGGCCCGCAATCTTGCCGGCGTCCTTGGTGGCCTGGCGTTGCGCGTCGTTGAAGTAGGCGGGAACCGTGATGACGGCCTGATCGACCTTCTGGCCGAGATGCGCTTCCGCGGTCTCCTTCATCTTCTGCAGGATGAAGGCGGAGACCTGGGAGGGCGAATAGGTCTTGCCGTCGGCCTCGACCCAGGCGTCGCCGTTCGATGCCTTGACGATCTTGTAGGGGACAAGCTTCTTGTCCTTCTCGACCATCGGGTCGTCGTAGCGGCGGCCGATGAGGCGCTTCACCGCAAAGAATGTCCGTTCAGGATTGGTCACCGCCTGGCGCTTGGCCGGCTGACCGACGAGGCGCTCGCCATCATCGGTGAGGGCGACGATCGACGGCGTCGTCCGCATGCCCTCGGAATTCTCGATGACCTTCGCGTTCTTGCCATCCATTACGGCAACGCACGAATTCGTGGTGCCGAGGTCGATCCCTATGACCTTTCCCATGATTCTGATTTCCTTCTTTCTAAGGCAGGTTGGCTGGGCCCTGACGGCGCACCGAACCGAACCCCCACACGTTCAAATGCTCGCGATATTGCGACGATGAGCCTCATATAGGAGGGGGGGTAAGGCCTGCAAGGACTGGACGCAACCTTGAGGTCTGAAAAGACTGACGTTTGAAAGATTGTGTCAGTCCGGCCCGGGACCTGTCTGGTTCTGTTTTGGTCCCAGGCTTGGTCTTGGGGCCCACATTAACGAATGCGCAAGAAAGCTGCGACATTGCACCCTGTGCCATCAGGCTGCATGGAGCCGCCCGCCCCTGTCGTCGGGCCATCAAAACCGCTAAAAGCGGGCCAACTGAACGAGGCCCGACAGCTTGCGGCCCGCACCGGCCGCCCATTGAACGGCTTCAATGCCAAACCCGGTAGATCCTTGACATGAACCCCATTCGCCTCCTCGCCGCGGTCACCCTGTTCGTTGCCGCCGCATTTCCCGCCTTTGCCGCGGACGTGGTCTTTCCGCCGGGCGCCCGGGTCGGGATGAAGCCGCTGGTGGGGCTCAATCGCGCGAAAACCTTCACCGGCTTCGAGACCGAGGACCAGGGCGTCAAGGTGCTGGTCACCGACCTGCCGGCGGAGGCCTATGGCGAGGTCGCCAACGCCTTCAAGGCGAACCCGGGCGGCACCGGCGGGATCAAGCCGGAGAGCATCGAGACCGCTGCCGGCCTTGCCTATTACACGGTCGAGAATGCCAAGGATGGCGCCGGCACCGTGCGGCGCTATTCGATGATCCTGCCCGGCCCGACCTTCTCCGGCTACATCGCCATGCAGGTCCCGGAGAATGCCGCCAGGATCTATACCGATGACGCCGTCCGCCAGATGTTTTCGACCGCCGCGATCCGGGATCAGGTTCCGGTCGACGAGCAGCTCGGGCTGATGCCGTTCAAGATGACCGAACTGGCGAACTTCAAGAACATCCGCACGCTGGCACCCGGCGCCGCGCTGATCGTCGCCGATGGCGACGAGAAGAGCGGGTTCGAGGTGGCGCCCTTCATGATCATCGGCATCATCGGCTCGACCGCCGCCTCTCCCGATGATCGCGGCCGTTTTGCCCAGCAGATCGCGACCACGATTCCCGGCGTGCGCGACGGACGGATCACGATGTCGGAGCCGATCCGCATCGATGGCCAGCCCGGCTATGAGACACGGATCGATGCGGTGAGCGGCAAGGACAATACGCCGGTGACCATCGTGCAATGGCTGCGGTTCGGTGCGCAGACCTCGCTGCGCATCATCGGCTCCTCGCCGCGCGATCAATGGTCGACCGCATTCCCGCGCTTCCGCAGCGTGCGCGACGGAATTCAGCCGCGATAACATCTATCTCTGCCGGCCTTTGTCGAGGCCGGCATTAACAGCATTCCGTCAGCCGATGCGTTGAGCAGATTCAGTTCTGCTGTGCGGCGGAAGCCGGCGCGGTTTTTGCGCCGCCCTTGGAGACACCGACCAGCGCCGGACGCAGCACGCGATCGCCGATCGTATAGCCGGCCTGGACCACCTGCACCACTGTGCCCGAGGGCACGGAGGGGTCGGGAACCTCGTACATCGCCTGCTGAAAGTTCGGATCGAACTTCTCGCCGGTGGGATCGAACTTCTTGACGCCGTTCTTCTCCAGCGTGGCGTGCAGCGAACGCTCGGTCAATTCGACACCCTCGATCAGGGCCTTCAGCCCGGGGTCGGCGGCCGCCTTGGCCTCCGCCGGGACGGCGTCGAGGGCACGCTGCAGATTGTCGGCGATGTCGAGGATGTCGCGGGCAAAGCCGGTGATGCCATAAGCGCGCGCATCCGCGATCTCGCGGCTGGTGCGCTTGCGCAGGTTTTCCATCTCGGCCAGCGTGCGCAACGTCCGATCGCGCGCTTCATTGAGCTCCTTGGTCAAGGCTTCCGCCGATCCCTGTTCGGGATCGTCGGGCATGACGTAGGGCTTCGAGACCACGGGCTCGCCTGTCTGCGCCGGGTTCTCGGCGTTGTCGTTTGGCCGGTTCGGATCGGTCATGGCTTGCCTTTTCGAAAAATCACGTCTGATCAACAGTTAAGGATTGGCTGGCCCGGATATCGTGCTTTGGGCCATGAAAATCAAGCGCAACCGGCCCCGTTTCGGGGTTAGAGCGTTTTCGAGCGAAGCATGCCCTCGGACCTGATCCGAGGGTGGACACCGCTTCGCGTGAAGAAAGCGCGTCAAAACAAGAATCTAGAGTTCCGGTTCTGATTCCATCAGAACCGGAAATGCTCTAGCCGCCGAGGATCCTGCTGACGAGGCGCGCGGCATAGTCCACGGTCGGGATCACCCGCGCATAATTCAGCCGGGTTGGCCCGATCACGCCGAGCACGCCCACGATACGGCCGGCGCCGTCGCTATAGGGCGCAACGATGGTCGAGGACCCCGACAGCGAGAACAATTTGTTCTCCGACCCGATGAAGATCCGCACGCCATCGGCGCTTTCCGCACGCCCCAGAAGGTCGATCACGCCGCGCTTGGTCTCGAGATCATCGAACAGCGACTTGATGCGCTCGAGATCCTCGAGCGCATGCAAATCCTCCAAGAGATTGGCGTGCCCGCGCACGATGAGCTGCCGGTCTTCATTGTCGCCGCCCGACCAGCTCGCAAGCCCTGCAGAGATCACCTTCTGCGTCAATTGATCGAGCTCGGCGCGACTTTGTCCCAGCGCGGTCTCGAGTTCGAGCCGCGCTTCGGCGAGCGTACGGCCGAGGATGCGTGCATTGAGGAAGTTGGTGGCCTCGATCAGTGCCGAGGATGGAACACCCGGCGGCAAGCTCAGCACCCGGTTCTCGACCTGCCCGTCTTCGCCGACCAGCACCACCAGCGCACGTTCCGGCTCCAGCCGCACGAACTCGATATGCTTCAGCCGCGCATTGGATTTGGGCGTCAGCACCACGGCGGCGGCGCGGGTGAGGCCGGATAGCCGGATCAAGGCCTCATCGAGCGCTGCCTCGACCGACTGCGCGCGGCCGACAGTAGCCAATTGGCTCTGGATCGATTGCCGTTCCGCCTCCGTGAGATGGCCGACCTGCATCAGCGCATCGACGAAAAAGCGCAGGCCCAATTCGGTCGGCAGTCGGCCGGCGGAGGTATGCGGCGCGTAGATCAGTCCGAGTTGTTCGAGATCGGACATCACATTGCGCACCGAGGCCGGCGACAGCGGCAGCGCGATCAGACGCGAGATGTTACGCGAGCCGACCGGCTCGCCGGTCGCCAGATAACTTTCGACGATTTGACGAAAAATGTCGCGCGAACGCTCGTTGAGCTGGGCAAGCCCGGCGTGCGGCGCGATCAAACCAACCGGTTCGTGTTGAGCCACAATAACTCCCTCACAACTGCCTCTAATTTGACCATCCACACGCCCGGTGACAAGCGTGCATTACCCGCCCGGAAGCCGGCCAAAAAGCTTGCCGCTGCGGCTGCCCGCTCCTACAAGCACCGCCAGCCATATCGCTCGAATTCCCGGAGGATTCCCATGCGGCCAAGCCGCCGTGCACCCGACGAACTGCGCCCCGTCTCATTGGAACGCGGCGTGGTCAAATATGCCGAGGGTTCCTGCATGGTGAAATTCGGCGACACCCATGTGCTGGTCACTGCGACCCTGGAAGACCGCCTGCCGCCATGGCTGAAGGGCCAGGGCCGCGGCTGGGTCACCGCCGAATACGGCATGCTGCCCCGCGCCACGCTGGAACGTACCCGGCGCGAGGCCTCCGCCGGCAAGCAGGGCGGGCGTACCATCGAGATTCAGCGCCTGATCGGCCGTTCGCTCCGTGCCACCATCGATCTGGAAGCGCTGGGCGAGCGCCAGATCACGGTCGATTGCGACGTGCTGCAGGCCGATGGCGGCACGCGCACCGCCTCGATCACCGGCGCCTGGGTCGCGCTTGCCGACTGCATCAACTGGATGAAGACCCGCAACATGCTGAAAACCAACGTGTTGCGCGACAACGTCGCGGCCATCTCCTGCGGCATCTATAATGGCACGCCGGTGCTCGACCTCGACTATGCCGAGGATTCTGAAGCCGAGACCGACGCCAACTTCGTCATGACCGGCGACGGCCGCATCATCGAGGTACAGGGCACCGCGGAAAAGACGCCGTTCTCGCAGGACGAGTTCCTGGCGCTGATGGCGTTGGCGCGCAAGGGCGTGGCGCGGCTGGTCGACTTGCAGAAAATGGCAGTGGCGTAGTCAATAGGCCATGCACCGCCGAATCACTGGAAAGCTCGTGATCGCGACCCACAATCCCGGCAAGCTTGCCGAGATGCGCGAATTGCTGGCGCCGCATGGCGTGGAGGCGATCTCGGCAGGCGATCTCGGTCTTGGCGAGCCTGAGGAGACCGGCGACAGTTTTCGCGCCAATGCCGCGATCAAGGCGATTGCGGCAGCCAAGGCCGCCGATCTCCCGGCATTTGCCGATGATTCCGGGCTGGTGGTCGACGCGCTGGACGGCGCCCCCGGCATCTATTCGGCGCGCTGGGCCGGCGAAAACAAGGATTTCACCGCCGCGATGACGCAGATCGAGCGCCTCTTGCAGGAACGTAGCGCCACGGCGCCCGACCGCCGGAGCGCTCATTTCGTTTCCGCGCTCTGCGTCGCCTGGCCGGATGGGCACCTCGAAGAGGTCGAAGCGCGTGCCGATGGAACTTTGGTGTGGCCGCCGCGCGGCACCGCGGGTTTCGGCTATGATCCCATGTTCCTGCCGGATGGCCATACCCGCACCTTCGGCGAGATGACGAGCGTCGAGAAGCACGGGCTGCCGCCGCTCGGACTCGGCCTGTCGCACCGGGCCCGTGCCTTCGTCAAATTGGCGGAGATATGCCTTGACTGACCGGGACCAGGCAGCCTTCGGCGTCTACGTGCACTGGCCGTTCTGCCTGTCGAAATGCCCGTATTGTGATTTCAACAGCCACGTCAGGCATACGCAGATCGATGAGGCGCGCTTTGCCCGTGCCTTTGCGCGCGAGATCGAGACCACCGCGGCGCGCGTCCCCGGCCGCGAAGTGTCCTCGATCTTCCTCGGCGGCGGTACGCCGTCATTGATGCAGCCGCAGACGGTCGGCGCGATCCTGGATGCGATCGGCAAGTATTGGCGCGTCGCTCCCGATGTCGAAGTGACACTGGAAGCCAATCCGACGAGCGTCGAAGCCACACGGTTTCGCGGCTATCGCGCCGCCGGCGTCAACCGCGTATCGCTCGGCGTGCAGGCGCTCGATGATGCCTCGCTGAAGGCGCTGGGGCGATTACACACTGCGCGCGAAGCGCTCGATGCGGTCGCCGTCGCCCGTCAATCTTTCGATCGCTATTCCTTCGACCTGATCTACGCCCGGCCCGATCAAACTCCCGCGATGTGGGCCGACGAACTGAAGCATGCGATCGCGGAAGCCGCCGAGCATCTGTCGCTCTATCAACTCACGATCGAGGAAGGCACGCCGTTCTTTGGCCTGCATGCCGCCGGCAAATTGCAGACGCCGGACGAGGCGGTCGCGCGCGCGCTTTACGACGTGACGCAAGAGGTCTGTACGCAAGCAGGCCTGCCGGCCTACGAGATCTCCAATCACGCCCGCCCCGGCGCGGAGTGCCGGCACAATCTCGTCTATTGGCGTGGCGACGAATATGCCGGCATCGGCCCGGGCGCACATGGCCGCCTCGACATCAACGGCCGCCGTCACGCCACCGCGACCGAGAAGCGGCCGGAAGCCTGGGTGATGCGTGTCGAAACCAATGGCAGCGGCGTCATCACGGACGAGGTGCTCAACAGCGAGGAGCGCGCCGACGAATTCCTGCTGATGGGGCTTCGTCTCGCCGAAGGCATCGACCCCACGCGCTATGCGTCGCTCTCAGGCCGTGCACTCGACCCGCGCCGCATCGCGGTGCTGCGCGAAGAGGGCGCCATCATCGTCGACACCGACGGACGGCTACGCGTGACCAAGTCAGGTTTCCCGGTGCTGGATGCCGTGGTGGCGGATTTGGCCGCGTAGTCGACGCACAATTCGTAGCCCGGGTGGAGCGAAGCGCAATCCGGGGCCTCTCCATCCGCACGCGACAGAATCCCGGGTTGCGCTGCGCTTCACCGGGCTACGGCCGCTTCATCACGCCCCAAAACTCTTCGGTGAGCCCGCGACCGCCTGGGCGCCGCTGGTCGCAACCTTCATCACCGCAAGGCCGCGTTCGTTGGTGCCGTCAGCGCGGAAGCGGAACAGGCCGTCGATACCGGCGAAGCCGGAAGGATTGGTCAGCGTTTCCTGCTGGAAGCGCTGAGCACCTTGTGTCCGCGCCAGCGCGGCCACCAGCGCAACGCCGTCATAGGCGAGCGTTGCGGTGCGCACGGGCTCGGAGCCGTATTTGCTGCGGTAACGTCCCGCGAAGGCGCGGAAGCCGGACGGATCCGGCGCGGCAAACAGACCGCCCTGCAGCGCCTGATTCGCGAACACCCGCGGATTGTCCCACAGGCCGGTGCCCAGAAGCTGGATGTTGCGCAGATTGGCGCCGGCTGCGGTCAGCGCGTCTGCCGTCGCTACCACCGAATCACCGTCATCGGCGAGCAACAACGCATCGGCCTGGGCGAGCGATTGCGCCACCGTGCGTGCCGGCGTGGCGCGATCGGCGCCGTATTTTTCGAACGCGACGACGCGGCCCTTGCGGCCGGCCACCTGCTTGAACGCGGCCTCGACCACATTGCCATAGGCATTGTCGGGAACCAGCGCGGCGAAGGAGCGCTTTCCAATGCTCGCGGAATATTCGACGATCCGGTTGATGTCAGACTCCGGCAGGAAGCTCAGGAGATAGACGCCGCGTCCCGCCACGCTCGAATCCGTCGAGAACGCGATTACTGAGATACCGCGCCCGCGCGCCACCTGGGCGACGGCCGGCACCGACTGCGCAAACAGCGGGCCCAAAATGATTTCGGCGCCTTCGCCGATCGCCTGCTGCGCGCCCTGGGAGGCGCCTTGCGGACTGCCGCCGTCGTCCTTGATCAGGAGCTGGATGTTCGGGTTCTGGAATTCCGCCAGCGCCAGTTCGGCGGCGTTCTTCATCGACTGCCCGGCAAGGCCGGCATTGCCGGCCGCCGACAGCGGCAAGATCAACCCTACTTTGACCTGCCCGTTGCCGATCGCCTGCGGCTGCTGCTGCGGTCCGGCGGGGGCTGCTTCCGGCTGCGGCGAGCCGGACGGACTGGTAAACTGGCTAAGGGTCTGCTGCACCCCCGAGCAGGCGGCCAGCAGGGGAGCACCCAGCATCAGGCCGAGTGCTGTCCGGCGGGTCGCGGCGGAACCTTGCAGACCCGGGGATTTTGGTTTGCGGCTATGCGGGCCCACCATCTCGTCTCTTCTCTTGACCGGCCGTGTTCGGGCCGGGATTCCAACTGCCGAACCAATGGAGGATGGAATCAGGCATATTGTCGGCGAATAGTTAACCAAAACAAAGGGATTATCCCCATGGTGAATTGCCCGCTGTGGACCGCGACCCCCTCACCAAGGCGCAGCACAGCCGCTCCCCCTCCGCAAGACGCAAGCGCGTTATGGCGCCGGCGCTCTCGCACTCTTCGTTCGAGCACGATCTTTCGGAAAACCGGTGTCCACTTTTCCGGATGATGCTCTAGATTGGCACTATGCGCGCAAAAGCCAGCTCAAGATACGGCGCTGACGCCGGGATGGACGTCCCCAACAGGACATTTTCCATCGGCGGTCATGTGCTGAACGCGCCAAAGCCGGTTCCCGGCCTCCATCTGGTTGCAACACCAATCGGAAATCTCGCCGACATCACCCTTCGCGCGCTGGAGACACTCGCCGGCGCGGACCTGATCGCCTGCGAGGACACCCGCATCACCCGCCGTTTGACCGAGCGTTACACGATTGTAGCCGAGCTGACCCCCTACCATGAGCACAATGCGGCCCAGGCCCGGCCAAAAATCCTGCAGCGGCTGGCCGAGGGCGCCGTGATCGCGCTGGTCTCCGACGCCGGCACGCCGCTGATCTCCGACCCCGGCTTCAAGCTGGTGCGCGAGGCCTGCGCCGCCGGGCACCACGTGGTCGCGGTACCCGGGGCATCATCGGTACTGACGGCGCTCTCGGTCGCGGCGCTGCCGACCGACCGCTTTTTCTTCGAGGGCTTCTTGCCTGCGAAGGAACAGGCCCGGCGCACGCGGCTCTCTGAGCTCGCCAGGATCGACTCAACGCTGGTGCTGTTCGAATCCGGCAGCCGCGTGCAGGAGACGCTTGCCGACCTCGCCGCGATCATGGGCGGGCGCGACGCCGCGATCTGCCGCGAGCTGACAAAACTGCACGAAGAGATCAGGCGCGCCCCGATCGCCGAACTGGCGGCGGCCAGGGACGCGCTGGAGACGCGCGGCGAATTTGTGCTGGTGATCGGTCCGCCGCCGGCGGACGCGCAGGTGATGGGGCAGGATCAGCTCGACGAACTGCTGCGCGCGTCACTCCTGCGCGACAGCGTCAAGGATGCGGTTGCGCATGCAGTCGAGCTTTCCGGCCGGCCGCGCCGCGAGGTCTATGCCCGCGCCCTCGAACTCGCAAAGGAACTGCGGGGCGACGATGGCCAAGAGTGACGGCAGCTCGCCGCAGGGGGCGGACACAAAGCTCGCCTCGCCCGAACGGGTCGCTGCGTTCCGCACCGGGCTATCGGCGGAAAGCCGCGCCGCGGCCTATCTGATGGCCAAGGGCTATCGCATTCTCGCCAAGCGCTTCCGCACGCCCTATGGCGAGATCGACCTGGTGGTGCGCAAGCGCAACCTGCTCGCCTTCGTCGAGGTCAAGGCCCGCGCCAGCTTTGATGAGGCCGCCTATGCCGTCACGCCGCGCCAGCAGCAGCGCATCATTGCGGCCGCCCAGGCCTGGCTGATGGCGCATCCCGAACATGCGGAATTCGATATGCGTTTCGACGCCATGCTGATTGCGCCCAAGCGTTTGCCGCGCCATCTGTTGGCGGCGTTCGACGCCAGCGCATGACTTCCTCGAGAGACCGGACCCAAAGCCCATGAAATTGAACGTCGCCGTCCAGATGGATCCCATTGAGCGCATCAACATCCGCGGCGATTCGACGTTCGCGCTGCTGCTCGAAGCGCAGAAGCGCGGCCACGGCATTTCCTACTACACGCCTGACAAGCTCTCGCTGCGCGGCGACGAGCTGGTGGCGCCGGTGCAGGTCCTTTCCGTGCGCGACGAGATCGGCGATCACTTCACGCTCGGCGAGCCGAAGCGCGAGCCGCTGACCAATTTCGACGTGATCCTGCTGCGGCAGGATCCGCCGTTCGATCTCGCCTACATCACTTCGACGCATTTTCTCGAGCGCCTTCACCCGAAGACCCTGGTCGTCAACAATCCTGCCAGCGTCCGCGATGCGCCGGAAAAGCTGTTCGTGATGAACTTTCCGCAGCTCATGCCGCCAACGTTGATTTCGCGCGACCTCGACGAGATCAACGCCTTCCGCGACGAGCATGGCGCTGTCGTCATGAAACCGTTGCACGGCCATGGCGGCGCCGCGGTGTTCCGCGTCATGCCCCAGGACATGAATTTCGGCTCGCTGTTCGACATGTTTTCGGTGACGTTCAAGGAGCCCTGGGTGATCCAGCGCTTCCTTCCCGAGGTCAAGCATGGCGACAAGCGCATCATCCTGGTCGACGGCGAATTCGCCGGTGCCGTCAACCGCGTGCCGGCGGCGGACGATTTGCGCTCCAACATGGTGCGCGGCGGCGCGGCGCAGTCGACCGAACTCTCCGACCGCGAGCGCAAGATCTGCACGACGCTCGGCCCGGCCTTGCGCGAGCGTGGCCTGTTGTTCGTCGGCATCGACGTGATCGACGGCTATCTCACCGAGATCAACGTCACCTCGCCAACCGGCATCCGCGCTATCTCGCGGCTCGGCGGTCCGGACGTGGCCGCCAGGATCTGGGACGTGATCGAATCAAAGCGCACGAAATCGTAAGGCCCGTTCGTCTTCCTTCCTCTCTGAGACCTCTTGTCAGCTTGCGGCAGCGGGCGCAGCATGCCCCTGCTCGCCTTCAAGTCGCGGGGCAGGACCTGTTCGCGGGCGGCAAGGCGGCGACTTGCCAAAGATAACTCGACAAAAATGTGGAGGAAAAGCATGACGATCAATGTCTCGCGAAGGTCCCTGCTCGCGCTCGGCGCCGGCCTTGGTGCAAGCACGCTGCTCGGCGGCAGCGCGCTGGCACGCGCGCCGAAGCTCGGCACGCAAACGCCTTATTGGCACCGCTTCATTCTCGGCGATGCCGAAGTCACCGTCGTCTCCGACGGCCCGCTGCCGCTCGGCGATCCCTCCGGCACGTTTACCGGCGTGCCGAAGGAAGAAGTGAAGAAGATGCTGTCGGACAATTTCCTGTCGCCCGACAATGTCGTGCTGGAGCAGAATTCGCCGATCGTGAACACCGGCGACAAGCTGATCCTGTTCGACACCGGCATGGGCACGTCGAAAGCGTTCGGTCCGACCACCGGCCGCCAGCAGAAGAGCATGGCGGAGGCTGGCATCAAGCCTGAGGACATCGACGCCGTCGTCTGCTCGCATGCGCATATCGACCACATCGGCGGCATCGTCGATGCCAACGACAAGCCGCTGTTCCCGAACGCGCAGGTCTATATCGCCCAGAGCGACTTCGACTACTGGACCGACGAAGGCAAGATGGGCAGCCCGCTGAAGGACTTTGTCATTCACGCGCGCAAGAATCTCATGCCGGTCCGCGACCGCCTGGTGTTCTTCAAGGACGGCCAGGAATTCCTGCCCGGCGTGCAGGCGATCGCAGCGCCCGGCCACACCGTCGGCCACCACATCTTCATGGTGAGCTCGGCCGGCAAATCCTTCGCCTTCCTCGGCGATCTCTCGCACCACGCGGTGCTGCTGCTGGAGCGGCCGCGGATGGAATTCTCCTACGATACCGACCCGAAACAGGCGGCGGCTTCGCGGGTGAGACTGCTGGAGATGCTGGCGGCCAACAAGACCCCGGTGATGTCCTATCACTTCGCCTGGCCCGGTTACGGCCATGTCGCCAAGGTCGGCGACGGCTTCCATTATTATCCCGAACCGATGCAGATGACGCTGTAAGCCTGCCCGGGCTCTGGGACGGCCGCGCGGTAGGTCCCGGAGCCCGCGTTCCCGTAATGTTCTTGTGCTTGGCGCTGCCTTCGGCTACCCTCGATTGTGGCAAGGGGGCAGCATGGTTCAACGCGTTTCCACCGTCGCTTTCGAGGGGATCGAGGCTCGCGCGGTCGACGTGCAGGTGCAGGTCGCGCCGGGATTGCCGGCTTTTGCGATCGTGGGCCTGCCGGACAAGGCGGTTTCCGAAGCGCGGGAGCGGGTTCGCTCGGCACTGATCGCCTCAGGCCTCGCTTTGCCGGCGCGGCGGATCATCGTCAATCTGGCGCCCGCCGACCTGCCCAAGGAAGGCAGCCATTACGACCTGCCGATCGCGCTCGGGCTGATGGCGGCGATCGGGGCCATCCCGCCGGATGCGCTCAACGGCTTTACGGTGCTGGGCGAGCTCGGGTTGGACGGCTCGATCGCGGCGGTCGCGGGCGTATTGCCGGCGGCGATCGGCGCCAATTCGCGCGACGAGGGGCTGATCTGCCCGGCGGCCTGCGGCTCGGAGGCGGCGTGGGCGAGCCCGGACATCCAGATCATCGCCGCACACTCGCTGATCCAGATCGCCAATCACTTCAAGGGCACGCAGGTACTGTCGCGCCCACAGCCGAAGGTGCATGAGCAGAAGGAGACGCTGCTCGACCTCCGCGACATCAAGGGCCAGGAAAGCGCCAAGCGGGCGCTCGAGATCGCGGCGGCGGGCGGGCATCACCTCCTCAGGTGATTTCGTCAATGGGAATGGTGCCGGATTTGCGGGTCCCATATCGCGCGCTCGGGACCCTATTTTGCCTGACCCGCCCTCCCCGACTTCAAACGGCAGACTTCAAGGCATCAGCCGCCGCCTAGCTCGCAACAGCAGCGCCCGACCCGTAACTATCTTGTGGACGTTTTCGCCGAACGTGAGTCGTTTCAAGGGCTTCGTGCTCACGCCACACATTGTAGTCCGGCGGCAAATCGTCGTACGGTAACAAGCCTTGCAGGGCCTTGCTGAAAACGGAAGGGGGTCACCCGGCGGCAACCGAGCGACCCCAAACGGCCCCGTTAAGGAACCTACCCAGAAGCTGCGGGAGACCTGCCTTGCCTTATCGGCACGGTAGGCTCCTGCAGTGCGCACGCACATACTCCACCTTCCCGAGCCGAATGCGCACATAGTCGCAGACAGCCACAGGCTGGTGTATCGGACACGACGCTGGACGAGCCATTGTTGTGATCCCTGGGGAATTGGGTCCCTTGGTCCCCGGCCACACGATTGCGCCTCCGTTCGCGCATTGCGTGCCCAGTGGGCGATCACAGCATTCGCCGTTTCCGACCTGTTCCTTCTATCATCGGCAGACAGTTTCCCGGTGTTTTCCACGCGGTTATCCAGTGGTTATCCACGTATAGCACAAGCTTTGCGCCTGTTCCCTATTTGTTCACGTACGGGTCCGAGCTGCACAGAACAGCGGCCTCTATGGGCCCGTTAGTGGCTCAAGCGGGGGCCCGGATGCCCGGCGTAGTGGCTTTGGGTTCCCTTCGATGTATGACGTGTCGGTCCTGACCGGGGTTGGCGGTGTGGCGGTGCTGCGTTGGGGAGCTGCGCCTTGCGAGGAGAAGGGGAGGGGTGAGGGATGGACTGGTCACTTCTGATCGTGCTGGTGCCTGTGGGGGCGTTCATTCTGTGGCGTAGCCAGAAGCAGGCGGAAGCCGCGAAGGTCGCCTCCGACCGGCGAATGAGAGACAGGCGGCTCTATGAGCACATCAAGACTGGCATGCGGGAATACAACTGGCGCGACCGCGAAGGGCTGTTCTGGAAGGCAAAGGACGGCGAGTTGCTATTCGAGACGGCCCATCTGTCCGCGTTCCATGTCAACCACTTCGCCGAGTTCCGTGTGGGCTTCTATTTCAAAGACATCGACGAATTCGGGCTCTACGGCCACTTCGCGGGCAACGGTGACGAGTCGATCACGAGCTACTATCGCACCGACCGCACCTTCCAGAAGGAGGAGCATGTGTTCGCGTGGGATGACTGACTCGGAAGCTATCGTTATCGAACAATATTTCGAGGTGGGCAGTGGCAATTCCTAACTATCAGACCTTAATGCTTCCGGTTTTGAAATGCGCAGCAGAACAGTCTGTTCGGGTTCCTGAAATCGATCAGCGCATTGCGGATCAGTTCGGGTTAGCTACCGCGGAGCGCGACGAAATGCTCCCGAGCGGTCGACAGAAGGTTCTGCATAATCGGCTGCACTGGGCCAAATTCTACCTTAGCAAAGCGGGCCTTATTGCACCCGCCCCCGGGAGGCGCTTTGTGGCGACCGACTCAGGGCGTGAGCTGCTCGGCCGCAACCCCGACCGGATTGATAACGAACTACTGTTTGGCTATCCGGGGTTTGCGGAATTCTACCGTGGCAGCGCGTCCGGATCGGACGGGGAAGAGACCCAGGAGCCGAGCGCCCGATCCGCCGGGCTCAGTTCAGACAGAACTCCGGAAGAGCAGATTGAAGCCGCACACGCGGCCATTCACTCCGCCCTAAAGGCCGAGCTGCTTCAACGGATAATGATAAACAGCCCATCTTTTTTCGAGCAGATCATCATCGAGTTGCTTTTGAGAATGGGGTACGGCGGTTCACACAAGGATGCCGCCGAACAGCTCGGCCGCTCGGGAGACGGCGGCATCGATGGCGTTATCAATGAGGATCGTTTGGGGCTTGACCGGGTCTACATCCAAGCCAAACGCTGGGAAAATGTGGTCGGTCGGCCTGAAGTGCAGGCTTTCGTAGGTAGCTTGGTCGGCCTTGGCGCAAGCAAGGGCGTGTTCGTGACCACCTCGAAATTCAGTCAGCAAGCTGTCGAATTCGCAAGGTACCTTGCTCAAAGGGTTGTGCTGTTGGACGGCGAGACTCTAACCGAATTGATGATCGAGCACGATATTGGGGTGCGCGTAAACCGTGCAGTCCAATTCAAGCGGATCGACGAGGACTTTTTTTCCGAAGACGATTGATCGTTCATTGTAGAGGTTTTTTCACTCCCAAGGCGGCGTTCCGCGCTCGTCCTCGCCGCGGGACCTGCGCAGCACCCGGCCCGCAAACTCCTCATATCCCATGTCGCCAAAAGCGTATGCTTCTAAGAGGTGCAGATTATCTTCGAACTTCGCCCTCGCCTCGGCTGCGACCGCCAGCAGGTTCTTGGTAATGAACTTCAAGAGCCGATTGTCGGGCTCATTGCCGAGCCTAACATCGTGGTAGCCGAGGAGTGTCTTATCACGGACTTTTTCGGCGAGAGCTGTGTCCGATACCGGCACTAGCTGGTTGTAAGTCTGGTGGATGATGAGCCCGCATTTTCCGAGCACGTTGAACGTAACGAATGGAATGCGCCGGGCGATCAGGACAGGCACAGCGTTGAGCGCGATGCATTTCCGTAGCGTCTCCTTAATCTCATCGACGTGCGGATACATCCAGTGTCTGACGTTCTTGCATTCAATTCCCACGAAGCCAGCGTCAGCGGTACGAAGGATAAAATCGAGCCGTTCGTCACCATGCAATGAGCGTGTGCCGATGTGCTGTGGCGGCTCTTCCTTGCTATACATGGAGCTGTCGTCGTGCTCTTTGAGGTCTTTGAAGCGGCCATAGAACTCAGCGTCAGCTAGCTGGCAAAGCGCGCGGTAAGTGGCAATTTCCAACACCTGCCCGATGCGGGTGGCGATCCTTGTGTAAGGCTCATAAACGGCGACGAGTTCGCGGAGCCGCGCCTCGCGTTGCTCAGGCGGCGTATTGCCGGCGTAGAACCATGGCGCGTTGGCGGCGGTGACCCGACCAATCCGGCCCTCGTGTATGAGGCGCCTTCGGACATCGGAAAGAACGTGCGGATCGATGCGCTGGTTGAAGGGTCCGGCGTCAGAAATCTTCTGCTCGAGCGTCCTCTGGTTCGCGATCGTCATGGTGCCCAGGACACGCATCAGACGTGTCTCTGCGACTGCCTCGCGCTCTTCGCGCGTCATTCGTGCCAATGGACCGCCCCCAGCGAATCGCGGTTGGTATTTATATATATGTAGGAGTAGTCCCAGCTATCCCGATCGAGGTCTCGGCTCTTGGGAGTGCCGCAGGTGTTTACGCGCGGTGCCCCCTCCTGCTTTGCTGATCTTGCGGCTCGGCAAATTCCGCCCCAGTTGGGTATGCCCTCCCGAGACACAGCGGCGAGACGAATATCCTGTCTTATTAGGGTTGACTTATCTATTTCGAGACATCATGTTCTCGTGGTCTAGAGCCTAACGAGACAGGAGCGCCTCATGACGGTCATCGGCTATGCCCGCGTCAGTACCACCGACCAGAACCTCGAACTGCAAGAGACGGCCTTGCGCGCGGCGGGGTGCGACCTGATCAGGGCAGAGAAGCGCAGCGGCACCACCACAGCAGGCCGGGAGGAGCTAAGGACCGTCTTGGAGTTCCTTCGGGCCGGTGATGTCCTCATGGTCACCCGCGTTGACCGGCTCGCACGCAGCATTGGAGACCTTCAGGACATAGTGCGCACCGTGAAGGCCCGTGGTGCTTCCCTGAAGGCCACTGAGCAGCCCATCGACACCAGCACAGCGGCGGGCAAGTGCTTTTTGGACATGCTCGGTGTGTTCGCTGAATTCGAGACCAACCTGCGGAAAGAACGTCAGCTTGAGGGCATAGCGGACGCCAAGGCACGCGGGGTGTACCAAGGTCGCAAGGCGTCCATTGATCCTGCACAGGTGAAGGCGCTGCGGGCGCAAGGCATGGGGGCGTCGGACATCGCGAAGGCCCTCAAGATTGGCCGTGCTTCGGTGTACCGCGTCTTGGAGGGCTGAAGGGCCCATGACCTCTGCTCGGCTGAAGTCACCTGCCTGCCCCCGCTGGAACTCGCCTTGCCCATTCGACCCGGTTCCGCCATGTTCCAGGTCTGCGCGAGTGCAGTTAATGGGCGAATGGGGGACTGGTGGTGGATTTCTGGACGCCTATTGGGGTCGCCGTCGCTATCGGGATCGTCATCTACACTGTTAACGACTTCCGCGCTCGCCTCGGCCGGATCGAGGGCACGCTCAACCGCATACTGGACAGGGTGTATCCTGAAGAGGCCGAAGGGCGGCGAGCGGAGGCTTGGCTAGCTTTTGAGGCGAAGACTATTCGGGAGGGCCGGTGGGCGTGGGTGTGGCTGATCCTTTTGGTGCTAGCCGTCGGCGGGTGGTTCCTGCTGCGTAGTTAAACGCAGGGAAACATTGGGCCGCCTGACCCACGGAAGCGGCCATCCAGGCGGCCGATGGGGGATTTGGGTCCCCTATGGGGCATGGGACCCTGGGCCATGGTTTTTGGGGCCCCCTATTTCAAAAAAGTCGGGCTAAAGCCCTTGGCCTCTGCTCGGCTGAACAGGGGGGAGCGCTTCCTGCAAAGTACCGTAGGGGCCCACCAGTGCGCGCTGGGCGCACGCTGAGGCCCCCGGTGGGAACCCGTACCTCTACAGTGTATCATTCGGCTGAAAGCAACAAATTCAGGCACTTAGCAGATCAACGTCCCGACATAGTAGGATAGAGGGCGATTGGAGCCCCTAGGAGGGCCATAGGGGCGCGTACAGATGGCTGTAGCTGGTCCGCCCCCAGGAGCACAGCGGGCTTCCTGGGGCAAACAGGGTGGTTGCTTCGCTGGAAGTACCGCCGAGCCTCAGAGCCCGCTAAGGGCGGACAGCGGCGCTGTAGGGGCCCGCAATATCAAATGCTTACGCCCCATAAGTGCATTTCATACGGACAATTAGGACAAGTATCAATCCGGCTGCAAGCAACAATTTCAACCACTTAGCGGCCTCAAGTTACAACCTCTAGGGAGAGGCATCTAACCCCTCCAAGGGTACCCTAGGTACCATTCCCTCCTCACCCTCTACGGCACTCACTCACCGATCCGCCTTTGCGGACGGCTGATTACACACAACACCCAGCCGCTAAGGCGCGCTCGAAAGGAACACAGAGAACACAATGGCCCCCGACGGTTGGTCAAAATCCCCCGGGTGAGGTCACCTCAAACTCCCCCACCTGATTCCGCCTGGCTGGGCGGCTGATCGGCCGCAAAGCGCGTAGCAGGACGTTTATTTTCGCCCCCTTTTAGGGAAGAGGGGACGGGGAGTTGAACGTCTTGAAGCCGCATCTGCAAAGCACTGTATTCACGTTACTTGAGCGCCAGACGAGCCAACGAGAGATCCAGCGGCTGACGGGGATCGACCGCAAGACGATCCGGCGCTACCAGGCGATTTTCGCGTCCCGGCGAGCGGCGGAGGCAAATTCCCCCGGGGTGACCGCCGGCTCCGAGGCCGCCGATGGCCAAACTCCCCCACCTCCGCGACCGCCGGCTATCGGAGTGAAGGTGGCCGCCAAGACGTTTGATTTCGCCCGCTCAGCCTGTGAACCGCATCGGGATTGGATCGAACAGCAGGTCCGTCTGAAGCGCAATGCGCAGGCGATCTACCAGGATCTGGTTGACCAGTTCGGCTTCACTGCCAGCTACGAGAGCGTCAAGCGTTTCGTGCGTGCCCTGCGCCACATCGATCCCAAACAGTTTGACCGTCTCGAGTTTGACCCCGGCGAGGAAGCCCAGGTCGATTATGGCGA
>NZ_JCAMOQ010000025.1:0-116270 GCF_059512365.1 Bradyrhizobium sp. Ses1
CCAAGGCTTCCTCCTAAAAGAAAGCCTTGAATCACGTTCCGTCTGATTTGAGAATCCCAAGAGTCCACACAGCCTAAGGCGTGTTTGTGCACCGACCGCCACCTCAGTCCTAAGCCAAGACTAGGGCGTTTTGGAGTCATGGCTGAAAGACCTCTCCGCACTTACAGCGGACCTTGGTGTCCATCCAATGTCCGCCCTCAGTATCTTCTGAAAAACCTTCGGGATAGCGCTCCACTCGGAAATCCAGACTGGACGGATTGTCGTTCTCAGACACGATGGCTATCCCCGCATTCTTGCAGGAGGGGCAAATTATTGAGATCGTGAAATGCTCGCGCGTTGCCATCCCGTCAATACCCGTTTTCCAGCCAGCAAACCTGCCACAATCAAACTGACCCACTACCCAGACTTGCGCTTGCCGGCGGAACGGTGATCCTGCTTGGCGCGCTGGTTTGGGCGATGGTGCAGTTGCGACTTTGACTCAAGCCCCGCGGTCCAGTCCGGACGCCTGAAGGGGTCGAGACCTGCGCCCGGACCTGGACACACCCAAGCTTCCGGAACGGGGCAACTGTAAAACTCGCCGCCAGTTCCTAAATCTACCGCAGCAAAGGCCGGTCACCCGCAATGTCATCTCCTGACGAACTGCCCCTCCGCCTCACCGTCATCGGTGGCGAGACCCGCGGGGGTGACTACCAGGTCATCTGGGGTGGTGACCTTCCGATCGGACGCATCTACAAAACGCACGGTGTTGGCGGTCGGGATATTTGGACCTGGGGCGTCATCCTTCCGAACGTGCCGCAATTCCCAGATCTCCGCGGCAGCAGCTCGGACCTCGAAGGCGCTAAGGCCAACTTCAAAGCGGCATGGCAGCGGGTGCATCGACGCCTGACCGAGGCGGACATTGCGGAAGCGCGGCGAATCTTGCACGACCGCAGCCGTCCTTGGCACAAGAAACCAGAATGAAATTCGTCGAACCCAGCCCCTACGCCGACCCGGAGAAAGCCGCTTGGCGGCTGATGGAGATCGCGAGCACGATCGAACCAGTTCAGGACGGCCGAATCCATATCGAGAAAATCAATTGGCCGTTTCTTTCTCAGGACGAAGCCAAGCCGGCCGAGTACGGCGCCGGCATCAAGTTCGCGATCGATCGCGGCTGGCTGTGGATGCACGAGAGCGGTACCTATGTGAAGATCACGCCGGCTGGCGCAGAGCTGTTCGCCTAGCGGGGGCGCCGACTGGGGCGTCCCTAGTTTTCGGTCCCGTTCTGTCGTTCGAGCGCTGCCAACTCTACCTGGTCCGCAAGGACCGTCAGATGGCTAGCTAGCCGGTCAAACACGTCGCGCTTGGCTTTGTCGGTTGCGAGGTCGCGTATCAGGGCGCATTCGGCTGCCTCTCTGCGGAGCTTCTCGATTTGTGCCAAATAGTCCTTCATCGCCGACGCCTACTTTGTGTTGGCAAGTTTCGGCACGGGAACAAGCAAAGTCAATTCAGAAAATACTGACCTTCTAGACCGCTTCTGGATGGCTCTGGATGGCACGACAGCGGCACTTACGTGAAGATCACGCCGGAAGGTGCACTGTTCGCTTGAGACTGCCGATGGGGCCGCGGATTACTCCTGCCTGCTCAGCTCGGCTATCTTTCGCCCTCGTTCCCATAGCTCTATGTCGTGGCCGTCCACCATCTGCTTGGCGCGCTGTTTCGGGGCGTCATCGTTAGGAGCCCGGAAATCGTACCGGTCCACAATGTGTCCGTCCGGACCCAGAATGAAAATGCGATACTCCTGCATGGGCATCTTCCTCCAGAATCGTCCTCCCGGCCGTAGGAACCTAGAACGCTTGCAAAAGTCAGAGTTGGAACGCAGCCGAAAAACCAGCTCTGGAACGATGGCTCAACCCTTCGTGTTCTTGCAGCGCTGACGCAATTTCGAGATGGTGACTTCAATAATGACGGCGGCTGACGCGGAGGAGTGTCGAAAGCAGGCCGAGGAATGCCGACGATGGGCTGAGAAGATGATCAGCCCTCTCGATAAGGAAGCTTGGCTTCGGCTAGCAGACGAGTGGATGAGGATGGCCCGGGAGGCGGAAGAGCGCCGCAGCTAGCGCCCGGAGCGCAAGAGACGAGGCCCGGCGCGCCTAGGAGACCGAGCCTCGTAACCCGAAGGTCATGCGAAGAACAAACGTGGCGTAAGCTGATTTGTTCGCCTTCGTTAGATCACCTTCGCACGAGCCGCTCTTCGACCGGCTTGCGACTGTTCCTAACCTTCTTGACTGCCTTCTTCACCGCCGGCGCGGATCGACCAGTCTTTTTGGGTTCGTAATCGATCTCATAGCGCTGCCCGCCGGCAACCCGCGCGCGGTCCTGTTTAGGGCGTTTGCTTTATACGCTTTCGCCATTCTGGCCTCCAATGTTGTCATGACGCAAACATAGGACGGGTTCGCTGGTTCCCAGATCGGAAGTTCGACCGATCCTGCAGGGGGCCCAAAGAAAGCAGCCCGGCCAGGGGTGGGACCGAGCTGCCGTTCACGCCACTGCACCACACACGTCAGGGGACCGTGTGTGCCTCCACATAACTCGGCTCCGAAAGCGTCCGTTCCTAGCGTGCCGTGGAAGAAAAAGTCCCAGTTCTCTCGGGGGAAGAGAACTGGGACCAAGGGTGCCGCCTCTGAATGGGACGGTAATGCCACGGGGAAACAACCTACGAGGCTGTCGACAGGTTGCAAACTTCGGAACGAATTGTTTTGCTCCACTTTGAATGGTGAGTGGCGTCGGAGTTCCGTGCGGTGGCGTTCCAGAGTAAGAAGCCGGCTGCGCTCGGCACCAAGGCTCCCCACCCCGGCTTCATCGATCCTGCGCTGGCCACCGAGATCGAGCGGGTACCGACCGGCGCCAGATGGATTCACGAGATCAAATTCGACGGCTATCGCGCCCAGCCCCATATCGCCAATGAGGCCGTCAAGATCTTTACCCGGCGCGGCCACGACTGGACGCATCGGTTCCGCAAGATCGCCGACGACGCCTGGCACATCCCCGCCAGCAGCGCGATCATCGATGGTGAAGTGGTCGCGCCCGCCGCGGACGGCATCACGGATTTTTCGGTGCTACAGAACGAGCTGAAGGGCCGCTCGAAAAAGATCGTCCTTATCGTCTTTGACCTGCTCTACCTCAATGGCCACGACTTGCGGAAGCTGCCGCTCTCCACACGAAAGGCGGCTCTGAAGAAACTTGTCGCCGGGACCGACGTCCAGTTCAGCGAGAGCTTCGAGGTCGACGGCCGTGCGATGTTCGAGCACACCTGCAAGGTCGGCTATGAAGGCGTCGTGTCGAAGGTCGCCAATAGCCCCTATGTTTCGGGCCGCCGTCGCAATTGGGTGAAGAAGCCGTGCGCGCAGCGAGAGACCCTGACCATCGCCGGCTTCGCCCTGGACAACGGAGAATGGGACGGCATCTATCTTGGCCGGCGCAAGGGCGATGACCTGATCTATGCCGGCAAGGTCGACCACGGCTTTGACAAGGCATCGGCAGCCGACCTGCAAAAGCGCCTGAGGCCGCTGATCCGCAAGTCGCAGCCCTACACAAAGCGGATCGCACACAAGGGCATCTGGGTCGAGCCAAAACTGTTGGCCGAGATCGAGTACCGCGCAAAGTCAGCGGAGGGCAAGGTGCGGCATCCCTTTTTCAAGGGAGTGCGGGAGGACCTCTGAGATGAAATGGTGTGCGCGCTGTCATAACTGCCGCTGGGTTTGCGAGAACCATCCGACAAAGCCGTGGCTCGGTCGCCTCGCCTGCGGCTGCGGAGGGGCCGGTGCACCCTGCCCATCCTGCAATGCCAGATACGACGACGCTAGCCCGCCGGAGATGCCGGAGGGCTACGAGGCCGTCATAACGAAGGATGATGAACTGGATTGAAGATATCCATACGTACTCACTACGAAACTGTCGTCGACGCAGCCGCTCGACGCGGGCTTGGTGAATACACAGCGCCTGAGCAGGCACGCGATGCGGCAGCGACGATCTATCGGCTGCATCGCTGCTGGATAATCAAGAGGTTCAGGCGGCGCTGAAGCGTACCGAGCTTCGCAAAACGTTCGAGCTGGTCAGTGTCGAGACCTGACGAGCAGCGGGCAAACCCGACAGGAGGCCTGCCCATGAGCCAAACGACCCGCGCCGCTTCCACCGGCCGCTCCTCCACCGATTTAACACACCAGTCGTCCGCGCCAGCCGCTCCGCTTCCCTGCCCGTTCTGCGGCAGCGCTGAGATTTGGGTCAATAGCGATCTCGTGCCGAAGTACGTCGTCTGCAAGAAGTGCACGGCATTTGGTCCGACGGCAATGACGGTCACTCAGGCGACCGAGCGCTGGAACAGGCGCGTCGCTGCGGCGGGTTGATCCCGACTGCGTCCGGCGACCCGTGCACCGCGCGCAGATGTCCTGCTCAGCGGCCTCCGCTAATTGACGCAGAGGTCCGGCCGCAAGCTTCACCGGCGACTTAAGGAGAGAGGCCGACCGCCTGGCTCCCCGGCCTAACTGCCGGCGCCATCGAGCTACATTGACAGCTGGATCCTCTGGTTGTCGCTCCCGGAGGCGAAGCCGAGCGGCGCAGAATCGGTCGGGGAAACGACCCCAGATATCACTTCTGGGGCCGCCAACCCGATAGCAGGGTTTTCCTCCGGCCGGGGGTGCTTTGAGGGAGCCGAGACGCGGCCGAAAGCGCGAATTAGACCATCGCCAACAGGTTTCGTTCCTAGAACCAGTCCACACTCCCACTTTGAGGAGGTAGAGATTTGGCCGGAGCTGTTCCGAGCCGCCTGCGAAATGAGCCTCGAGGACCTGGCTCCAAGCACAGGGAACGTCCCTACCGCGCCGGCCGTTGTGATCACTGGATCAAGGTGAAGAACCGGACGCATCCGAGCTTTGAGCGCGTGAAGGATTCGTTCTCATGACCAGGGACGCATACGAGCAATTTTGGGAATGGGCGAGCAAGCCTCCGGAGAGCGACCTTTCTATTCCGGCTTCGATCTATAACGCCGTCATGCAGCTTTCCGCCGAGGACCAACAAGACCGTAGAAAGGTCAACGCCGCTGTAAGACGAAGTAGATGGCAAGCAATCTGCCGTGGCCGGAATGAGGATATCTACGACGGCGCAGAGTGGACCGAGATGGACATTGACGATCTGAAGGCATCGCTCACGAACGGCAGCACGATAGAAGAGGCGGCGGCGTTCCTGTGCCGCTCCGGCGACGTTGAGGAAGTCGAGCGCAAGGCCCGCGAATTGGGTCTCCCGATCCGAATGATGTAATGAAGCGCCGCCCACAGAGGCTAAGCAAATGGCAGAAAGAAACGTCTGGATTTACGAAGGACGCGACACCTTCAAAATGTTTGATAGCGAAGATGAGGCGCAATCATGGCTCAAGAAAAACGATCCGGAGGGCATCGTCGTCGAGCAGCAGATAAGCGAGCTGCGACCCGCCGGGTCGGCTGATCTATATGGCGCGCCGAAAGCGGACGAAGAGTCCTGACAACAGTAAGAGGACGCTGTGATGAAATGGTGCGCCGGCTGCGATAATAGCCGCTGGGTCTGCGAAAACCATCCAGACCAGCCCTGGCTTGGCGTGCACGCCTGCACCTGTGGCGGCGCCGGCATGCCATGCCCGTTCTGCAATAAGCGCGATGAAGACACCGCGCCCGACCTGCCCAAAGAGTTCGCACCGACCACAACAAGGGACGACGCTGACGAATGCGCCTGGTCGGAGCCCGAGCCGGCGACGAGCTTCCGTACCATCAACGGCATTCCGATCTTCTGGCGCGGCCATCGCGGCGTCGTGCGTGCCTGCGAAGGCGCCGACATCCATGCCGACGTGAGATTGTTCTGGACGCTTTGCGGCAAGGACGCACCGGCCGACGCGATCTAGTGTCGAAAGGACGAGGCCGTCACTTGCGCTGCCTGCCGCGAGCTGCGCGATGCCTGACGATTACGTCATCTTCGGCGAACCCGGCTTCTGGGTCGCCCAGTTACTCGCCTGCTCAACCATTATTATCGGTGGCATCGTGATCTATCGCATTTTGACCCAAGGCGGACTTGGGTGGCAACGGCGCGGAAGAACGCTCGCAGTTTTCAAAAACACGCACGCGGACATTTATCCGCTCGCACGGGCGTTTTACGCCGCGCATTCTGGTGTGTCCGGTAATGGGAATTGAGGTCGGTCATGAGGTTTGCCGGGTCCTCGGCTTGAAAAATTGTGGTCCCGCTGGTACTAAGACACTGTTTATTCTAAATTTTTAATAGTATCGTGGAAGTAGTGTTTATGAGTGGTTGTAATGAGATCTCAACCGAGGCCCTGGCTAAGCGGGTCGAGGTTATGATGCACCGTATGGTCCAACTCTATATTCTTCGCAAAATGGTCCGTGAAGCTGAGGCAACCCTGCTTGCGCAACGATACCGCCGGGCCTCAGGCTGCGACGGTACCGCTCGCCGTGCCTGCGTTCTCAGGTCGGCTTGAGCATCCGCACGATAGCGGTCTCTTCCTCGGACTGATGCGAGTCTTGGCCGCCGTCAGCGGGTTCTAATTGCGGGCGGCGCCAAAGCCGATCGCCGGGGGCGCAGTACGCCAGGAAAGCGACAACAATAGCGTTGAAGCCAAGCCAGCCCGCTATGACTGCAAAATAGAGTGCAGCATTATCCATTCGGACCACCTACGAAGCCGTCCATCGGCTTCTCGCTCATGGTGATCCGAAATAACTTAATCAGTAATTAAGCACTCTTGTACGGGCGTGTCGGATGCTTTGCACCTGACTGACCACGGTGTCTACCGCCTGTTGAGCGGATAAAAACTGATGGTTGCGGTATTGAGAGCAGCCTTTCTCGCTGAAGCAGATTTTCCGCCGCGCGACCTTTTCAGTCGGTAGCAAGAAATAGTCCAGCGGTGTCCTGTTCGTTTCGTCCAGCCGAATGGCGAGAATGAACCCGTCAGGCAAGCGAGCGCCATGCCGAACGGTCCAAATCGGCTTTCTGCCCTTCGCACGCCAGTAGCGCGCGACGCGGAAGGAGATGGCAGTCTCTTCGTTTACCACTAGCGTCTCGTGCTCCTTCAAGGTTGATCTGCAATTCGCCCTCTCGAGCGCATCGACAACCTGAGTTCGCAAATCGGCGATCATCGCAGCACACGCTTCGCGTGTTTCCAGATAGCTACAATCGATAGTAGCTTCATAGCCGATAAGTCTGTAGGCTGCCCGTATGCTCCCAAACCGCAATTGGTAGTTCGCTGCAGAAGGCAGGCCTGGGGCATCATCAATAATCCGTCTGGTGAGTTTTCCTTGCCTCTTTAGCAGCAACCGCAACCGCTTCAGCATTTCCTCGCTGGACAGCCTGTTGTAATGATCATGTAACCTTTGTTGGGCTCGCCAGAAGAGGGCCGGCTCCACGATTTGAGGAAGGACACCTTCGCTCCTGATCCATCGCTCGGGGGGATTTAGCTTTTGAGGCTGGCCAAGGTGAAAGGTTTTTCGGTTATAAACGACGTTTCCGATATAGCTTTCGTTCTGCAGCAAGTAATGGATGGCCGACGTGGTCCACGGCCTTCCATCTAATGTGAGTACGCCATCCTTGTTCAGTTGCCGAACGATCTCAACCTGAGACCATTTTGCTATTGCGAACCGCCTGAAGATTTTCCGAACGATCTCTTGCTCATGTTCGGGCCCCGGTCTGAGAATAACGTGATCGGTTTGCAGGTACTTGCGCTCACCGGGTTGCAAGAAGCCCCGCGAGCGCCCGTTCTCATCAACAAGCTCCCGTCGCAACCCGTAGCCTGGCCTTCCACCCGCTCGAAAACCTAATCGCGATAGTCGACAGGCGCCATCGAGAACCTTTGCTGATAGTTCGCGGCTGTACTCCGCGGCCATCACCCGCTTCAGGTTCTTTATGATACTCGACAGTAGGCTCCCATCGTTGTCGAACTGCTCCGCGCAATAGACGACCTTGATGCCAGCTTGCTTGCAGAGGAACTCGTAGTGTGCGCTTTCGTCAATGTCCTGAAAGCGTCCCCATCGGCTGACGTCGTAGACCAGGAGATGATCGAAGTCGGCCTGTCCTGACCGAACATCCTCCATCAGGCTCGCCAATCCGGCTCTGTTCGTAATCTTTAAACCGCTCTCTCCTTCGTCGGCGTAGGTGCGGACGATAGTTAGGCTGTGCGCATGCGCATAGGCTGCGATGGCAGCAGCTTGGTTTTGAATGGAACAGCTCTGTTTGTCCGTTGACATACGGACATACTGAGCTGCAAGTAGGCGTCTTTGAGCATTCGCCAAATGGGTATTGCGGCGGGGGACGAGTGCATTGATCATAGACGAGACTCGCGGTTGCGCGGCGTGCTATGGCTCGCACTTATCCAACTCCCATCGACCTGAAGTTGCAATAGCAGATTCCCCTTGGATCGCGGTAGCAAGCTGACGCTTCAGCCTGATCGGGGGGGCTGCCGATTGCCTATTGAACGAGTTGACGACGTCGTAGGGCTCGATCTCTTCCATCTAAACGCGATCGGTGGCTTCGAATATCGATCCACGCTCGACCAGGTCGCGCAACCCGGGACTCTGAAACAAAAAAGCCCGGCCACTCCTTTTTGGAGCAGCCGGGCCAGTGTTTTCCTGCAGGTAACCGCGGGGAGATTCGCGGGTTCGACCTCACCGCTGACGAGCAGCGGTTCTTACGGCGCGGGCATGGGCCGAATTCCTACGTTGGGAGCTTTATCTCCCGAACAGCGCTGGCTCGGGATTCCGACTACCAGCGAATCCCGCCGCGAGCAGTCATTCCGCTGGCGAAGCGGTGAAACAGCAACCGCGGCCCAATGGCGCACTTTCTACAGTGGACGAGCGGCGTCAAGTGTACCTGACACAGCGCCGCATGTGGAACGGGTCCCGCTCCGCGCGGATACATTTCAGTTGGAAGGCGCGCCATGAGAATAGCGTGCCTTCCATCTTACACCCTGATAGATCAAAGTCAGAAAGTTGGCTAATGTCCGTTGTCAACGCGATCTCACCTTGCAATCTCTATCGGGATCGTAACCGCGGCTACGGGCCTTAATCCGAGCGATATCTTCAGCGTTGCCCATGTCACTACCGCCGACGAACGTGTCCTCGTCGCACACAAGGATCGTCACGCTATCGCAATGTGCAAGGTTGCCCCTGCAGGCGGCATAGGCTGGGCTAGCTATGTTGACCGAAAGTATGGAGATAGTTGCCAGTCCAAGTATGGACGTAGTTGCCAGTCCAGAGGCAATTGCTAGACCTCTCAGCATGTTCCTCTCCTGTGGTTTCGGAGCCAAATAGAGCGGGATGCTCCCATTTGGCTGTCACGGAAGCTACACTCATCAGAAATCACGGTCTGTGGCACGCTTCACATCGAATGGAAGCAGCCCAAATGGATCATAAGTCTGAGCGCGTGAAGGAGTCGTTCTCATGATCCAGTTTTGCGCGAACTGTGACAACACTCGCTGGGTCTGCGAGAACCATAGAAATACGCCATGGGAAGGACCGCGCGCATGCCCATGCGGCGGAGCCGGAGCGCCCTGCCCGGTCTGCAACCGGGCTCCCCACCGGAGATGCCTGACGACTTCGAGGCGGATGTCTCGGTTGATGATCCAGAAGTCATGGCCGAGCGCTCGACAATCCCCCGCGGCAAATACGTCGATCAGAGCTTCCGCGATCCATCGAACGATAAAGCCGAGCATTTCATCAAATGCGAGATCTGCGGCGGCTGGATCGATATGCGAGACATGGGCAGCGTGATGGACCACGCCGGGCCGCTACCGCATCCGGAAGAGGATAAGCCGCAGTAGGCCGATTAGCGCAACTTGGAACCTCTATCTATTACAGACGTTGCTCGCGTTATGTTTTCCGAGAGCGTCCGCACCTGTCTGACAAACTTAGGAGTGCTCACTGCACGTCCAATAGCTTTTGCGATCTTCGGCTTGTACGTTATCGCCTGGATTACGTTCGGGACCGCCTTGGAATGGCACTCGATAGCCACGCTCGCCACCTGGGGCATGACCCTGGTAATCCAACGGGCCGAGCACCGCGACACACAAGCTATTCACGCGAAGCTTGATGAACTCCTCAAGGCTAGCCACCGGGCCAACAACGAGATCATGAGTATCGACGACAAGGACGCGGAAGAAGTCGAGCAGGAAAGAGAGAACGTGCGATCCGGTGGGCCGCCTCAGCACAGATTCTCCGGCTAAAAGGAACGAGGCCCGCAGGGAGCGATTCCACGGGCCTCGCGTGCAACCTCCCGAGTGCGGCCGGGTGGGTCGTCGTGCGTGATGCTGCCCGTTTGGGTGATCATTCGCTATCCGGTTGAGTACGGGGCAGTCGGTGCGGCGCAGAATGGACCACCCCAGAAAACAAACGAGGCCACAAAGGGACGAACCCTCTGGGCCTCGGTTCGTTCATCCTTGCCGGGGGCTGGGGGCAGCGATGGTGCAGGGATGACCGAATACGATCAACTCTGCTGTGCAGACCGCTCCTCCGCAAGCAATACCTCTCACAGCGAGAGAGTTCCTTGTGGATGGTAGCATTCTACTAAAATGCAAATTCCTCATAGTTATGATCCGAGTCCGGGCCGTCCGTTGTGATCACTGGAGTTAAGGTCAAGAACCGGAGGCATCCGAGCTTTGAGAGGGTAATGGATTCGTTCTCATGAAGCGCAGAATTCCCCGCGGAAAATACCTTAGCGAGCGAGTTGGAGGGCCGCCCGAGAACGAAAGCGAATATTTCCTCAAGTGCGAGGCGTGCGGCGGATGGATCGACCTGCGAGACTTGGGAAGCGTGATCGACCACGAGGACCGCTTTCGCATCCGGTAGAGGATAGCCGCAGTAAAGCTCACGAGAAGCAGCGGATCCGCGATTGGCATCAATATATCCCGATGTCCGGCGTTTACCTGATTTACTCGGTCTTGCTCGAAGCGCTATGTGCGGAGCAGTCACGACAATCGCATCCGCCCGGCAATGCGCCCTAAGTTCTCGATGAAAAGATCAATGAACTCGAGATCGTTCTTCGCAAATCCGGCTTGAACCAATGCCGTCTTCATAGGCTCTGATTGCAGCTCCGGTACGAGCTTCGCTGCGTTGCTTTCATCCCACCCGATTCTGCCAACGGGCATGAACGCCCAGCTATTGTGTGGCGGGCCTGCGAGCTCCTGCCGGACCTGTTCCTTGTCGTATCGTTCGAGATGAGCCAATGAGCCGAGCATTTCAAACCGCTCGAACACCAGCGCGAAGTCGGGTGTCAGCCCGATGAAACGCTTGCTCCATTCGCCAAACAGCGTGAGGAGGTAGTCGCTGAGCGCGGTCTTGTGCCGTTCGAAACCTTCTATCTGTTTCCATGCCTCTCCTTCTGTGCCCTTCCATGCCCACAGGAAGAGGCATTCCACGGCACGAACCGGCTGCCTGTTGTCGCGCTCAATGACTGCATCAAACAGCCGGTGAAGCGCTCCCCACCGCTCCGCTCGGGTTAGACCGAGGCCGCAGGCCGTTAACACCAGTACGGCCGGATATGATCGCATCCCAAGATATGAGACGAGGCCGCTGCCAACCTTGTCCGCATGGGCATAGAGAGTGCGGATAGTATCCAGTACAATGGCAAGCTCGGTATCGTCGCCCCACCTGCCGACGACGCCTGCCATGCAAACGAGCGCCTCAACCGCTGACTCGTACCGCTTCACGTAGAGGCGGAAGGTCGCCGTATCCCAATTCGGCGGCACCCTAAGCTCTGGGCTGTCAAGCCTTGCAAGAACACTCTGCAGTTCTTGCGAGAACAGTTCGTCTAGTTGAATTCGATGTTCAGGTTTTGAAAGAAAGCGTTTCGCGCTGCTGACAAGCAGCTCGATGCCGACGGGATTTTGACGCTGGCTCTGCTCGAGTGTGTCGACACGCTGTTGAAGCCCCCGGAAAAAGCCGTCAGCATCGGCTATCGGAATCACACGGGCACGACGGTGACCGATCAGTTCCTGCGCGCCGCTCCCTGGTGTGCCGTGCGCCGTCCAAAACATGGAGTAGCGGCGGTTTGGCGCACGGAGAAAAGCTGCCCGGAGGGCATGATCCCATTCGCCCGACCAGCCGGAGACGATAAGGCCGTGCTCGTCTAGAATACGATCGAGAAGTACATCGTATTCCGCGGGGTAGCCGCTAAGCTCGTCCTCCGTATTGAGGATACGCGCGTCTTTGTAGTCGCCATGGAGCTTGAGGATGTAACAGGTGCTGTGCGCGATTGGCTCTGCGCCGGAAAGCGCATCAACCGAGGAAACGACTGTCGGCTCGATGCCGCGCTCGCGCAGCGCGTTCTCCATCAGTCGATCAAAATTGGTCGTGATGATAACTCGGACATATCCACTCCGCACGAGATCAGCGATGGCATTGTGTGCGGCAGTCGGAATTTTGCGGCCTCCTTCCCGGTCTTCTTCAGTCGGCTCGATGTAGCTATGCAGGATCGAGCGCCGCTCCTCAGGTGATGAGGCCAGATCTTCCAAAAGCGTAGAATAGTTCGGCTCATCACCCGTTTTTTCTCGATACCAAGCCGCCCAATCTGGCTGTTCTTGCACGCCTTGGGCGAGCGCTACTCGCCGGACCAGATCGAGAGTGATTTCCCATCCTGTCGGAATCTCTGCGGCGCGCGACACGCCCGACCCTAGAAGCACGGCAAAGACGCCTTTGTTTTCGTAGACAGAGAAAGCAAGCTGCGTCAGGGGATCTCCGGAAAGAATGCTCATGCAAAATTACCTATGGTCAGAGCTCGGCAGATAGTCCTGCCGCGAAGCGTTTCGAAGTGCCACATACATAAGAGACCGCGCCCTATGGTCTGATGCTGCTCGCCCAGGAAAAGGTGAATCGCCGAGCGGAAATCTAAGCTGTTCAGAATACGCGGGAACAGACGGCGCACATTTTCCGAGCGCGCTTATCCACGAGGAAATCGGCCGCCGGGCACTTTTCACAGCGCAAAAACAAAAGGCCGCGGTATCCAAGCATGGATGACGCGGCCAAGTCTTGGGAGGTTGAACAGGCCCAAAGGGCCGACCTACTGCCGGTTTAGGAATGCCGGCAGTTCAGGAAGGCCATGACGGCCTAGTGTCAGCCCGCTCGACCGACAGTCGTGGGAGCGCCTCGCCGAGGAATGGCGAAAGCTGGCTGATGCGGTTACCAAACGAGAGGAAGGCCGATAGGCCTGCGGCCAAGACGGGCGCTCCCCTCGCCCGTGCCGTGAGCATGCCTAGCGAGAAGAGCTAATGCCAGACGCCTAGCGCGTCGGCAACGATCAGCCTCGAGTCCCGTTTCAGCGGTCAGCTTGGAACCGGGTTCCTGGGCTCAGGCCGGTCCGATCAGGTGGTCGCCGCCCGAGACGTCCTTCCAGTTCAGATCTCAAGATCACCACCTGCCGAAGGCGGGCTGATAGATCCTCGGCAGTACGACTCAATTGCACCTCCTGCTGAAGACGGGCTGACAGATTCTCGGTTGTACGAAGCAGCAGAATGACACGATCGCCTTCTCTCATAGCGTCACCAGCCAATGTCTAGTGGCAGCAGCAGAAAGTAAGCAGAACAGCCGCAGATTGTTCCGGCGGCGCCGGCGCGCGGCAGGTGCTCGGCCTGATACTGTGCATTTATTTCCCGGGCATCAGCCTCTGGCTGCCAAGACTGGCCGGCTTCATCGAATAAGCTGCGCGGCTGCGCCGCATCCCTTGTCCTGAAAATATGGCGTTGAACCAGGAAACCTTCGCGAACCGGCGCGTTCGTATTCGTACAAAGTGACGCTACGACGGGGAGGACCTATGCGAACCATAATCGTTGCGATGCTTGTCGCGAGCGGAACCATGATCGCCCTGCCGGCGCTGGCGCAGCAGCAGACGGCCCCCAACCCGCAGATGCAAGAGGAGGCGGACAAGGGTGCCAAGACCCGACAGTCCGGCGAGTCAGGCTATGTGGGCGAGCAGGAAAAGCCGGGCGCTTCCCCCCATGCTCCCGGGAAGACTGACACTGCTCCACCGACAACGGGCTCAGCCACGGGCACCTCGACAGGGGGCAGCGGTGAAAAGCCGCGCTGAGTGGATTCGACCTGGCGGCGCTGGCGCGTGTGGCGCTGCGAGCTAACGCCGGCAAGGGGTGATTTCAGGTAAGCGTGCGGTAGTATCAGCAGAACCATCAGCGACAGTACCACGACGAGCACCGAGAAGTTGGCGCGCCTCTGAGGCATTTAGCGGCTGTACTCACCCTCGAGATTGCCGCGGCGTGTCGTGATGTAGCCCTCTCCGCGCCGCAGTCCTTCGATTGTTTCGAGCATAGCGGTATTGCTCTTTTCGAGCGCCAACTGCCGCTCATCAATGACGGCGATCTTCTTGTCTGTCTCGGAAATCGACTTCAAGGTTTCGCTCAGGATCTTGAGCGTGTCCTCGATCGCGCCAACCCGATATTCGAGCATGTTGAGGCGTCCTCCAAACTTGTACCACCCTCCAATGATGCCCCCGACGAAAAGTAGCAGACCAACAACACCAGGGATGCTGATCGTCGTATCGAACGTGAAGCTCATTCCCATTGTCCCCTAGCGTTCCAGAGCTCGTTAACGATCTATCGCTAGGATCATCCCCAGCCTGTTACGGGTTCGCGCCCGTTGCGGGTTAGGCTCGGCCTGCCGTTGGCGCGGACGGGTCGAGCCGCCATTTCACTTGATGAGCGCCTTGAGCTTGTCCGGCGATAACGCGCCGGGCCCGTTCCGGAGAACGAGAGGCCCCAGGCCCAAGAGAGCGCCGACGAGCAGATAGGCCCACTCCACGGTCGTTCCGGAGGATGGATAGCGCGCCGTCAGTCCCATGAAGACGATGAACGGGATCACAAACTGGTGCCACACCAGCACGAAAAGCTGCGAGAGCGTGGCGATTGCCCACACCCGCTGCAGTAGCGGCGAGGTCTTGGCCGCGTCCATGAAGCTGGCGTATGTCTTGGCCAGCACGTCGGCATGCGCCTTCTCGATTTCGCCGAAGGTCTCAACCAGCGCCGTCAGGAGCTGAGCGCGAAGCTGCGCCTGTGTGATCTGCTTATTGAAGTATGCCTGGAAGACGCCCGTGATCTTGCCGAGCAGGCTATCGATGATCTGGCCGCCGAGCGCGGAAGCAATGGCTGACAGCATCACGCCACCTTCGCCTCTTCCACCGCCGCAACGGCCTCCTCCTTCGCCGCGTCAGCCTGCGCGATGGCCGCCTTCACCGCCGGCGGCGCCGTGGTCTCGGGCACGGCCACGAGTTCGACCGGCTTCGTGGTCCTCTTCCGCAACCACTCGACCATCATGCCGACCAAACTGATCGCCAGCGGGACGCAGTTGATCAACAGGGTAACGATGGCCTGGTATTGATCGGGGACCAGCGGCATGAGCGGGGTCAGGTTGATGTCGCCGACCTGCGTCAGGAACGTCAGCACGATGCCGAGAGCCGACAGCAGCCGCGCGAAGAGGATCGTCTCCGACTTCTTGAACAGCGCGATCTCGATCGGCTCGATCCAGTCGAAGAAGCCCTTCGCCCATGGCTGCCGTTTCAACCAGGCGCGGCCCTCGATCGCATAGAGAAGGATCAGCGCCGAGAGGATGGCGAGGACAATCAGGATGTTCATGGTGATGCCTTTCAGGCCGCCGCCGGCCGGTTGATGGATTTGCTGATGAGGAAGCCGGCCACGCCAAGGGCCACGACGATGAAGCCGATCACGAGCCACTGCGCGGGGCCCCAGCCCTGGTGCACACCGGTGGCAACTGTGGCGGCGATCACCGCGCCGGCGCCGCCCTTGACGACATCGCCCTTCGTCACCGGTGGCTTTTTCGGATCGGGAATCGTCGGCGCGATCGAATTGACGGTTTCGAGTCGCGCGATGACCGGGTCATTCCCGGCCATCAGATGCTGGCGATCGGCGAGCCCGTTGGTCCCTCCGTTCCACGCCTTGACGCAGCCGACGAAGTCGCCCGCATCGGCGAAGCGGTTGAGGTTCTTCCAGATCCAGAATGCCGTGCAGACTTCCGGCTGCAGCTCGAGCTTGGTCGCGACCGCTGGATCCTCGACCGCCGGCAGCCCGGTCAGCCGCTCCAAGTTCGCGTAGCCGTCCCTGCCCGTCCACTGCGGGCCACCGCGGCCGATGTAGGTCGAGCCGTCCGACGTCCCCGGCCGGTTGCCCATCCGGCTGCCGTAGATGTCGTCAAAGGCCTTCTTCTGCCAACCAGGCGCCGTGCCGTACTTGGCCTGCACGGCCGCCGGGCCTGAGAAGCGGTTCGGCCAGACCTCGGCCATTCGGGCGGCGGTATAGTTGATGTTCTCGGTCAGGTTCGGGATGGTGAACCCGCCGCACTCATGCTCGATGTTCGCGAAGAAGTAAGCCAGCCGTGCGCGCGTGGCGTTGATCCCCGCCTTAGTCAGCAGATCCTGCTTCGCGACAAACGCATCGATGACGGCCTGCGGCGCCCGCGGGAAAATCTGCCGCAGCGCTTCCTTCGTCAGCTTGATCATAGGCACGGCTCCGTATTTGCCCGGGAATGGCGCATTGAGGTCGGTCAAGGGGTTGCTTGAGGTTTGACGTTTGGCGGTAAAAAGAAACCGGTGCGGTTAAAGTTGTGGCATCCGAGCAACGCTCAGGCACAACTTCGGGGGCGCGTGGGCAATGTCACTTTCGTTCCGTAACCCTTAGTTGTAACGGACCTGCCGTAGGCTAAAGGGGCGCGGCGCGGCAGATGCAGTTCAACAGCCTCACGTTCATCTTCGTCTTTTTGCCAATCGTGCTCGCTGGCTACTTGGTCCTGCGTCGAACGCGATGGGCCAACCCATTCATGCTGCTCGCGAGCCTGTACTTTTATGGCTCCAGCGCCTGGTGGTATCTCGCCCCTTTCTTCGTGACTGCCCTTCTCGATTTTTTCATCGGGCAGTTGATCGAAGAAAGCCAAGATGATCGCTATCGCAAGCGCCTTCTGATCGTTAGCGTGGTCGCGAACCTCGGTTTGTTATCTGTGTTCAAATACACCGGGTGGCTTTCCTCGGATCTCTCGGCCGCGCTTGCCCATTTCGGCATTGCCGCTCCGGTGATCGCGCTTTCGCTGCCGCCAGCGATCTCGTTCTATACGTTCCAGTCGATGAGCTACACGATCGACATCTATCGTCGTGAGTTCAAGCCATATCGGAACGTGGTCGACTATCTGTCGTTCGTGTCGTTCTTTCCCCACCTCGTCGCCGGCCCGATCATGCGGGCGCGCGATCTGTTGCCGCAACTTGCCGTCATCAGGCCTCTGCCATCGGCCGCAGTCGTCAGCGGCGCGCTGTTCATGATCCTATTCGGCCTGTTCCAAAAGACTGTTCTTGCTGACAATTTCGGCGGCATCGTCGAGAGCATCCAAGGAATGCTCGCGACCAAAGCGCCGCTTGCGCCCGGCATGGGCCTGATCTTCGCCTATGCGTTTGCGTTCCAGATCTACTGCGATTTCGCCGCCTACTCGACGATCGCCCGCGGCGTCGCCCGCCTGTTCGGCGTCGAACTGATGCGCAACTTCCTGACGCCCTACTTCGCAACTAATCCGTCTGAATTCTGGACCCGCTGGCACATCTCGCTTTCGACATGGCTGCGCGACTATCTCTACATCCCGCTCGGCGGAAACCGGGGCGGCCAGTTCGCCACGCTGCGCAATCTGATGATCACGATGCTCCTCGGCGGCTTGTGGCACGGCGCGGGCGCCTTGTTCATCGTCTGGGGCGCCTACCATGGTCTCTTGCTTGTGATCTACCGCCTCATTCCGATCGATGAATTCCTGATCAAGCGGTTCGGTCGCTTCGGGAAAGCCGCGTCGATCGTGCTGTTTTTCCATCTGGTCTGCCTCGGATGGATCTTCTTCCGCACGACGCCAGAGCAGTTCCTTCCCGTCATGCAGTCGATAGCAGCGCTTCCAGGAGCAGTCGTCAGCATCTTGCACGACTACGCCGGCTATTGGCAGGAAGCGTGGACTCAGCCGCAATGGATGCATGCTGCTGCCCTCACTTTTTTCGGCACCATCAACGGCTTCGTTGTCAAGAACTGGGTTTTCGTCGTCTACGCTTGGGGCCTTCTTCTCTTCATGGTGCCGGTGTGGGTGTCCGACTATCTCGGGTGGCGGAACAAGGTCGAATTCCCCGATCTGTTCGCTGTTATGGCGTGGCCTCTGCGCAGCGCCGTCATCCTCGCGCTGCTCTATGGAATCGTCTTCTTCGCCCGCAGGGAAGCCAATGAGTTCATCTATTTTGCCTTTTAGGGGTTGGATCGCTGCTGCAATCGCGTTCCTCGCAATTGAGCTCTCGATCTCCATCATCGCTCATCCGAGCATATTCGATCGAACCAATTTCCTGCAGTTCTCGTTTGTCAAAGACGAGACCCCACAGAGGCTATTCGTGTGGGAGAAGATCAAAGCGTTCGCCGATTCGAATCCAACGATTGTCCAAGCAGGAGACAGCTCCGGCTTTTATGGGATCGAGCCCAACGCCGTCATGAAGCATTTGCCGGCTGGCGTCAGCTATCTCAACATGAGCTGCTGCGCCAATCTCGGTTTTCGCGGGTATTACAACATCCTCGAATTGATGGCCGAGCGAAATCCGTCCATCAAATACATGGTCCTGCACTTCACTCCCTATACCATGCCCCGGCCGGAGATGTGGGACTCTGACGGCGCTGCACTCTGGGGGATTCCAGACGTGAAGGTCTTTGGTGGCGCGGTCTACGAGGAGTTCCTAAGCGCCTGGCGTGTTTTCCATATCCCCTCGCTGGCATACCGCCGGCAAGTCACCGACTATGCATACTATGCCGGAGGGCGCTTCAACGACCCCAAACGCCCACTGCTGAACAATGTCAACTATATCGAATTCCACCGAACGTTCCGCGAAACGCACGGCTGGATGCCTGAATCAGACGCGCGCAGGACTGTATCCAGCTCCGAATGTGACATCCCAACACCGGAGTTCTTCAGCTTCAGCGACATGGACTACAGGACATACCTCAAAGATGTACTCGATAGCTACGCGGCGTTGGCGCGCAAGCATAGGGCAACGCTGGTTATCGTCTTTCAGCCAGTCGCTTGCACGCTTGGAACGGGAAGAGGTAGCGAAAAAGCTAGAGCAGTCATTGATCAGTTCAAGCACGACAATCCCGACGTGGAAATTCCATTCCCATTGATCGAGACGTGGCAGGCCGACATCTTCACGTCTGAGCCGGCGCATGTTCGCCGTGAGCACACAGACATGCTGGCCGACCGGCTAGGGCCAGCAATGGCTGAGATTATCAGACGTCGAGATAATCAGGCTAAAAATTAGCTGTCACAGACTTGTTTCCGCCTGACCCGCCATCGCTAACGCCAGTCGTCGCACCATGAACTCGATTCTGGGATATGATGTAAAAATCGCTTGTACCAGCGGCAACGGAGATACCTGTCGTATTGTTGCCGAAAACTGATGACCCGCCTACGTTGTTTCCAGTGATAACAAAATCCCTCACGCCGGCTTGAATGTTGATACCAGCCGCCAATCCAAGGAACTCATTTCCTTGGATAAGAAGGCTCCCAACCGTGTGCGAGGCAAATAGACCACTGGCGAAGCCGGCCGTGACTCTATTGCCTCGGACAATCATCTCTCCGGTAATGCTGCTGCCGATAACTATACCAGAACGAAAACCGTTGTTGCCGACGCAGGCCTGTATCTCACACCCCTCAATCCAAACACCTCTGCCAGCGCTGATATTGATGCCATGAAGTGTCACACCACCAACGGTGCAATCATGAAAACGAATCACATCGGGTGGGGTCGTCCCAAGACCGTTCGTGACCCGGGCCCCATACACATAGGATCCGGTAAAATCGCAATCCTTGAATGTGATGTACGTGCTAGCCGAATCGACCTGGACTCCGGCGCCGTCGGAGTTGCCGGCGATATACCATATAACGGTGCCATCTGTGATAGCGGTGCCGTACCAGGCTCCCGTGACGGTCGGTCCCGATGCTCCGCTAGTTCCAGCCTGACCACACTGGAGTAGAAGCCCATTGTATGTAGTGTAGTCCTTTAGCGCATACGCGGTAGAGTTTTGCCGACCCGCCGATGTTTTATCGTTAGCTGCAGAAGGCACCGCAACAGGCCAGTCTTGATTGAATAGGCACCTGTCGAAGACGTAAGCTCCAGCTCCCTGCGTATAGACGGAGTTTCCGCTCCATGCGAGGCGCATTACGCAGTCACTGATCAAAACGTCAGTTGAGCCAGCGCTGCCCCGGAAGCAGTATCCTCCACCGACCATATCTAGATCGCTTATGGTGCACTGTACTGCGCCGGCCCCCATCGTTATGAGCGCACCGCTCGCCGAGGGCACCACTTGATGAAATATGGAAAGGTTCTCCACGGCGCAGCGCGCGGCACTTATCGTGATGACGTTGCCGATTGATGCATTCGAACTCCTGATACTGCAATGCCTCTTTCCGACACCCTCAAGGCGGACGAGCGGCGCGCTAACTACAAGACCGGTATTTATTAAATACCCACCGGCTGGGAAGAGAACCGTACCGCCCAGATTGGTCTGGCATAGATCGATTGCTGCCTGAATGGCAGCGGAATCGTTTGTCGCATTATCGCCCTTAGATCCAAACCATTTTACGTTATACACGCCGTCGGTTCTCACACGCACCCAGGCGCCGGCTGTTGCCGCGATTCCGTCGGCCTTGATATGGATTCCTTCCTTAGTGTCGGCCGCGACTTGCGCAGAGAAATCGCCAGACTTGAAGACGAACAATCCCTCTCGACCGGCTTCGCGCATTAACGCTGTCTTGGTGTTGGTCGTATTCAGCGCCTTCAACGCGACGCGATCCGCAGCAGCCGAGATCGCCACCGAAGCGGCCGCAGCAATAGCTGCGTCGCGTGCGGCCACCGCGTCCGCCAGGATGGCATCGCCATCCACCGCGGCTGCGATCAAGAGACGGAAGTCGCCATCGGGCCTGATCATCACCACCGGATTGCCGGCGATCAGGGAGCCAGAGGCCAGGGACGAATTGAACGCGTTCTTGATGGCGACGGGCGTGCCACCGTTCACCGAAATCGTGGTGGCGCCGGTGTTGCTCGATGTCGGCGTCATCAGGTACAGCTTGCGCCCGGGTTGCACTGGATCAACTGCCGCGCTTGCCTGGATCGCGTTCGCCGTGCCGCCGATCACCGTTAGATTGACGATGCTATCGGGCAGGTCTCCGACGCGGGTCCACGAACCCGAGCCCGATCCGCCGGACTTCTGGTAAATACCGTTGTTAGCCGGCGTCGTATCGGCGTAAACCATTGCCAGCGTGTTCGCAGGATGCGCCAGGTCGGCATTGAGCAGCGCGAGCGTGGCGTACCCCAGACCGAGCTGCGCGAGCATCGACTCAAGCATGATCGCCCAAGGGCGAATCTCGCGCTTGTCTGGCCGGTTCGGACCGCTCGCAGGAACGCCGTCGAACTCATAGTCGCGCCAAATCTCAGCCGCGGTCTTGATGGCCATGGTTCTTCACTTCCGGTCTTGATGAAAAGAAAACGAGATAGCGGTCGGAGTGCCCGACAGCCTTTAAGTGATCAGCGGCGGCTGCGCTGGCTGTGGAAGCTCGTCGATTGCCGGGTTGTAGGCTTCGATCCGATCCGGATCGATGACGTTGAAGGACCACACGATGCGGCCGCCCAGGAGGTCGACGTCCGCGTTCTGGATCTCGACGACGCAATCCTCGAGCCCGGCGATGAACGGATACTGCAGCGGCACCCACCGCTTGCCGAGATAGCGCAGACCATAGAGCGTCGTCGTGAATGTCCCGGTCATCTCCGGGTTGAGCCGCTGCATCGCACGGAAGCCGAGCCGGCTTGCCTGCGAGAACGACTGGACCCAGGACAGCGAGAGCGGCTTTGGCCGCTCGATACCGACATCCGAGATCGACTCCTCGTCCCGCATCTGGCCGAGATCGACCTCTACATACTTCGCGTTCGGGTCCGTAAAGCTGATGTCGAGGACGTTGACGAGTTGCTCGTCGGCTTGGCCGTAGTTGAGCGAGAAACCGAGAATGTGTTTTCCGGTCAACGGAGGATCGGTCGGCGCGCGGTAGACGCCGACGGTCAGCGCCAGCGTGCCGTCGCCAGCCTCCGTCAGCCAGCCGTCGCAGGTCGCCAGGATCGAGTTGATGACGTCTTCCGGATTGTTCGTGAATCGATACCAGCCATCAGCCTGGTAGCGAGACTCGGCCGATCCATTGGCGCGCAACACAGCCGCATCGCAGAGGTTCGCCTCGATCATCCATTTTGCAAGCGTCGCGGGCGGCAGGATGATGTTTCGATCAAGCCCCATGCCACCATCAACTTTCGTCAAATAGTCGATCAGGTGCAGGACCGGATTGCGGCTAAACTTCCATGTCGCCTCGTTGGTCGGCGACTGCGTCCCGTCTCGCGGGTCCCACACCAACGAGCACCGCGTCAGGACGGAAAGTTCTGGATGCCCCTTGGGGAAGATTCTGGAATAAACCTGCGGGTCGGGCGGCGCGCCACAAACCATCGTTGCCCACGCAATGCCGTCCCCTCTATGATTTACGGTCCAATAAGTGCTGATGAGAGGATCTGTGTAGAGCATCGGAGACCCGCCCTGCGACGGGTTGCCTACGGCGGTCTCCACCTTGATGAAGCTGCCGTACCGGCCATCTGAAAAACTCGATGTTACGAGCGACTGTCCACCATGCGAAATGTCGCTGGTCGTGATGACCGGATCGTCGGACAAATAGAATCCGATGAACGCGTCGACCTTCCCGGAATGCAACGCCAGAGCGTCAAACGATGCGTTTGGCGGCGGCCCGTTCGCCTCGAAAAGCATGTAGTAGCCGGCTAGACGATTGATGCCGTAGCCCCGAATGCGCGGCGGGATCGCCTGCTTGATCGCCTGAGAGCCGTCCTGCGCCTTCGGCAGGTTCGGCTGCCCGAGCGCATATTGCAGGCCGATCGACGCTCCGATGATCGCCGCGCCACCAACGATCGTCGGAAGCCCAATGCCGAAAACTGTCGTTCCTGCGATCCCGCCGAGACCAGCAATTCCGGCCGTTCCGGTCAACGGAGCAAGAAGCAAAAGACCAATCGTCTCAGCCATTCCAAGTCCACACTTGCAAGGCCGGCAGCGCGTCGGCGCCGGCAATCACGATGCCCATGTCGGAGGTGACGACAGCCCGCTCGCCATCGTCGACCGCGATGGCGCCAGTCGGCCGCCGCTGCACCTTCCCGCGCCGCTCCGCATATGGCGCCATCACCGCGAGCAGGTCGCCCGGCCGCGCACTCTCGGTCTCGACCATGCCGATGCGCTCGAGGCGCGCCGCGCAGCAGCGCAGGAAGCCTCCCTCGCGGCGGATGATGCGCAGGAACTGCCGCTCGCTCGCATACGCGCCGCGGATATCCGCAATCGGGTCGCGCGCGCCGCGGCTCACCATCCAGTTGGCCATGAAGATGCCGCAGTCGAGAACGCCCGGCTTCCAGCGAAGGTGCCGAAGCGAGGCAAGATAGGCGCCTAAGGATCCGGAAACGTCGGCCATGTCTTGGAAAAACCGGTGGCGTAGATCTGGACGCGTTCACAGAAGCGGTCACCAGGTGATCGCGCTTGCTGGTCGCGGTTAGTGAAATAGGAGAATTTCGGCCGGCGCCGGCCGGTGAACGTCGTCCCGCACGACAGCCGGATTGTACGGATGGGATCGGCCTCCGGATTGTCGACTGCCGGGTTGTCGATTCCGAGAAAGTCGGCGACGTAATTCGCACACCAGCGGACAGGCCCCAGGAGCTTCCAGTCCTGCCCCATGATGGCGAAGCCGACTGCGAGCGCCTTACCCTTTACGTCCTGAGCGTCGCCGGCGGCCGCGATTTCCTGAACCTTGCCGGAGACGCCTGAAAGCGTGAATTCGACGCGTTCGGCAGCCCCGTTGATGAGTTGCTTGAAGTTCGGAACGTTCCTCATCTGGCCGAAGCCGAGATAGCGCGCGCCGGCAGGATCGAAGACGTTAACCCCCGGCTCGATTGCCCCAATCCCGAGCCAAATCCGGACGATCGGATCGGTCTCCAGGCGGAAGAACACGCCAATCCGCTGCGTGCGGCTGTCAAGCGCCGCAAGCTCGTCAGCGTTAAAGTCCATCGAACGCCTCGACAAAGCTTACGCTGGCCGAATTGAAGGTCCATGGCGTCACGTTGAGGTCCATCGCATTGGTCTGCGCCAGGCGCATCACGCAGCGCGGCCGGTCGAATTCGAGCAACGTTCCCGCGGTGACTGCCTCGCGCAGCGGCGGGTTGAAGGTGATGGTCGCCTGGTCGTCGTCGGTGTAGTCGACCGTGGCGATCTCATAGAGCCGCCAGCCAAACGTCGGGTGCTCGATCGAGAAGGACTCGCCGCCGAGCAGCGCGCCGGCATAATTGATGGTGATGTCAAGCGACGTATCGCGCAGCCCCGCGGCACCGCAGCTGATGTCGATGATCGACTGGTAATAGCCAGCATCGTCATCGAACAGAGCGCCGTCCGAATGCGGGATGTCGATATTGATGCTCTGAGAGACGCCCGTCGGCCACGGCCGAAACCGGGCTTCGTTGCGCGGCACAATTATCTGGTTCACACCACCGTCGGCGATTTGCCGAATGGACCGCCAGAGAAGGGTAGTCACCCTCTGCCGATCACGACCGCGCAGCCCCTTCCCGCCGCTGAGCGAAACGTCGCTCATGGTGCAGGACCAGAAGCCCCCGCCGTCGCTACGGACGAGCACTGCGACGCTATCGGCCGTTGTCCCCGGCGTCGTGGCGACGCCGCGCAGGTTCCAGCTATGCTGTCGCTCGCGCAGCAGCCGGCGCGGAAACTCGATCATCAGCCGACCCCCGTCTGCTGCATCCGCTGCGTGGTGGTGAACGCACGCGTCAGGCCATCAGCCTTGCTGTTGACCGCAATTAGAGCGGCTTGGAGCCGGTCTACCGTGGCTTGGCTGACGTCGCCGCCGACGTTGATCATGTTCTGGACGGTATTGCCGCCGACCATGTTCCGCGCGCGGATATTCGGAATAACCTGAGTTCCTTTCGGCAAGTTGAGGAGCTCCTTGCCGTTCTCTCCGACCCAGGCAAGACCACCCGGCGCACTGTCGGTACCACCCGCAAAACCCGGAATGATGCCTTTCAGGAATGAAGCGGCCGGCGACAGTCCGCCGGATGACGGCGCGGCAAAGATGGCATTGGCGAACGAGTTGATGCCGGCCCGCGCGAGCGTCTTGAGCAGGTTAAGCAAGACATCGTTGAGGTTTTTCGCCTCAAGCGCGGCATCTGCAAATGAATTTCCCAGTGCCGAACCAAGCGTAGCGCTGGCGCTGTTGATCTTGCCTACGCTCTCGCGCGCGGCATCGAATGCCGCCGTCGCCTGCCCGACGTTGCTCGCTGCCGTCAGGAAAGCGTCCGCATGCTCCTTGGTGAGTTGGATTCCTGATTGCTGCAGAGCCTCAATGGCGCTCATGGAGGCGCGCAACTCGGTATACCGATCGATCTGCTCCTGCGTGACCTCACCCTCGTCCTTGCGGATCGCGTTCAGGAGCTGGAATTCAGCCCGAAGCTGAGCCTGCGCGGCGTTGTTCTGGCTGACGGCGATGGTGTCTGCGCGGAGCGATGCCGTGTGGCGGGTGATCTGCTCCTCAGTTCGGTCGAAGGAGTCCTGAGTATCGCCGCCGGTGCTTTTGAGCGGCACATTGCTCAAGCCGCGATTGCGGTCTAGCGTCGAGGTCCCCTGCCCGTTGATGATCACGCGCGCCGGGCCTCGCCGGTCGTCCCGCGCGCCGGCCGACGTGTCGAGCCCCGCGCTTTCGTCCACCTGCGTCCGGCGGCTCTGGAAAGCCTTGAGCGCCTCGCTCGCCTTGGCGATATCCGACGCGGCCGCAGCCGCCTGCGTATCGATCAGGCCACCCTTGAACAATCCCAGGAACCGGACGGCCAGGTCCAGCAAGCTGATGACGTCTTGAAGGTCCGTCTTGATGAAATCGAACAGATGCTGCGCCAAGTAGCCCTTGACGTTCTGGACAGCCGTCTTCCAGGCCTCATCGAACGCCTTGGCGGAATCGGCGATAGCCTGCAGATCGGGCGCGGCCGCGGCTGCATTCTTGGAGAGATAGGTGACAGCCTCGCCACCCTGCTCCAGAAACTTCACCATCGTTTCCGACTGGCCCGCAGCCTTGGCGAGATCGATCTTCTGGATTTCGGTCCGCGCGTTCTGGACCAGATCGGCGACGAGCGCGAAGGTCTGTTGCAGGTTCAATGCCTGGACGTTGACTCCCTTCAGCGCCTGCGGATTCGCGTCGAAGAGTTCGCTCAGCGAGTTCTTCTCGCCGCGCTGGAGCTGATCGAGGAGAACGGCAAGGTTTCTCAGGCTCGCCGTGACGTCGTCGACCGGCGCTCCTGCCTTGCCGGCGGCCTGCTGGACGCCGAAAATGTCGTTCATCGATACGCCGACGAGCTTCGCAGTGGCGTCGAGCTCGGTGAAGCGGCGCGTCAAATCCTTGACGAAGTCGATAGCCTGATCGAATCCCTTCCGGGCGAAATCCGCCGCGAAGTTGCCCAGGAACGTCCCCGCAAACGGATTGAGCCTGGAGAACCGATCCTCGATCTGCGAGGCCTGCCTGTCGGCGATATCGCCGGCGCGCTGCATATCCTTCTCAAATCGGGTCAATTGAGCCGACAGAGCGACGACGAGCGCTGCAGTATCGTTGCCGGCCATTATTCAGCGGACCTCTTCTTGATCGCTTTAGTGATCCGGCGCTTCACCGCAGAGCGAATCTGCTTTTTGTTCAGCCGGTATGTAGGAAAAAAGAAGGGCTGAGCCTTCATATTTGCGGTGCCAAATTCGTCGGCTCGGGCGTAATCATAGGGCTCACTCGAAACCGACGGCCTGATCGTCAATCGTCCGCCAGCGACGACTCTGACGACAGTGTCCGTCTTGCGGTCAGGCACCTTCCTGACCGAGTGCTCCAGATTTCCTTCGTCTTTGGGTGCCACCGACTCGATCAGACGGACGAGATTGTCCGCTCGCGCATTCAATTCGTCGACCGCTTCCTTGTGCACCTCGGCTTGCAGCTCTTTCGTTAGCTGGCGAAAGCGCTGGACGCTCTTGTTCGGTCGTCTCGCCATCTCAGGAAGCTTTCAGCCACTCCCAAATGTCGTCCGCTTCAGCTTGCGAGAGCGAATTGCTCTCCTCCATAGCCCCCGCAACCATCGCCCAGAACTGCCACATGGACATCTGGTTGATCTGCTGCGGCGTCATTTGGAGTTTGGCACCTGCTGCGTAGAGCGCTCCGAACCGGACCTTCCCGTTAGGGAGGTCGTCGATTTTTTGTCCCGATCCGGAGCCGCGGATTTTTTTTCGATCTGTTCCTCCGGAGCACCGTGGCAGCCCGCCGCCATGACAGCGTAGGCGATCAATCGATTCTCCGCTGGCGGCCGCGCCTTGACGAACATGTCGATCAGCTTCGACGCGTCGACCGGCGCCAGGCCGCCGCCGATCAGGCCCCACAGGAGAACGTCGGCGATCTCCTGAAGCCGGCAGGCCCCGGTCTTGAGCCGCTCCAGCGTGACGAATGGCCCCGCGTCGCACGACTCCTGAACATTGGCGAGCTCGCCCCAGCCGAGACGGAACCGGTACTTGCCGTCGCCAAAGCTGAGGATGACGGATGCGTCGCGGCTCACGGCGTCGGCGCCGATACGCGAGTGAGCTCGCCGTCGCTCTGCATCTGGACATTCGCGGTGACGCGGCCGCCCTGCTCGGCGCCGGTGGTGAACGTGGCGACATGCATGAAGCCGGTCCAGGTCACCGTCTTGGCCGGGAATTCGACCTCGATCTTGACCGGAACGCTCTCGGCGTTCTCCCAGGCGTCAAGCCATTTGTCGACGGATTCCGCGGCGAGAACGCCCTCGCCGGTCACCGAAGCGGACAGGCTGGTCGCGTCACGACCCACCCAGGCGACCGCATCGGGATCGTCGCAGTCCGGAATGTTGACCTCGGACAGGTTCTTGGTGAGCGTCAGCGACTTCGACGTGAAGCCGCATGGCGCCGTGTAGACGAGCGGTGAATTGCCGTCGCCGAGCAGGACCTTGAACTTGCCGAAACGCGCAGTGGTTGGCTTGGCCATCGATTATCTCCTATGGCTGTTCGATGAATGCCGTGAACTCAATTACGGCGTGGTTGGTCAGGCCGTCCGGATCGCGAAGCGTCCGGGTCTGGCTGTACTCGATCGAGACGAGTGCGTTGGCCGTCAGCGTCAAATCGTATTCGTGCAGAGCGATACGCACCTGCTCCGCGATCTGCTTCACCTCTGGGAGCCCGACGGTGCGAGACCAGGCGTCGATCTGGATGGTGACGTTGAATCCGGTGATGCAATCGGCATTGTCTGAAATTGCCTGCTCTGGTCCCCACGAGACGTAGGGAAATGTCGCTTTCTCCGGAACGTTGTCATAGATGCGATTGCCGACCAGCGTCGTCAGTCCGGGAAAGGCCTTCAGGCGCGCCACGACCGCACCCTGTAATTCGAGCGTCGGGCTTGTCACTTCGATGCCGCCTTGTTCGTTGGGACAACGTCGCCCGCGCCAGCTTCCAGGATCGCGCGCACGGCCGCCTCCGGAACTCGCTCATATCGTTGGCCGCCGGCGTACACGACAATGACGCCAGCGCGCGGCCGATAATCGAATGTCCGGCTCATTACGACCGTCTTCAAGCCGCCACCCCCGACTGACAAAGCATCTCGAAATACGCCCCGGAATCGTCCGGGTCGACGATCGAGCGGATGTTGTAGATCTCGCCTGAGCGGGCATCCCGGGCGCGCCAATCCGTCGTCACCTGCTCTGTTTTCGAGCTCTGCCGCACCGTGATCGTCAGCGGCTGCTGGCCAGCGAGCCGCGCCGCCGTCACCGTCTCGCCGCCGAACTTCGCCTGCACGCCCGCCCAGACGACAAACTGCTCGACGAAATCGGACTGCGTATTGCCGTATCCGTCATCAATGTCCTGGCGCTTATCGAAAGCAATGCGGTGGCTGAGTTGGCCCGCTGAGGTCATGCGCTTTACACCCGGAGGAAAATTTCCTAGACCGCTTCCGCAATAACAATGGAGAGCTTTTTGCTATGGCGAAGAAGGTGAAGAAGACCGCTGTCCGTAGGCCGTTTACCAAGGACGACGTGAAAGCACTCAAGGCGCATTCAAGAGCAAGAACGCCTATCGCCAAGATTGCCAAGCAGATGAAGCGTACCGAAGGATCACTACGACAAAAGGCATTTAAGCTCGGATTTGGCTTGGGTCACGCTCGTTAGGCATTATCTGAAACGCTAGCCACGTGCCGGCCACGTGCACGACGTCCTCACCCTCCTCTTGCAGGTCATCCAGAACTGTACTCACGTCGACCACGTCTCGGCCGTGGTCGTCGTGGAATATCACGATGCCGCCAGGATTGAGGATCGCGCGCGCTAGCGCATAATCGTGGCGCACGGCCGCCGCCTCGTGGCCGCCATCGATGAATACGGCATCCATCTTCGGCAGATCGCTCGGCATTAGATCGAATGAACCTCTGCCGCAGATGATCAGACGAAACCGAGGATCGTCCATCGCGATCGAGCCCGGGTTCGCCAGCACCTCTTTTCGCTGCACCACCTTGGGCGTGCAGTAATCGGCCGGAACGTCGACCCCGAAATAGCGCTCGATGCCGGGCACGTTCCGCAGGATCGCCTTGGCAGTACGGCCCGTGTTGGCGCCGATCTCGAGCACCGACCGCGCGCCGACGCTCGCGATCAGCTGAATGAGAACGTCGAGTTCGCCCGGGTTGACGTAACGGCTATGCAGCCCCGACAAGTCGGCCGGCTGCGCTTCGATCACAACGGTCCGCCGCCGCGGCGGCGAATATGGCAAGGCGCTCACGGGCGGCGTCGATGTCGATTTCTTTTCGGCAAGCATGGTGATGGCTGAAGCACTCGCACGGGTTAATTGGGTCGATGCCGAGAACCGGAGCGTCCTTGGCACCATCGAAGAAGAATTGAGACCGCTCATAGCCGCCAAACACCATGGAGACCGGCGTTCCGACCGCCTGCGCCAGCACGCCGGCGAAACCAGGCGAGCAGTAGACAAGCGCCGACATCGACGTCAGCGCCGCGAGCGTCTCGAATTCGAGCTCGCCAGCATGACATTCCGCATCCGCCTCGATGCGCTCACCGACGATCCACTCCTTGCCGGGCACCAAGTCGGCGACCGAAACCACGAAGAACCGCTCGCGGATCAAACGAAACAGCGCCGCATATGCGGCATGGACCGGATTTCGCGCAGCGCATCCGCCCCAATCCAACGGACGGTCGACCAGCGGCCGGTAGAGCATGAATGGGCGATCTGGATTCCAGCGCTCCAACCATGCGGAAGCCTTCGCGCGCCATGCCGGAGGCACAGGGAGCCGGAAATCGGCAGCCGCGACATCCGTACCGGTCGCCGCGCACATAGCCGCCATTACCGAGCCGTGACGCCGGACTTCCGCCGGCGGATAGTTGACCGCGATCACCTTCGTACCGACCGCCGGTCGCGACCGGGAGAACATCGCCTGCTCGCGCACTGCATTCTTCGCCTGCGTGCGGAGCCTCGTCTGCTTGTGGATCACCTTCAGCCCCTCGGCGATCAGGTCGTGATAGATCGACACCCAGGAGCTTTCCAGCCAAACCTCGTGCTCACGCATGAGCTGACGCACAATCGCCCGCTGCCGGATATTGTCGCCGAGGCCATGCATGCCCCGTATCAGAAGCGGCGTCATTTACCGAATTGCTTTTGTTGAGGTGAGCACTAGGTGCCAGCCAGCCGAACGGTTAGGAACTTATTCCAACGTAAGTAGTTAAGCGAGCTGCGCGCGGGTAGGAACGCCTCCGCGATGGACGTTTTGTAGTTGCATGCCGCGCTACTATTTCGATTTCCACGACGCGGAAGGCGTCACCACAGATGAAACCGGGGAAGAACTCCCGGGCGATAACGCTGCGCGCGCTATGGCTATGATCGCGCTAGGCGAAGTCGCACGCGATGTCACCATGTCCGGTTATGAAGGCCTAATTGCTATCGAGGTCCGAGATGAGAAAAAGGAACCCTTGCTGGCAGCCTCTGCGGTGATACAGGTGATAAGCAGCAAGCCTGCGAGTCTGCTGAAATCTTAGTATACCGACACTTCTTGAAATTGCTTAGTCGGATAGGCCGTCAGCGCCGAGCCCGGGCTGCAATTGATAATCTCAACGCCTAGCGGCGTCGACCAGCGCGCTGAAAGCCAGCGGTGGACGTTGTTAGGCCTCGGATTATTTAGGCCCGCCCCATGACGCCCATGCCAGTGCTCGCCGCGCGCAAGCGTCATGTCGAAGCCGACCAGGAGTATCCTGCGCGCGCCCCACTGAATGGCGAGGTTAAGCGCCTGAAACCCAGAATTTCCCCCATCGCCGACCAGCCCCGTCATTCCTGTGAGGATGACGTCACAACCTCTGCATACCTTAACCTTGACGAGATCGAACTCTTCCGCCGCGCGCGCCTCGTCCGTGATCTTGAGGCCGAGAAACCCCGGCGCACCGCGCGCAGCCCGCCACCAGGCGCCGTCACAGGCATAAAGCACATCCGCCCAAGGACAGAGCCGCCAGCTTTCGTTGATGGCGATGAACCGCGCGCAGCCGCGCATCCTCGCGAGCGGCACACTCAGCGCGCTCGGGCCAGAAGCAACAATGACCGCAGTCTCGCCGGACCAATCAGGCCAATGCCGGGTCACGATAGCGATGCAACAGCGCCGTTGCCGGTTTTGTGAGATAGCCGTCCGCAGGCGCCTGGTCGGTCTCGCCGTCGCCGCGATGCTCCCAGAGCCAAGCCAAGGTCAGCAGAATGGCCGCGCGAATCCCCGGCGGTACAGTGTCCTCGTCCCATGTCGGCTTTTCGCGCTGGATATAGCCGTCAATGTAGTTCAAGACAGCGTCAGTTGCCTCGGCTATCTTGCGCTCGACTTCGGGCGTCCGTGGATCTTCGGAGAACTCTTCCGGGCTGTTGCCATCGGTTTCCAGATCGAGCCGAAGATGATCGTTGGCCTGCGCCAGCGTGATTAGGTTCATTTGCCCGCGCCTCCGAGCTTGCCATCCTTGCCGTCCCGACCACGCTTCACGGCCAGACGCCAACCGCTGTCAGCCGTGTCGGGCTTGGCCGAAGTATCGCGCTGCGCGATCCAGAACGACCCCGCCCAGGTGACGCCAGCGCCCTTGCGATACGACCGCTCCGTCCAGACGCCGCGGTCCACGACCACCGGAAGTGGAAAGTCCTTGATCACGGCACCGCGCTGAAAGCGGAGTGTTACGCCGCGCTCGTCCTCAATCAGGTCGAGATTATCGAACCCGATCCCATCCGCACCATCCTTGCCGTCCGCCCCGTCGCGGCCGTCCTTACCAGGTCGGCCGGGCGCGCCGTCGGAGCCGTCCTTGCCCACGACAGGCCCCAGATAGTGTGACGACCCGTCGGTCATCGTCAGAACGAGATTTCCGCCACGGTCGATGAGCGCGCTCGCTGCGCCGACACCGTCGCGGCCATCTTTACCGTCGCGACCGCGCGCGCCATCCTCACCCTTCCGGCCATCCGCACCATCGCGCCCATCACGGCCCGGCGCTGGCGGATTCGCGGCCAGATATTCGGCCACCGCAGCGGCAATCATTTCGGCGCTCGGCGGCTCGGCGTCCTTTCCATCGCGACCGGGAGCCCCATCCTTTCCGTCACGACCGGGAGCGCCATCCGCTCCGTCGCGCCCGGGCGCTCCATCTTGACCCGGATCACCCTTCTCGCCTCGATCTCCCTGGGGTCCAGTATCGCCCTTCTCGCCGCGCTCGCCAGCCTCGCCTCTTTCACCTTTCGGCCCCGCTTCTCCTCGTTCACCCTTTTCCCCGCGCTCTCCTCTCGGCCCCGCTTCGCCAGCATCGCCCTTCTCACCGGGCGGGCCCGGCTCGCCTCTTTCACCGCGCGCGCCCGCTTCGCCTCGCTCCCCCTTATCGCCACGCTCCGGCTGCCGTGCCTCCAACGCTTCTATGCGACGAAGCAGCGGAGCGACCGCCGCCTCGAGGTGAGACTTGACGATGGCCGCCGTGGCCTCCGCGAGTGCCTTCGTGTCAAGCATTTAGGGCCTCTCGGAGGTCTTTTTCGTACAGCGCCAGCATAGCGCGGGCTTGCTCCGGATTGTCGTTTGCAGGGAGAGCCGCTGGTGCCGGCTTCGTTCCGAACGGATCATCCCGAGCGTCGCGCTTTGCCAGCGCTTCCAGGCTGTAATCCTGCTGCTGCCGATAGACGGCGGCGCCGCCGGCGACCGGCGGGAGATTGACGCGCAGACGCGCCTCGTTCGGCGTAAAGGTATTCTTGCCCTTATCGAGCACTTCCATCTGCGTGACGCTGTCCATGCGGAGCAGGTTGTCGAGATCAAACTCGGTCCCGTAGGTCGCGCCGTCGACCTTGACGCCCAGGCCGATCCCGAGCCCCTCATCGAGGCACAACTCGGCGTCTTCGATTAGCCGCTGCAGCGCCTGCGAATAGTATTCGACGTTCAGAGCCTGGATATTGTTGTAAGTCGGCATCTGCCCGACGCCGATCTTGTAAGGCGGGACATGGTAGGTGGATGCGACGATCTCGGCCGTCCACCGCAACTGCTCGATGAGCTGCGCATCGACGGCGGTCGTCGCCATCGACTCGAACTTCAGCCCGTCGCCAAGAACAGCCACCTTGCCGACGTTGGCGCCGGTGTAGTTCTTCTCCCAGTTTTCTTTGAGCCGCGCCGCCGTATCGTTCCCGATCGCGCCAGGCGCTGTCAGAATTCCGCTCGGCATCGATCGATTGCCGAAGAAGACCGCCGAATTGTTCTGGATGTTCAGCGACTGCGTTGCGGCGACGCCGTTCGCGAAGATGGGCGATAGCCCGACAAGCGGATGAAAGAGGCAATTGTACCGGTCGTGGATGATCTCGCTGGAGGGAACGAGCACGCTCTCTTGGACGCCGGAGAGATTGTCGGCACTCAACTGGTAGAACACCGACCCGTCATCCGACACCATCGGCGTGACGAGCTTCGGGTCGAGCACATAAAGCGCAACGACCACGTTGCGGTTGTCGCGCTCTTTCAGCACATAGGTGTTGCCATAGGTCAGCTTCGAGAGGATCCAGCTTTCCCAGAACTGGATTCGCGTCTGGAACCTGTTCGGCTTGCGAAGCACCGGACCATAGGACGGATGCTGCGCCACTTCGGTCCAGATGCCGTTACTGTCCTGCTGAACGAGCTTCACCCGCAGCTTTGCAATATCGGACGCGATGAGCGTCTTGCAGGCGAAGTTCGCGGGATTCGACAAGACGAGATCGCGCCGGACCTCAAAATTGCGCTGCCACGCGCCGGAGAACGACTCCAGGATCGTGTACCAGACGCCATGATAAGCGGAGACAGGCGCGATCGCCTTCTCCCGCGGCTGGCGCGTGATGCTGAGGCCGAAAATCTGCAAAGGATCAGTCCATTAAGCCAAGTTCGCGCTTTAGGCGAGTGGCGCCCCAGCGCTTATCGGGCTCCTCGCCTTTTTGCTTCAGGTATTCCGCGCGGAGCTGATCGAGCTCAGCATCGTCGACCTGACGAACGGGCTCGGGAGAAGAAGGCTTCTCGGTCGCGGAGGAATACCCCAGCTTTCGCAAGGCTAGAGCGTAGCGAGGATCACGAGCGCGCAGCGCCCGCGTCATGTAGGTGGATGATTTCATCGCAATCTCCGGGAGCAGCCGGCCGCGGAGGGGCCGCGGCCGGCCCAGTGCGACTAGGCGCCCCAGTTGACATGATCGAGCAAGGCGACGGCCGATGCACGACGCTTGGCCCAGTTCAGGATGCGCTCCGCGCGGAACGCGACCGAATTGGTCTGCCACATCGAGACCATCGAAGTGGCTGTCGGCGTGACCACATCGTTCGTCGGGTTGTCCAGCATCTGGAGCGACGCCTCACGGGAGACGTCGATCTGCACACCGCCTTCGTCCGAGAAGTACACGTCCGCGGCGTTGACCAGGGCGACGAAACCGCCTGCCGATACCGGCGCGAAGTATTCCGACGTGATGACCGGAATGCCCTCCAACAGGCCGCCGTTCATGTTGATGTCGGGGAACTCCTTTTGACCCAGCGGGTTGCGCATCAGCGAGAGCGCCAGTGCGGTGATGGATGACATGATAAACACAGCGGTCGTCGGCGGATTGTTCGCCGCCACGAACGTGGCCATCAGGGCCCGAATGTCCTCGCGGATGTGGTCCGCGTCATTCCCCGACGAGTGGATCGCAGCAACGCCGTTCGTGATCGATGCGGGGCTCACACCAGCCGCGGCCGCCTTGGCCGGATCGATGAAATCGATATCGACCCGCTCCGCCACGGCAGCGGCAAGCGCGTCACGCAGGATCGTATCGGCCGACGGACTAGACTTGCGGATCAGCTCTTCGGTCACGACGCTGATGGTCGCGACCTTCAGTTCGTCGAGGGTGGTGCGGTTGAAGTCGAAGGCGGTCAGCGGCTTCGGCTTGCCCTCGCCGACCCAGTAAGCCTGGCCGCCGCCGGTCTGGCCGATTAGCGGCGTGCGGAACGGCACCCGGCGCAAGGACGGAATGCCACCGGCACCGAACTTGCCCACGATGGTCATCGGCCGAAGGAACTCGACGAAGTCCGCGTAGACCGAGGTCTCATCGCCAACCAGGTCGGCCGCCCAATTGCCGCTGATTGAGGAGCCAGCGACCACGTTGGCCTTGGTGACGATGCGATAGACCGGCGAGTTCTCGCCGTACAGCGCCTTAGCCACCTCGCGTACACTCTCGCGATCCAGGTGGGCGATCGCCTTGACCCGGGCCAATCGAGCGAACTCGACACCCGGCGCCGCCTTCGGCGCGGTCTTCACCTGCGCCGGCACTGTGGTGCGAGACTGCGTGCCCTGCTCGGCGGCGGCGCCGGCGACCGGACGTGCGGTGGCCTTCGCGGCCGTCTCGAGCGTGCGCAGACGCTCGATATGCTGGTCCACGGCTTTGATGTCGGCGGCGATGCCGTCGTACTCCTCCTGCTGCGACGCATCCAGCGTCGCGCCTTCGGACGCGGCCTTGTCCATGATGGCTTCCATGCCAGCCACAAGCGACGCGCGCTTGGCCTCGAAAGCCGAAATCTGTTCAGCGTATTTGCTCATAGGTGATTACCTTTTGATCGAGCGGATGATGAAGGGTGAAGCCCGATCGCGGGCGGGATCGGCCAGCTTGACGACGCGGACACGCGGGCCTGACGCGGCCATGCCCTGGTCTGTTGCTGACGGTCGAACTGGACGCTCGGATTCTGCCGGGGCGCCCACATCGAAAGACTTGATGGCTGAAATCACGGCATCGGCCTGAGCCGGCACCGAAACGAGCGAGAGCTCGTAAACCTCGATTTCCGAGAAGCGAATGCCGCCATTCTCGATGAAGCTGTATTCGATCGGCCGGAAACCGATGGAGACGGCGCGGACCAGGCCGTTCTTGACCTCGCCCCAGGCCATGTCGACGCGATCTTTCAGCGGGCCCGGCTCCTCGATCTTTGGCAGCCGCGCCTCAAACGTGACGCCCTGCGCGGTCGGCTTGTCGAATTTCACCATGCCGACCGGCCGGTCGCTGTCATGCTGATGAAGCAGAACCAGCGGATTCTTGAACTTAACGCCGAGAGGCTCGACGATATCGCCCATGCGATCGACACTAGGGGTCGTCGCGGTGCCGGTGATCACGCGCTCGTCTTCATCCATCGCCTTCACGGCGAGGACGGAATAGGCTCTGTTCATGTCAGGATTTCCTCAGACGAACATCATCTGGAATTCCGGGTTCCGCTTCGGCTCCGGATTTCGCGCCATTAGCATCACGGCGTTGAATGCCGCGATCAGCGGGTCGATCTTCGCTTTTCCCGCGATCTGCTTCGTCACCAGAGTGGCGTTGCCGCGCTTTTCCGCCTTCGCGTTGCCGACCACCCAATTCATCATGGCCGATCCGTCGTGTTCGATTGTGCCGTCAGCGAGCTTGCGCTCGAGCCCGAGCACCGCTCCATTCAATTTGTATCCCTGCGCGATGCCAAGAAGCTGCTTCTCCTCGATACCGCGGCCGGTCAATTCCTCGATCATCGCGGTGACGCCGAACGGGTCCAGGCCGATCGCCGCCTCTTCCGGAAGAAGATCGGCAGCCTTTACCCGATCGATGATGTCGGCGAGCTCTTCGACGTCTTGCGTCGGGTGCTTGCAAATGGTGAGCGAGCCCTCTTTCTCGAAATCGCGCAGCCGCGGCGCGATTTCCTGCCGAAGATCCAGAACATCTGGATGCGCCCAAGCGTGTGCCCACAACAGCCATTTGCGCGTGTCGCGATCGCGCCCGATCAGCGCCAGACCGAGAAGGTCGTCGAGACCGCCCCCGTCGCCGCCGGCGACAACCACATCACAGCGGCCGAGGAACGTGTCGAGATCACGAAGCGCCTTATTGGCGCATCCCTCCCAATATTTCGCGCCACCCCACCGATTATTCGCAAGCCGCAGGCCGATTTCAACATTCAGGTGTTTCGCGAGGAACACCTGATATTCGCCGCCGGTCGCGTCCTTTACCTTTCGGAGCTCGTCGACCAACCACTCCTTGTCGACAGATCGGCCGATATTCGGGTTTGTGATGTAGAAATTGCCCGGCTCGAGATAAAACTCGCTCTCGACCATCTCCTCCGGAAACTCGTACAGCACCGGCAGGCTTTTGCGGTCTTCGATTGTGCCGTCGCGGACGCCACGGAAGTAATCCAGCTTCGCCTTGAACACGCCGGCCGGCTCCGCGTCTGCCTGCGTCGACAGGTAGATCACGAAACCCTCCGGCCGCGACACCTGACCGCCGGTCGCCTCCCGGAGCATCGCGTCGGCATTCGCCTTCTTGCCGAACAGCCAAAGCTCGTCGACCAGGACAAAGGCAGCTTTCTTGCCCGAGACGGTCTCATTGTCGGCCGCCACCACCTTCAACACGGCATTGGTCAGCTTGTGCGTGATCGTCCGGATATGATCCTGAATGTGCAGGATGCCGCCCTGGGCCCAATCCAATTCCGGATCCTCGCGGATCATGTCGCGCGCCGGGTGGAACGCGTTGTTCGCGACCTCGATCGTGGGCGCCAAGATCAGCAGCTCGGCTGAATGCCTCCAGTTTCGGATCAGCGCGGTCACCATGATGCCCGCCGCAATCGTCGACTTCGAATTTTTCTTGCTGATAAGCAGGAAGAACTCTCGGATCAGCCGTCGGGCTTTGTCCGCATCATATGCGCCGAAGATCGCGGCGACGAAATCGAACACCCACTGTTCGCACGCCTCGCCGAAGGTCGGCTTGCCCGGCGCATCGACAATGCGCAGCGACTTGAAGACGTCGAGCGCCGCAGCCGCCTCATCGGCAAACAGCGGACTCGGTATCAGCGATCGGCGCTTGACGATCCGCTCCCGCCAATCTGGGCAAGCGGTCGACCACTCCAGCTTTGACATCAGTGCGTCGCAACCGATTTAGGCGGCGCCGGCGGCGCAAACTTGCTCCCGGGCTGACCAACCTGTTCGGCCGACCGCTGGCGCTGAGCCTTCTTTCCGCCCTCGGCCGCGGCGCCGGACTCGTTCAAGGTCTTCGCGGCCAGCGCAAGCGACTTCAGAACCTCGGCGCGCTGCTTGAGCGACACCGCCTGGCGCAACGCCTCCTTCTGCTTCTCCAGCTCTTCCCCGTCGACCGCGATATCGATGATCGCCTCGAGATCACCAACCCGGGATGTCGTCGCGTCAAGCTCATCGAGCATCCGGAGAGTGAGATTCCGCCCCCGACCAACTATGGCCTCAGGGCTGGTCGTCTCCGGAGTGACCGGGGTCGGGGTTATGACTATCGTCTCCGGCACGGTACGCACTTTCGGCTGCGTACCGGTCCTGACCCAATTCTCTTTCTTCGCACGCTTCCGGATCGCGCCTTCCGAGATCGAGTACCACACCGCAAGTTCGCGGTTAGACATTGATCCGGAACAGAAATCTCTTTTGATCCCATCCCAATCGATGGGTTTTTTGTCATCTGCCATTTTCAGTACGCGGGACGGTACGCACCTCGAATTTCTCCACCGAGGAAAAAATCTCTGCGTGAGGTGGCCGCCGGTGCCGAAGGGAGGCGGCTCGGAAGTTTCCGACCGCCCCCCTACCTCTTGGCTGCTCTTTCCTCGGCCTGGATGAGGCTGTCGTGAACAGCCTTGGTGACCGTCTCTATGTTGTTGATGTCCCAGAACAGCGCTGGGTCGCCTTTGTGTGGCACCTTGTGGTTTGCCACGGGACTATCTGGATCGGGATGCTTGCCGCCGCAGACCACCCTGGTGCGCTGGCACGTGTATGAATCCCGCAGAAAGACCTCTTGCCTCAGAGCCCGCCAACGCGGGGTTCGATACCATTGCCGCCACGGCGCAAGCTGCTCACGACGCCGATCCGCCGCCCTTTGATCACCTGCCGCGTAACTCAGCCGAGGAACCGCAGTGCCTAGCCGAGGCTTCAATGTCGTAAGCTTGGCCATTTCAACAAGCTGCCGCCAGAGACAACGAAAGGCCGGACGATGGCAGACGATTTATCAAACGCTCCGCTAAACCACAGCGACGACTTTCAGGAGATGATGATGCAGGACAGCAATGTCATGTCCATCTCCGAAGATCCGCTTGTAGGAAGCCTGACGATCCTGACGACAAAGGGTCACTACGACTTCCTGATCAACCAAGAACTAGCCAACGAGCTGATCCAGAATCTCAGGGAGTTCCTAAGAGGAGAGAGTGAGAATCTGCTCGATGATTAAAGCCGGGTCCGAACAGTATTCGCTCGGTGCGGTGTCAGCGTGCAGCATCACCAGATCATCGACTGGCTCTTGCGCAAAGAGCACCTTGCGACGGCGACGGATACGCGACTTGCCGCCGTCGCTTGGTGGCTTCCCGAAGGGAACGTGGATCACTTCACCCATGCACGCTGCACGATCATTTCCCGTGAAACAAAACCAGAACGATGTCGGAAACCAGACGTGCTTTTAACGCCGCTCAAGCGGCGCGGACCAGCGCTGTAGCTGGTGCGATGTCGTTCCACTTACCGCCCGAAGGCGCGGCCTCTAACCGGGTATCCGAACATCGTCTTTGTGCTAGGTTTGTACCCGTATGTGATTTGCTTGATACCAGCAAGAATCCGAACCTTTTATTCACAGGTCATCAACAGATGTCGTCGCCTTTAGGTAGAGCGTGAACTTATCAGCGCGCAGCCATAGGCTAGCTGACAGAAGCTGGATGAATCGGAGACGGTTATGCTGATCTGGCGCGGCGTCACGCCAAGCTTTCCGACTCGAAGGACCGAAAAGTTGCCAAAGACACACCGATCGTTCCGAGGGCGGCACGCTGGGCCGTTAACCGAGCGGCATCGAGAAAGTAAATCGCGTCTCCGCGGGACTTGAAGCGACTGTCAAAGTACCGCCATGAGCCTTGGCGATTTGGGATGCGATATAAAGGCCGAGTCCAAGTCCTTGTCTGTTTGCGCGCGCGTTTCCGCGGAAGAACGGCTGGAATAGCTTGTCCAACGAGGCTTCTGGGATCGCTTCTCCCGCGTTGGCAACCCAAATTTCAAAAGAGGCGGGACGCGTCTCGGCATGAACCACGACGGGTTGATCGGGCGCTCCATGCGTCAAAGCATTCCCGAGCAGGTTGGAAAGCATCTGTCCGATGCGGGAACGATCGCAGTTCACGGGGCGATCGATTTTGAACTCGGCCTCGATCACCCGCCCTGGCGATGCTAGCCTCAGTTCGTCCACAATTTGAGCAAGGACCGGCTCCAACGGCTTTCCCGTATCGCGGTCCAACGCGACGCCACCTCCGAGCCGACCGCGTGCGAAATCGAGCACATTATCGATCAGCCCCGCCATCCGTATGACTGTGGTTTGCATCATGGCGATGACCTGACGTTCCTTTTCGCCTTTCGCCGTGCGATCCAGGATGCGTGCACCCGCGCTGATCGAGGCGAGTGGATTGCGAAGATCATGACCGAGCACTGCGATAAACTGTTCGCGCAGCTCCGAGGCTTCTTGCTCACGCTGCAGTTTTTCTTCCGTTGCTTTTTCGGCGGCTTTCGCCAGCTCGCGAGCCCCGAGAAGCTCCAGTTCGTAGCGGCGCCGGTCGGTCGCCCTAATTAGGGCTAAGCGGATGGACAGCGGCTTGCCATTGGCGTCCCTGCGCTCTTTAGCATTGGCGATCATCTGCAGAGGCTGCCCGTCGGACTTCAGTACGTCGAAGGCGAATTCCTCAAACGAGCCCTGCATGCGCAACAGCGGAGCGATATGTGTTTCGTAATAGATCCGGCCGGCCATAGTCAGGAAGTCGCTAAGACGGTTCCCGATCATCTGATCGGCCGTATGAAAGCTCCAAGTCAGAAAAGTTCGGTTCACATACTCGATGCGGCCACTGGGCAAGAGCGAGATGTAACCGCACGGAGCATTCTCAATCATTTCTTCGAAATCAAGCTGGGAGGAGGCGTCCACGTGTGGTCACACAAAGGTTCGCATCGCGGCCACGACTTCTTCAGGCGCGCTAAGGTTCGGGCAATGACCGGTCGCTTTCAAGACGATCATGCGACTGTTCGGAATGGAGCGGTTGACGAAGTCGCCGACCTCTTGCGACGCGATGATGTCCTCGCTGCACTGGAGAACCAGCGTTGGAACCGCGACGCGAGCGAGGTCGTCCCGATTGTCGGAGGTGAAAGTCACGCGCGCAAACGCCTTGGCAATCTCCGGATCGGTGCGGCAAAAGCTATTGGTCAGCTCCTGACCGAGTTCCGGCCTGTCCGGATTGCCCATGATCATCGGTGCCATTTGGGTCGACCAGCCCATGTGATTGGATTCCAAAAACTCCAGCAACTCGTCGATCTGCTTCGCGCTGAAACCTCCAGCATACCCATTGTCATCTATGTAGCGTGCCGAGGGGCCGATCAGAACCAACTTGCCGAACATGCCCGGCGCCCTCTCTGCAGCTAGCACTCCGATCATGCCGCTAACGGAATGCCCAACGAAGACGGCATCCTGCAATCCCAGTTCCTGGCCGATCTCCACCACGTCATCGGCATAGCCCGCCAAACTCGAGTATTTGACCCTGTCGTAGGCGCTCAAGTCTGAGCTACCGGCGCCGACGTGGTCGAACAATATCGTCCTGAAGTCGCTTTCGAAGGACGGCGCCACGAACCGCCACATGTTCTGGTCGCATCCGAATCCATGCGCGAACATCATCGCCCTTTCACCGGCGCCCCGAACGTGCACGTAGTTCCGTTCGATTACTCCCACGATTGCGGCCTCCGGGTCTGAGTCATTGATTAGACCCCAATCAAGCCATTTAGGTATCGTGCAATGTCGCGGCAAACCGATCGGGAATGATACTACGCACAGAGGTGCCCGGACGTTCCGTACTGGGCTGGCGCGCACTCCATCCTTTGTACCTGGGCGTCGGTACATACGAAGCACCAACCGTGGAGCCACCTACGTCGATGCCCGTCCAGGTCCCCGTCACCTCACGTGTTGCTCGATCCTTGCGACATATTGCAACGCAGTGCGAGCTTGGCCCTAGAGGAGTAAAGCGGACTACCTTCCTACACCGCCTCCACTTTCTCCAACTGCGCGCCGGCAAAGACCACCCTCGTTTTCCTGCCGAATAGATCGATCAGCGCTGCAACGGCGCCCTTTGCATCCAGCGAGAAGACGGTCACTGAACGGCCCCTCTGAGACTCGGACGTCCTCACCTATCGTGAAATTATGCACGCCGATGATAGCTCGCACGGCGCGCTCAAGTTCAATCTCTTCGCGGCGTCTGATGGCCTTGATCGCCCCTCGCTGCAATGCGCATGGGAAGCCTTCGAAACGGAGATAGTCGCGAACGCCACACGCGCTATTCACAGGTCATCAACAATCGCGTAGCCTGCTGCCTTCACCAACAGCAACTGTGCTCTAGAGCAACTAAAGTCCCCATCTCCGTTGTCGGATTCCATGTCCCATGAAGTGCGGGTTTCGGCGCAAACCGGATATTCGGCTGGCCGCATAAGTCGCGGAATGGCCAGAAGCGGGCCTCGTCGAGCCGCATTACTTCGATAATCGACGGACCCGGCACTTTCTTCATCCCCGAATAGATTGACGAACGGCTAGTTAAACGCTCATTTTAGCGATCATCTATTCGGTGATCATCAATTGAGAGGAGACAAATCTTGCCCAGCGCCAAATTGTTACTCCTGCTTGTTGCTGCTCTATTTGCTGTCTCGCCGCAAACTGAAGCGGCCGAATTAGATGGTCTTGTCTCTTCGTTAAAAGGGGGCGGATACGTAATCGTATTTCGACATGGCGCGACCGACGATAGTCAGAAGGACGTTTTTCCTTTCAAGCTCGACGACATGAGTGCGCAGCGACAACTAAACGAGAAGGGCCGTAATACCGCGCGCGACATCGGCGCCGCATTGAAGAAGCTGGGTGTGCCGATCGGCGACGTCTACACCAGTCGCCTTCATCGCGCAGTCGAAACCGGAAGGCTGATTGGTGGCAAGGAAGTATCCCCAACGGATGCGTTGACCGACAGCAGCTCAGGCAGCGCTTCAGGGATGGCAAATCCAGACGGTAAGAACGTCAAGGCAGGGCGTGCCGTTCGCGAGCTCGTTGACGCAGCTCCAATGGAAGGCTTGAATAACCTCGCCGTCACACACAAGACAAATATTACGGATGCTTTCGGCAAAGACTTCGCCGATATCAGGGAGGGTGAGGCTCTTATCTACAAGCCTAGCGCCTCAGGTCCGGCTTCATTTGTGACAAGGGTGCAAGCCGGTCAATGGGCTAACTTGGCGATCAATTGAGCAGCGTCATCTTGATGTCCGCCATGGGGCAAATCGGTCAACAACTTGGGTTAAGAGCCCTGTCGAGGCGATCGCCAAACCACGCCGCCTGATCCTAACCCAAGTTATTGATCTCACGCTTCGGCACGGCATTCTCGATGGGTCAAATGTTGGAGAGTTTGTATCCACGACCGATTCGCGTGTCGGAATCGAATCTTGAGCCATCTGCGTGCAAAAGTGCACAGACTTCCTGATCCCCTTTGCGCTTGGCTCGGCAGGCAACGTCCTGGTCGATCACCGCAAGGCCTCCAGCTGATGATCGGTCGAGGAGGAAGCGCAGTCCCGGCGTGCACCCCCACGAAAGGCCGCGCCGGGGCAGCGCTCCTACCGCTGGTTTGGATGAAGTGAGCGACGGAAAGTGGATAATGACGCCAAGCGAGAAGAGCGACATGCTCCGGATTATTAGGCTCGCCTGTTTGGTGCGGAGCTGACGGTCGCGTTGGCTATGGTCTGGTGATAGCGCGTTTTACTTTCGCAAGAGGATGAGTTGAGCAGCACGCGGCCGATGATGGTGCGCCAGATTCTTGCCGAGCACGGGTCGATGACAGCAGCAGCCATTGTGCGGGAGATGCTGAAACTCGGGCATGATGTGTCCGTTCACGAAACGCTGCGGGGCAAGGTCACTTCGCTGACCATAAGTCTCTCGCGGCTGGAAAAGGCCGGCATAGTTGCGCGTGAGGGCAAAGGCCAGTCGGCGATGTGGCGCATCAAGACACCACAAACGCAAACACCGCAATCGCAATGAACGGCAGGCCTGGTCAAGAGAAAGCCGTGAATGACGATCGCAGCCCGCTGCTCACACTGATCTCCTGCATCATCTGCAGGAAAACGATGCGGCTCGAGAGGAGCACCCCGGGCAAGGACGGCAAGGACATCATTCAATATCGCTGCGAGGATTGCGGGCGCGTCGAGCGGGTCCGGCTCTTGCGACGCAGCCGGCTGGCGGGCAGCGAGGATAGTTGAGCGGCTTACGGGTAGAGCAGCGAAAGCTGGGGAGAAGGGTTTCTTCACCTTGATCGAGGATTACACCCAAATTGGCTATAGCCAGGCGAGCGCTTGGCGTTGAAGAGTCCGATCGCCGCTGCTGGGGGCCAACCGGAGATGGTCAATGGGTGTGGCAGGCTGGCGCTTCGCACATACGAAGAAAACCCTTAGGATTCGGGCCACCATCGTCGCCATGCTGGAAGAGCTGCCGCTCATCTGCTCCATCATGGTCGCAGTCGGTTCGATGATCATGATCGGGATCAGGTTCTACAATTTGCCGGTGGAATAGTTTAGAAGCCTGTCTTTCGGAACGGCCTTCCTCATCAGGCGGACTCAAGCGCCCGCACGTATCAACATGTTCAGCAACGAAGCTGGTGGCGGACCAGCTCTTGCATGGGCAATCGAGCTTCATTGACCTCGGTTAGTCTAGGGCTGCTGGGTCGTCGCTCCAGCGCCGAGCCTAGTAGGCTCGAAGGTCCCAGGGAAACGGCCTCCGGCTCGCCACCGGAGGCCCACACATCATTCAAGCGACTGGCCGGACCGGTCGAGTTGTTACCGTCGGTGTAACTGCACCAGCTTGGCCCGCAAAGAACGCGGCCAGAGCGCCCAGCAAAAGAGCCAGAGCACCGAATAGAGCACCGCGTGACACCGTCTTGGCTGTTGTATCCGCCGCCTGCTTTGCTTGCAGCTTGGTCTTGGCGAGCATTTCCTGGTACTGCTGCTGGTACTGCGCGACCTGAGCCTTGGCCTCGTCGACGGAAATATTCTGCGCCTTGGCCAGAGCGTCGGCAGCCTTATCCCTCGCAGCAGCCTGTTGAGCGGGGTCTCCGGAGAGCGCCGCACGAACAGCTGTTGCTGCGGCTTCTCGAAGTGCCGCGGGATCCTGGCCACCTGAGGCGCTGCGAACCTTGTTCTCGATGGCCGCCATTGGATCGCTGATATTGTTCAGGGAAGGGGCTGCGGTCTGGACCGCAGTTTGAACGGAGCTGCCAACCGCCTTGCCAGCTCCTCCAAGCGCTGATGATGCCGTGCTCAGCGCGCCGCCAATCAGGCCCGAGGCTGCCGACGAGACCAAGTACACGATGATGAGGGTCGAAACCGCCCACGCAATCAAACCGTGATAAGCCGTGGTCGATTGAGATGCCTTTCCTGATAGCCGCCCAGCGATATAGCCTCCGATCGCAGCCGCAACTATCCCGGAGATGATCCACCAGATACCGGCTCCAATAGAAAGTGATCCGGCACTCGGTGTATCTCCCGCCGCAACGTCGACGGTCGAGAGCCCTACGCCGATTCCAACCATGTTGAGGATCATCTGCGTCACGAGCGCGATCGTGGCACCGGCAAATACGGCTCCCCAAGATATCTGGTTCAGCATTATCGTGCGGGCGTCATCCGCGGGCGCGATTGCACTCGCTTGGGCAGGATTTCGGTCGCCGCTTGGGCGACCTACTTCAGGGGAATAAGCCATGATAAGTGCCTTCTAAAAAACAGAGGTTCGTCCGGCCGGCCGTCGAGGCGGCGCCCGGAAGCGCAGAGTCGACAATCACCGATCGGTTTCGTTCCTACTTAACTGAACGCAGCCCCCGCGCTCAGCGGTCCACGCGCGGCTGCTCACTGTGGCCGCCTACCGGCACGGTCAGCTCGCCGAGGGGCCCCTGCGTACCTCATAGTCGTTCAAGCGTGGGCCACGCGTGAATTTCACTCAGAAACAGGCAGCATGACTGACAAACCCGCGACCTATCGATCGAACAGGTCGAATGGGCGCGCTATTTCTGAAGAACCTCCAGCACAGTGCCAACAGCAGCCTAGACCTTCTCCAACTGTGCGCCATCGAAGACGACTTTGGTCTTTCGCCCGAAGAGGTTGATCAGCGCAGAAACAGCGCCTTTCGCGTCGAGAGCGAAAACCGTTGCAGCAAAGCCGCTGAATGGCCCTTCCGCTACCCTGACATCCTCACCGACCGTGAAATTGTGTATGCCGCTGATGGCCCGCGTGGCGCGTTCCATCTCGATTTCCTCACGCCGTCGGATCGCGTCGATTGCTCCTCGCTGGAGCGCACACGGTAATCCTTCGAAGCGCAGATAGTCGCGAACGCCATTCACCCGCTTCGGCGCGCTGAAATCGTCAATGCCCTCGACCAAGCGAGCGAAGATGTAGCCCGGGAAGAGCGGCCGCTCCACCTCAACCTTGCGCCCGCGGCGGACCAGCCGCTTCATCACCCGAGGCCCATACGCCTCGATGCACCGACCCTTCAGCCCGTCCACGGCCTTCTGCTCACGCTGCGGCTCGGTCAGCAGGATGAACCAGTCCGGCCGCTCTATTCCCTGGATCATGGTCTCATGTCCCTCAATTTCGAATGCTGCTCTTGGTCTTCTCGCCCGGGATACGCTGGGCGTCACGATTTCGCCGAGGCGCTGCCGCTCATAAGCACGATGGCCAACAGCCACCACCAGCCGCTAAAGCCAAGCCCGAAGACGATGTAGGCCGTGCCGAGCACGATCACGCCGTTCCACAAGAGCAACGCAAGCACCAAGACCGCGGCCGCCATCGCCTTCATTCCATCATCGCTCACGCCGCATCCTCTTCCTTCATTGCGAGTTTCTCGCAGGTCACTTCGTCGTATCCAGGCGGGACGAGGCTATCGAAATACCAGCCGCGCCGGCCGGTGAGCCTGCCATTCTCGTCGCGCTGATCGGTCACCGGCGAGCCTCGGCCGCCAGAGTACTCTCGCTGCCAGCACGACCACTCCGGTGTGCCCTCGTCGACCCACACTCTGCTGGACACGACCTGCAGGCGCGGCGTGGCGCCATGTGCGTCCCGCACCGCGCTGTCGCAGTACGCCAGCGACGCCATGTCCTGCTTTCGCTTGAGGATCGGCGTCACCGCGGATGAAATCGTGCCCTGCGCTATGCCGGAGGCCAGCCAGAGCCGGACGGGCTCCATGTGCGGGATGGCCCATCCCAGCGATGATCGAATTCCGACGAAGAGCGCCTTCAGCGCCTCGAATTGCTTTTCCTGCCCCTCATCCAAAACAACCGCCTCTGCTGCCGCTGTCTGGCTTTGGCTTTTGGCTTCTGGCTTCTGGGCTTTATCCTGGGGGTTAACCCCCCGCTTATCCTCACCGAGTAGTTTGGGATTACCGCCGCCTTTACCGTTCTCTCGATCTTTGTCCGCTTTGGCCTTATCCCTGACCATGCGCCGAGAGTAGATCGTCTTGCTCTCCTCGGTCCGGCTGCAGACGCCAGCAAGCTCCAACTCGACGAGATACTTCGCGCACTCGGAAAACGACAGGCCGGCGAGCGCGGCGATCTGCTTCGGCGCCACGTTCTTGCCGCCGATCACAAGATGCCCGTATGGCTCAGCCTCATGCATCACGCAGAGCATTTCGACCCAGAGACCGCGCGCGCCGATCGAGCACATGCGCAGCTTGGCATCGCCGCGCCAGTCCTGCGGATAGAACTTGAACCAAGGCTGTTTTTTGTCGCTCTTCTTCGTCACGTCGCCGCCTTCGTGATCTCGGCCTGGATGGTCAAATGCTTTCCGCGCACGATCAAATGCCGCGCGGTCGTCCTACTCACTCGAAACATCCCGGAGACGACTCTGTGCGCCTCTTCCTGAGTTGCGCAGGTCTTCCGGATATGGAGCGCCAACCGCGCCATGTCGTCCCGGTCGGCTTTTGCTATGCGCTTCCCGGGCTGGATCGTCATTTCTGCAGCCGCTGCGCTGCCTCGCCGGCGATCGCCGACCAGCCGCACTGGTCGATATGGTTGTCGGCGCGAAGCGGGCCCGTGTAGGCCCTCGCCTGCTTCAGGCTCGACATCATCTGTGCGACGTCGTGCTCGTCGATCGGCCGTTTGGGAGCCTTGCCGGCAATCGTGAGAAGCCCGTTCCAGAGCAGCGCAATCCGGCCCAAGCTGTCCATGACATCGCCGTATGCCTGCTTGCGGTCGCCGCCGACGAGTTCGGCAGCCGATGTTGCGAAATCGGTCGCCTTCATGCCGCGACCCCGTCGAATTTCGTGCATTCGTCCCCCCACGTGTCGAACCCCGGACGCGATTCACGGCTGAACAGGTCGGCGCGCAGGACCGCGTTCGGCGTGCAGTCGACGACGTGCTGATAGAATTCGACCGGCTTCCTGGAATGCTCGCGGGCAGCGCCATCCAGCCGGATGTCGAACCGATCGGCCGATTCAAGCGCCGTGTGCTCGGGGTTGCCGAGCGTGCAGACAAGGATCGGCTCGTGCATGGTGCGGACACGGTACCCGGGCCCCATGCGGATGGCGCCGTTTGCCGTGGTCTTTCGCCACGACATTTCCGTGATCGGAGTGAAGCCCCAGGCCTTTGCTACCTCCTGCGCCTGGCAGGTTGCCATGGCCCAGCCGCAGGTCCAGAGGAGCAGGAGGCAATCCCCGCGCGCGAGCTGGCCCACGGGCAGAGCCTTGATGTCGTCGAGCGACATGCACCGGTAATGCGCTTGCGGTGACTTACCCCCGCCGGCTGCGGATCGAAGCTCAAATGTCCATGGCGGATCCGCTACGATCACGTCGTAGCCGAACATACGCATGTTGTTTCCGAAGGGCCAGTTCATGCCGGCACCCTCGGGAAACCGTTATGCTCGATCCCGTCCAGCAGGCGGCCGGCGGCTTTCTTGCCGACGCGCCGCATCAGGGTCGGGCGACGATGCGGGACCGGCTGATCGCGATCGAGCACAGCCAATGCGTCCGGCGTCGGGTCGCAAATCGTGCCGTCTGTCATGACTGCCTTAGCGTCGGGAGCGAAATCGCTTCCGTTTTTCCACTCGCCCCATTGCTTGAACAGGAACGGCACACCGGCAATCGCGCATTGATCGCGCACGGACTTCGGCCAATCTGGATGCATCGGCCGCGCGCCGCGCCCGCTCTCACCGCCTACGATTACCCAATCGATGTGTGGCAGATATTTCGCGATATCCATTTCACCGAGCATCGGCTCGATCGAGAGCCCTACCCATGTAATCCCGAGTCTCGCCTTGAGGTCGATCAGCCGAGGGATATCGCGATCGGCTTCGGGCTGGTTGACGACGGTGATGATCAATCCGGCATGGCTCGGCCACTTCTCTCGCCCAATGGCCTGCAGTCGCTTCTCGATGACTGGAACGCGCTTGGTGACGATCTGAAGCTCGAGCCGATTGCAGCGTTCGATGCACTGCCACGCCTCCGAAAACCAGTCGATCGGAACCTCCAGATCGAATAGATCCGACATCGATTGAATGAAAACGCGCCGCCTGGATCCCCACGTCGGCTTCGGCAGACCGAAGATGGGAGCATTGTGATGAGCCGCGTGCCAATCAGCAGCCCATTCTGAATAGTCGTTATCCAGACGATGCAGCAGCGCGACCGCGCTCTTGATCTTCCGGCGCGGTGCACCTGCGCCCCAGATGTTGCCGCCAGTGCGCTTCGACCAAGTTTCGGCATAGCAATGATCACAGCCGGGCCCGACCTTTGTGCAGCCCCACCAGAAATTCACGGTGGCGTCGGTCCATTCAATGTTGCTGCTCGCCCCCATTATGCAGCCCTCCCATGGAATAGGCCGGACTGGTCGATGTTGGCCTTGATAACGCTGAAGGAGATCGCGGCGACGAACGGGTTTTTATCCCAAGCCTCGGCGCCGTGCAGCGATTCCCAAAGACGCCGGAAGCATTCGGCCGCCGTCGTGCCGCTCATGACGCCGGCACCTTCCACGACATAGCAGCTTTCAAACTTGCCGCCGACGTGGTGAACCCCCTCGGCCAGAGCGTCGCGCTCGCTGATGTCCTGTAGCCGCTCGACTTTAACCCCAGTCACGATCAGTGTCAGGCGCGACGCCCAGCGCGGCATATGGATGGCCGGCACCCACTTGCCTCGCTCCGTGATCGGCTTCGCCGGCGCGAGGTTGTCGGCGGCATACCACAGGCCGTTCGGGTTCTCGGCGCTGCCCTGCTCGCGGCGCCAGAATCCCGGCGCCCAGGTCGATGGCGGTGATAGCGCACAGGCGCCGCAGGCGACCGTTTCGCGTACCCACAAGCGGTCTCCGTTCCAGCACTTCACCGGTATAAAGCGCGACAGCGGACCCTTCTCCAGGTCGAGGCCGCGGAGCTCAACGTGGCGCGCTGGCGTCAAGCATGAGAATCCAAAGCGGCCATCCCAGCGCGGCGGCGGCTCCTTCGAGAACGTGAAGATCCGTCGCGTCATGGTCTTGCGGCCGGCGAGAAGCGCGCGGACCATCGGGCCAGAGAAGATGATCGGGATGTCCTTCACGCAGCCCTCCCGCGGAACAGGCCGGACAAATAGACCGGATAATTGTGCTTGTGCTTGCCCGGGTCGGATTCGCACGGCTTGATGCGACCCGTCCGGAGCAGCGTCCCGTCCTTAATGGCTCGCATCCACACGGCGCCCCAAGCATTCGGGTGGCTCGGCTTCACCCTGCAGTATCTGAGGACGTCGTCGACATGGACCTCCTCTTGCCGGCGGGCGACATGACAGATCGCGGCATAGGCCGCTTCGGCAAAATCCGGGCTCGTCAGCGCCTCGGCGAATTCGGCCTCGAGCATGCCGACGTCACGCGCGCGGACGGCCTGGGCGGCCGCGTAATCGTCGAATGAGAGCTGTTGCGGCTGCATCAGGACCGCGCCTCCACCGCGTTGCGCTTGTCGAGCGCCGATTGCCCCGGCGCCGGATCCCCGAAGAACGACGACGTCAGGGTTCGAGGCGCATCAAGCCTCCGGCGCGCATCGTCGAGGAGACGAGCCGGAACGGGCGCCTGCGCTCGCACGTAATGTAAGGACGGGTCTCCGGCACGTTTTTGCGACTGAGCGCGCTGCTTGGTTCGCTCCCTGAATGTCGGGTTGTCCACGTATTTTATGCGGGTGACCGCTGCATCTCGCGACCGGCCAAGCTGATCGAGGAACATTTCCTTTTTCGCCCCGATCTGCAGGAGCCGGCGAGCAAGCGCTGTGTCTTCTTCCGTCCAGAGGTCAGCGCGCGGCATCAGATCGATACTCCCGGCCAGTCCATCAAGATCGCATCGATATCGGCTCGAACGGCCGCGTCGCTCTTATGGAGCGCGGCGATGCGGTCGCGGGCATGCATTACGGTCGTGTGGTCGAATCCGCCGAAGCGCCGTCCCAACTCCGGGAGTGAGTGCTGCGCGCAAACCCGCGTCGCGATGAACATCGCGATATGCCGCGCCCTGACGAGATGCTTCTCCCGGCCGCCTGGCATCAGATCCTCTACGGTGAGGTCGAAATGCCGCGCTGTTGCCGTTTGTACGTCTCGTATGCTTGGCCGCTTCATGGCTCGCTCCACAGCGTCGATCAGATCGTCAAACCACATTCGATAGACCGGCACCGGCTCTGGCTTTGCCACCACCGCGGCCGGCAGCCGCCTCGGGGTGCCGAATGTCCCTGTTCGCGATACTCCGCGGTCACGGCCCGCAGCCGCTATCTTTGCCGCCCTGGTCGCCTTGGCTTGCGCCGCCGCAAGCTGCGACGGCGTCATGGTCCGACGCGGGTCATAGATTGCTGAGTGATGCATTTGCCTGCCCTTTCTCAACGGTCGAGAAGTCCGCCGACATGCCACTTGCGGCAGTACCGGCAGCGATACGAGTTCAGCCCGCGCTTAAACCTCGCAGACCGATCGGCCACGACTTTGCTGTCGAACGGAACCTTGCCAGTGCAAGCGCTCGACGGCGTGCCGACAGGATGCCCACGGTCGTTCCGATGGCGACGCATCGGTACGATCCCGATCTCCCGGACGATGTCGTCGCTATTGAGTTCGGCACGGGATACCCTGGTCATCGGCACGGTCCCAACCTGTCGTTATGCTTTCGCGCGGATGCGCCGGCAGTCGTCCTGCAGACGCATCACATTGTCTTTGACGTCCTCTGCCGCGTTCTCGATGCGCGCCGCCTCGTTCGGCGTCACCTTGCCGTCGGCTATTGCCGCGCACATCTCGGAAATCAGCTCGCCGCTCTCGCGGCCGACGGAGCCGACGTGTTGCGCCATGCTTTCGACCGCGACGCCTCGCTCATCCTTCACGAGCTCGTAGCCGCGCATCTCCGCCCAGGCGCGCAGGATGCGGTCGTCACCGGCGAGCGCGTCCAAATCCATCGCAACGTCGATCGGAGCGAATTCGTGCTCATTCGGATTGCCGTACTTGCTGATCATGCTGCCGTTAGTGCGCGTGTGCTTCGCGACGTCGGCGAGTTTTCCTGCTTCCGTTACGGCGCGCCTTGTGGCAGCTTTCAGCGCGAGATAATCCTGTTCGCGGTAGGGTCTGGCGTTCACGGTACGGACCTCAATCGTTTTAGTTGGAGCCGACGGCGCCACACGGCATCGTCCGCTCATGACCTACGCGGCATACAAATCAGCAGAAGACGCCTCACTCGCCGCGAGCGTGCGCAACGTGTTGGCGTTGTTCTGGTTGGCTAAGCTGCAAAGAGAGATGCCTTGCGCGATCCACTCCGTCTCGAGCGCGGAGATTGCGGCGTCGAGCTCAATGTCGCCGACGCAGTCCGAAGAAAGAGCGGAGCCGGCCGAAGCCAGCTCCGCTAAGTCTAGGGAGGAAACGCCCAAGGAGGGCTGGCGCGCCAAGACCGTGTTCTCGGCGACTGAATTCGAATCCTGCGGGCCGGTCGCTACTCCGGCTGCACCTTCACGGTGCGGACCCACCTTTACTGACCCAGCACCAAGAGGATCGCGGCTTGCGCCTGACCTTTGTGTGGGAATTTCAAGTGGCACAGCCACCGCTCTGCTTTCGCGGCCGCCGCAAGAACTGCTTCCGGTGACGGCGGGGCACTTAGCGCGCTCACGCGCCCTTCCCGATGGACCCGGCGTCGCCTCGCGACCGCCCCATGTCATTGACCCGGGCTCATGGATGCCGAGGCGGTCACCGGAATTGGAATTGGTTGCGGCACTCTCTCCGCCCGTCACGCCGCGATTGCGGACTACGCCGCCCATTTTACAGCCCGGCGAAGATGACGTTTCCGGATCTGTGCCAGCTTGCTCGCCGCTCGCGTCTGGCCTCCGCTTTTCGCGCGACGATGCCTCAGAATTGGTTGCCGTCTCTCCGGCTGTCACCGCTGTCCCGGCCTGCAAGGTTAATGCGGTTGACCCATCTACGACCCCGGGATGGAGCATGGCGCTAGCGTCACTCGCGCTTCCGATTCCTGATGTAGGCTTGACGCAGGAAAAGCTCGTTGAATTGGATGCGGTCTCTCCCGCCGTCACGTCCATAAATTCAGACGTTGCAGTCGATGCCCCGGCCATCGACAGCCCTACTCCCGGAACGCTCATACCCGACGCGGCTACTATGATGTGCCGTTTCGCCGCGTCTCTATTCCGGTTTCGCTTGGGATTGGTTGCGCCGACCCCCGCATCAAGTGGGTTGGGGGCTGGATGGCCGGAGGCCGGCGCTACAGTCTCCGCCGGATGGCTGGAGGCTGGATTGAACGATGGCAGGTCGACTCCCCGTGTCACGCGGCGTCTCCCTGTCCTTCCAGGCAGCGCGCGTCTTTCGCAGCCAAGCGCGCCAACAGGTCGAGCGTGACATTGGGAATTCGTTTCAACGTCGCGGCAGCTACGGTGCGCTGCCAGTACGCTGGCGGAATCGAATTCCGCGCTTTCATGGTGCGAGCATGACTTCCGGGGATCCCGACAGCCTCAGCGAAGGACGGGGCGCCCCCGAAGGCGTCGATGACCGAAGAAAAGCTCTGCATGCCAAATCGCTACATGAAGTAGCGATTACTGTCAACACAGCATGTAGCGAATTCAACGCTACGCTGTGTAGCATGGGCAGGGAAGAGAAATTACGCCAGGAGCAAGGGGCTCGGCTGAAAGCGGCGCGCCGCGCGGCCGGCTATCGATCAGCTGCGGCCGCCGCGAGCGAAAATGGTTGGCCGGAGAGCACTTACCGCGCCCACGAAGGCGGCTCGCGGACAATCGGGCAGGACGATGCTGAGCGCTATGCCGCCCGGTTCCGGGCTCTTGGCGCGAGCGTTACAGGCCAGCAGATCCTTTACGGCGCTGGCGAGATGCCACCACAGCCAGCCGCGGAAGCTGAGCGGGATCGGAGGGCAGCGCGCCCACTGCCCGTCGATCCAATCCGGCAGCTCGGCGCTTATACCCTTCCCGTCCTTGGCGTCAGCCTTGGCGGGCGGGACGACGATCGCGGACCAGACTTCTGGATGAACGGCGAGACCGTCGCGCACGTCGCGCGGCCGCGGAAGCTTGAGGGGCGTAGGAACGCATTCGGCCTTTACGTCGACGGCTCGAGCATGGAGCCGCGCTATTTCGCCGGCGACCTCATAGTAGTCGAGAAGGTGCCGCCCGCACCTGGAGACGACGTAGTGGTCGAGCTCAAGGGGCCTCGCGGCGAGGACGACGCCGACAACCCCAGCTTCCTAAAACGCCTGGTGGCGCGCCGCGGCGGGTTCATCACCGTTGAGCAGTTCAATCCACCGAAACGGCTCGATTTCGATCTCAAGGAGATAAAGAACCTGTTCCGGGTAATCCCGCTGAAAGAGTTGATGGGCTAGATCATGCGGATACTGACGATGTGGGACCTGTTGGGGTAGCGATGCGGGTTCGGCACATTATCGCGCGAGATAAGTTCCTTGAGACTCAGACGGCATGGTCCGACAAAGACATGCCGCCTAAGCACGCCCCAATTTATTCGAAGACTAAACCCATGCGGGCTGGATGGCGATGGCGCTCCGCTAAGTGCATCTCGGTCGACGGGAACTTCACCTTGGTCGCTGAATGCAATCCGGGGCGGGGCAACTGGAAAGCGATGCTTCTCATTGAGCGCGATGATGGATATTCTCTGATCGCGCGCTTTGAAGACCATGGAAGCCACCCAGGCCTCCACTGCCATAGCGATTGTGAAGTCAGCGGCCTTGAAGTTGGCCCAAAGACCATAGATGCTAGGCGTATACCGTCCGCTAATTCTTTTCACAGACGATCAACTGCATGGACGGAAAATAGGTTCTGGGAAGCCGCAAAAGAGTTCTTCCGTATCAAGGAGCGACGAGGCTCTTTAGGGCTGTAAAAGATGATCGCCGATCTGTCGAAGAAGCTTTGCAACGCTTTCTGTTCCGGCGTGACGGTGAGTCCGTTGGCGTCAGGATATGCGATTAGTTCGCCCTTTCAAGACGCCTCTGGAGACAAGATCAGTTTTTATCTGTCGCCCTCGTCTGATGGATATGTGATCGAGGACGACGGCTCTTATCTGGCACACTTGATCGCGAAGGATGTTCCGATCACGGAAGGCGTGCGCGCACAAATGTTGGATGCGATACTGCAGCGCGCTGGTGCGTATTGGGACCGCGAAACACTCGAGATTAAAACATCAAGTTTCCCGGAAAAAGATATCCCGCAACGAGCGATCGAGTTTCTCTCCTCCATGATCAGGGTTCGCGATCTGGAGTTAATCACCCGCGAGAATGTGAGATCTACCTTTCGGGAAGATGCGATTGCTGCACTAAGTAACCGTCTGGGAAACCTCGCGTCGCTCGAAGAAAACGAACCGATCGACCGGCGATTCTCGGAATTTCCGGCCGACCTCGTTCTGCGGCCGCGCGCCACTGTCGCCGGGAAGCCGGCGGCGCTGTATTTTGTAAACTCGAATGACAAGCTGAACGAAGCGCTTTTGTTGCAAGTCGAAGCTCAATCGAAAGGCGTGGATGATTTTAAAGTCATCGCCATGCTCGAGGAGCCGGAACTTAAGACACTCAGCAAGAAACGTTTCCAGCGTTCGCAAAATCGGGCGCTGCTTATGCCGATCTTCCGTGGTGACGAAGATGCCGCGGTGGAGATGGTCGGTAGCGCAATGGGGCTGCCTCTTAGAGCGCCCTGAGGAGATCAATCCTCGAAATCTCTCGGCACCTCCCCGTACCGCGCCAGCAGCGCGGGAGGCTCGAACTCGCCGAATTCCGGCTCGCCAGTCACCGAGAAGACGACAACACCGTCAGCATGCCCGGCCGCTCGCTCTCCCCTCGCCCGCGCCTGGTCGGGCCCCTTGCAGCGCTCCGGCTGCTTCGCGATCAGCCTCCTGCCCTGCCGCTTGAAAGTCTGTACGAAATGCTCCGTGACGGACATAGACACGCTCCACTGTGATGTTTCGGCCGGTCCCACCACGGGCCCGGCAGACCGAACAGAACAGCCGGGGCCAGTGTTCAGAGGCTAGATCAGAACGGCGCGAACGACCGCAGTCGACACAACAGATCCGAACCAGCCCCATTCCGAACGCCCCGAGTGTTCTTGTTATGTTCTCACAATGCAATCTCGGCGTGAACGAGTCGAGTCGAATCAGAATGTAGCGCCGGAAAAAAATCGCTACATTGCGCGTTGACCCCCTGTCGCTACATGGTGTAGCGTTCCTTCCATCAGATCGGATTGGAGGGAGCGATGGCGAACCTCGTTGAAGCTTTCATTGATTTCGTTTCGATCAGCGCCTTTTGCGTTGCTGTGTTCATTTGCGCCGCCTTTTCGCTCGGTGGCCTGTGATGGCCGGCCTCACCCACTCCGAAAAGTTCGATATCGCGCTCGGGATGGTCAAAGCCGCCCTGCATGAGGCGGCGGTCGAGTTCAAGTCCGCCAAGCGGGACACGCGATCGGCTGTCACCTATCGGTCTTGGCATGCAGCCAGCCTCGTCTGCGTGCTGCTGGTGAAGCACCAGGACAAGCTGACCTCGATCGAGTGTTCGCGGGACGGCGCCGAGCGGCCGCGCATCTACGTCCCGATAAAGCAGAGCACGATCTTACCGGAGAGCGCCGGCGAATTCGTCCTGATGCTGCTTCCGAAATGGCTCGCTGTGCGCGCCGAGCTTATGGGCGTCACGCCGGACCTGAGCCCGGATCGGGCCTGGACCTCGGCCGACATCGACCAATGGGACACCCTTCGCCGGCTGCGATTGCGGATCAACACGAAGATTTACTTCGCGCGCCGCCGCCCGACTTCAAACATCAGCCGGAGCGACGCAGCATGACGGTCCGCCTCGCAACTCTCGACGGCGCGCCCGTCAATTTTCCGGTGCCGACCAACCGCGCCGACATCATCAAGCAGATGGCGGACCATATCCTCGCCGGCATCACGGTTGGTCTCGACGTCACCAGTGACTACGACGTGATCCGCTACCTGAAAAACACACCAGAGGCCTATCCGGCAAAGGTCATCACCGCGCACATGGACGAGGCGATCTATCAGGCGCGGCAGACGCTGGTTGCAGCAATGATTGCGAGGCCGTGATGGATCAGGGTCTCATTGCGATACTCGCGACCGCCGCGTTTGCGCTGTTCATCGCTGGATATGTTGTCGGAGCCGCCGAGCGACGTAGCCGTCGCGCCGACGACATGGATCTCCATTCCTATGGGGATGACATCGAGCAGCGTGCGCGGAGATTCCAGTAATGCGCGCACGTCGGAGAATACTCATAGCCGACCTGTTGTGCGGTGCTGGAGGCTCGTCGACCGGATGCGCGCGAGCGCTCGCCGAGCTCGGCCTCGAGATGGATCTCGTCTGCGTCAACCACTGGCCGACTGCGATCGAGACGCACAAGAAAAACCATCCAGAGGCACGGCACTACGTGCAGGACATCGCGACCGTGCGCCCGCACATTATCGTGCCGGAAGGATATCTCGATCTGCTGATGGCCTCGCCGACGTGCACGCATCATTCCGTCGCGCGCGGCGGAAAACCGACCTCCGACCAGCAGCGCTCGGACCCATGGCACATCGTTACCTGGCTGACCGAGCTGCGCGTCAAGCGAATCATCATCGAGAACGTCTGGGAGTTCATCGGCTGGGGCCCGGTCGACCATCGCACAGGCCGGCCGATCCGATCGCGCAAGGGCGAATATTTCCGCGCCTGGATCGATACCATCAAGCGGCTCGGCTTCCAGCCGGAATGGCGCAAACTCAATTCGGCCAACTATGGCGACGCAACGACACGCCAGCGCTTCATCCTAAAGGCGAGGAACGACCGCAAGATCGTCGGCTGGGCGCCGCTGACGCACACCAGGCGCGCCGACAACTTGCTCCTGTTCGCCGGCATGAAGCCATGGCGCCCAGCGCGCGAGATCATCGACTGGTCGATTAAGGGCAAATCGATCTTCAACCGAAAGAAGCCGCTCGCCAAGAAAACGCTGGCGCGTATCTATGCCGGTGCCGAGAAGTTCGGTTGGCCCGAACCGTTCCTTGTCGTCCTGCGCAACCACATGGCTGGGCAGAGCGTCGATCAGCCGCTGCCGACGATCGCGGCGAACGGGACCCATATTGGGCTGGCCGAACCGATCATCCTCTCGGCACAGAACAGCGGCAATCCTCGCTCCGCCGGAGAGCCGCTCCCGACGATCACCACGGGCGGCGCAGGCGTTGAGGCGCGCCCTGGCTGCGCACGGCCGATCCTGGTCGAGCCTTTTATCCTCAATCGCCATGGTGACGGATACGCCGAAACCCGGGCGCACTCGATCGAGGAGCCGGCGCCAACGGCCAACTGTGATGGGGGCGGCTACTTGGTCGCGCCTTTCGTGCTCTCCCGTCACGCTGGCGGCGCGCCGCGGTCGGTGGACGAGCCAACGCCGACGCAGGTGGCGAAGCAAAGCCACGTGCTGATCTCTCCGTATTATGGCTCTGGCTCCGGAGAGACATGCCAGAGCGCGGAGGAGCCGCTGCCGACTGTGACGTCAAAGGGGCGGTTCGGCATGGTGGTGCCTGTCACCCACACGCAGGGCGGCAACAGTGCGCGCGATATCGCCGAACCGCTCCCGACCCTGACGACTGCAAAGGGCGGCGAGTTTGCCATGGTCGTTCCCGTGACGCATGACGGCGGGATCGACAGGTCGCTGGACCCATCTACCGAGCCACTACCGACAGTGACCGGAGCCAACCGCGGAGAACTGGCCTTCATCACCGCGCAATTCGGTGAGCGAGAGGGCCAGTCGCCGCGCGTGCATGGCATCGACCAGCCGGTTCCGGCTATCTGTGCGACCGGCCACATCAACCTGGTCGAGGCCACGCCGCAATACGACATCCTCTTCCGGATGCTCGAGCCGCACGAACTGGCCGCAGCCATGGGATTCGACGGCGACGACCAGCAATATGAATTCGTCGGCACCAAGACCGAGAAAATCAAGCAGATCGGCAACGCCGTCTCCGTCTCAATGATGAAGGCGGAGGTCAAAGCGATCATGGCGGATGCGGCCCAGATGGTGCAGCCCGTCGTCGAAACACGCGCGCGAGGCGCTCAATGAGCGATCTCCGCCAGCGCCACCCCAGGCAGCGAGACGAGGCGCACCTGCGCTACGTGCGCGCGCAGCCGTGCTGCATTGGATACTGCAACCGACCCGCCGAAGCCGCACATATCCGCATGGCTTGCCTCGCGATCGGCAAGCCGAGCACGGGAATCGGCGAGAAGCCAGACGACAAATGGACGGTGCCGCTCTGCCACTATCATCATCAGTCCGGTGCGCTGGCGCAGCACAAGATCGGCGAGGAACGCTTCTGGCGCGAGGTTCATGGGATCAATCCCTTTGCGCTCGCCGCGAAGCTCTGGGCCGAATCCGGCGGCGAGGCGCGTGAGCTGATGCCGGCTCGACCGGTGCGCGCGAATCCCGTCAAGCCACGCAAGCCGAAAGAGCAGCGCCGCAAGATCGTGGCCGCGCGCCGGACGATCCCAGGCCGACGTTTCAACGGGGACCCGATCCCGAGTCGGCTGGTGTCGCCATGAAGGATTGGCTTCTCGGCGCTGTGCTCGGCTGCGCGATGTTCTACGGGGCGCTTCACGTTCTCGCCTGGTTCGCGCCGCCTCCGATTTGCGTGCCAGTTTTTGGCGGCTGTTCGACCAGCAAGGGGAATTAATATGATGAAGGAAGAAGCAGCGTCCTCGCCGGGTCGCCGCCCTCCGCTCGAAATTCGAATCCATGACAGCAGCATCGGCATTTGGCAGGAAGACGCTCGCGATGCGTCGTTCCGGTCAGACATCTATGCGCCGCTGATCCGTGGCCTGCGCTCCCGCGGTTGGTCGATCAAGCGGGACCCGAGGGTGCGTCAGCACTATCGGAGCATCAGCCAGGATCACCGGTTGGGCGCGCGCGGCTCGCTCCGCTGCAGTATCGAGATCAGTGGCCGTGTAGTGAAGGTCGAGTTCTGGTCGGTCACCGCGCCGCAGGAAAGCAGAAACGGCCGGCGTTACGACTTCGACAAGATGGCGCGCATGCATCACATCGACCGTCTTCGCGTCGAGCTGGAGTTCAAGCGCATCATCCGTTGGCTTGAGACGCTGGCGCCGATCAAGGTGTCGCGGTCGGACGATCGCGATATGCCCGCGATGCAGCGCATCGAAAAGCGCTATGCCGAAAGCTGGCATACCGACAAGGCTCTCGGCCGGCCGCACTGGCATTACGACTACAACCGAAAGGCCAAGGGCGGCGCCCTCCTGGACCACGGTCAGACCGTCTGGCTCGCTGACGACAAGGGTCGGATCATCCGCGGCTCAGACCGATAACCGCTGACGAAGCCAAGGACGAGATTGCTCGCTTGGAGCATACCTACGGCAAGCGCTTTCTTGTACAGGCCAATCTGCTGGCTGACACGGGACGGGAACGGGATGAGTTGCGCAGCCTCTGCGAATTCAACCAGGCAAAGGTGGAGATGGCAATCCGAGCCCTAAGCGCCTTGAGACGGCTTGCTGTGGTTGCCCGTGATGAGGAGGCGCTTGAGCTAATCGAGGCGGTACTGCCCTCCACCGAGACGGAGGCGCGGGAGTGAGCAGAACGCCCGCCAGAGTGACCCAGGCCGACGTAGCTCGAGCTATTCGAGCTGCGCAACAGTGCGGCGCCGGTCCAGTAAGACTCCTCCCGGATGGGACCATTGTGATTGACCCGGCGCCCCTAGACGGCGCTGGAAATTCGGTCGCGGCCATTGAAGATGACGAGGAGGTCGTTCTTTAATGGCCGACATGCCCCGTCCCCGCCCGCCTCATCTGCACCTCGAGCACAACCGACACGGAAAGCCGGTATGGTATGTTCGCGTCGGCAAGGGGCCGCGGACGCGGATCAAGCACGAGTACGGTACGGAGGAGTTCAAGGAGGCCTACCAAGCCGCGATTAATGGCGAGGAGGCCAAGCCCGCGGCGAAGGCTAGCAAGGGCTCCTTGGAATGGCTCTGGATGCTCTACCGGCAGACCGACGCCTGGACCAATCTATCCGACGCCACCAGGCGCCAGCGTGAAAATATCATGCGCGGCGTGCTGAAGACTGGCGGCAACCAGCCGCTGTCAAAGATCACCGGGAAGACGGTCAAGGCCGGCATCGATCGTCGGAAGGGGCACGCTGCTCGGCACTTCCTGGACACCATGAAGGGCCTGTTTAAATGGGCGCTCGATGCTGAGCATGTGAAGCTTGATCCGACCGCGGGCAAGTCCGTCACCAAGCCAAAGACGAAGGGCTTCCCGGTCTGGGAAGAGGAAGAGATCATCAAGTTTGAACAACGCTGGCCGCGGGGCACGCGCGAGCGTGTGATGTTTGACATCTACTGCTATACTGGTCTGCGTCGCGGTGATGCGGCAGCGCTGGGCAAGCAGCACATCAAGAATGGCGTCATCAGCATTGACACCGAGAAGACCGGCACGCGCGTGACGATCCCTGTTCTCGACGTTTTGCAGAAGACGCTGGACGCCGGCCCGACCGGGGATCTGGCATTCATCGCGACGAACAAGGGCCATCGGATGACCAAGGAGAGCGTCGGCAACGCTTTCCGGGACGCGTGCCGGGAAGCCGGCATCAAGAAATCAGCGCATGGGCTCCGCAAGGCGGCAGCAACCAGGGCGGCGAATAACGGCGCAACCGAAGCGCAGCTCGAGGCGATCTTTGGTTGGGAGGGCGGCAAGATGGCGGCTCTCTACACCCGGACAGCCAACCGGACCAAGCTGGCGACCGGCGCCATGAACACGCTTGAGCGAACCGAGAGTGAGACGACGCCGGAAGAGAACAAGGTCACCAAATGAGCATCCGATTTAAGAATGTTCACAAGGAACAGAATAGGCATGGCCGAACGGCCTACTACTATCGACCCCCTGGTGGTCAGAGGATTCGATTGCCGGATGAATATGGCTCCGACTCGTTTGAACAGGCCGTTAAATTTGCGGCCGTTCTTGGCGTTGGGCAGTCGCCAAAGAAGCCCAACAATGAATACACGCGCAACCGTCACCGGATCGGCAAGGCCCTGACCGAGGCCATTAAAAGCGCCAAACAGCGCGCGAAGACCAGCGGTCTTATTTTTGATCTCGATCTGGAGTGGGCCATCCAAGAGGTTGAGGCGCAGGACCTCCGGTGCGCGCTGACAAATGTACCGTTCTACTTCCACGTGGACGCCATCTCGAGGCAGCACCCGTTTGCCCCGTCCCTCGACCGGATCCGGCCCGGAGGAGACTACACAAAATCGAACGTCCGAATCGTCTGCTTCGCCATGAACGTCATGCTTCTCGATTGGGGTTTTGACGTCTTTGAGAAGATGGCCATGGCCTACCGCAGAACAAAAAACAAAACTTCTATTCCCGCACCGGACGGGCTGCGGCCCGCACCTAAATAAAGTTCAAGCTAAGTCAATAAGTTAGACGCGACAAACCTGGGAATGGTGGGGGAGGCAGGACTCGAACCTGCGAAGCCATGAGGCGGCTGATTTACAGTCAGCTCCCTTTGCCACTCGGGACACTCCCCCGTCCCAACAGCGTCGGACGCCACCCGCCCAAGGTGGCGGCGGACAGGTCAATCGGTGACGCTGGTGACCGCGGGACCCGTCGGGGTGCGCGGCCGGCGCGTTTATGAGCGAAGGGAGGTAGCAAAGTCAACCAAGGCAAGCCGTTAATCGGCATCCTTTTGCCGGCAAAATTGCCATTATCCGGAACCCGTGACACAACGCCCCTGATGAGCGATCGTGACCGTAAGCCCCCATTCCGCCGCGGCGGGGCTAAACCATTCGAAAAAGGGCGAAAATCGGCCGGGCGGCCGGTTTGGCGCAGCCGCGATTCGGACGCCGACGGGCCGGTGATTCTCTACGGCTGGCATACAGTTTCGCTGGCGCTTGCCAATCCGGAGCGCCGGATCCGCAAGCTGTTCGTAACCGAGAATGCGGCGAAGCGGCTGGCGGACGAACGGATCGACACCCGGGTGCCCCCGGAGATCGTCCGCCCCAGCACCATCGACCAGCGGCTGGGACCGGATGCGGTCCATCAGGGGCTGCTGGTGGAAGCCGATCCCCTACCCTCGCCCGATATCGATACGCTCGAGCCCGAGGGCATCGTGCTGGTGCTCGACCAGATCACCGACCCGCACAATGTCGGCGCCATCCTGCGCTCGGCCGCGGCCTTCGCGGTGAAGGCGATCGTCACCACCGCCCGCCATAGCCCCGAGGCGACCGGCGTGCTCGCGAAATCGGCCTCCGGCGCGCTGGAGCTGGTGCCGCTGGTCACCGTGCAGAACCTCGCCCGCGCGCTGACCGCATTGAACGAGCGCGGCTTCCTGACCGTCGGTCTCGACAGCCAGGGGAGCGAGGATCTCAGCCAGGTCGCGCTACGGCAGCCGCTCGCGCTGGTGCTCGGTGCCGAGGGCAAGGGATTGAGACAGCTGACGCGGGAGACCTGCAGCGTGGTGGCGCGGCTCGACATGCCCGGCGAGATCAAGAGCCTCAACGTCTCGAACGCCGCGGTGCTCGCGCTCTATATCGGCGCAAGCCGGCTTGGCCTGATGTAGAGCGTCTTCGAGCGAAGTAGCTCGAGGCAAATGAAAGCGCCCGCTCGCACGAGGCGAACGGGCGCCAATTTCAAGAGCGCCTATCAGATCAGTAGTAGCGGCGCAGCACGCGCTGACCGTGGTAATACTGCGAGTGGCCGTAGCGATAGTGCGAACGATAGTAGCGCGGACGCAACGGACGATAGTACGAGACTCCGCTCTCGCGATAGGTCGGAACCGGCGCCCAGTTACCCGGGCCGGTATAGGTCGGCCCCTGGTTGACATAGTAGTATTGCTGCTCCGGATCCGGGAGCCGCTGGGTGACCCAGCCATAGCCAACGCCACAGCCGCCGCAGCCGGAAGTGTAGTTGTAGCTCACGACCGGTGCGGAATAGACCGGCGCGGCGTAGACTGGCGGCGCGCAGGGGCTGGCATAATAGCCATAAGAGCCGCACGGCGAGCACGAGCCGTACCCGTACCCGCACGCCATTGCGGGTGCCGCGGCCATGACCGCGACTGCCGCGACCATTCCTGAAATCATCTGACGCATTACTCTACTCTCTCCTGTTGGTGTGTTCTTATTGGCTCATCTCTTTGTTTGAGCATGATCTCCGCGCAAACGCTTAGCGTTTGTCGCGAGGGAAAACCGGTTTCCACTTTTCCGGATCATGCTCTAGCGCGGAATTCTCGGCGGCCGGCGGCGATGGTCGCCTGGGGACTGGTCATACTGCGGCGCATAGATGATGGGCGGCGCATCGACCGGCGGATTGGACTGCGCCGGCAGCGGCATCGACTGCGCGGACCAGGATTGGTGATAGCTTTCGGCCGGCTTCGGCAGGCGCCGGTTCGACGGCGGCTCGATCTCCAGTCGCCCATAGCCCGGCATGTGGCCGAGGCTCGGATAATAATGGCCGACATTTGGCTCGGGATCGATGTAGCGGCCGCCATAGATGGTTGGCTGCACGTGGACGTTCTTGCCGAGACCCCATTCGCCTTCGATCACGGCATAGGAAGCGTCGATGCCGTTGATGATGATCGGCACGCCCCGGCGATAGGGAACGACGATATCGAAGCCGCCGCCGGAGCCGCCACCGGCAAAGGCCGTTGACGTCATCGCCAAAAGAATCCCCGCTGTAATGCCAACGCGCATTGGTTGCCTTCCTGTCTCGTTCAGCAACCTAATCGAATGCGCGCAGCCAAAGGTTAAAGCGACAGGCCAAACTGCCGGTAAGCCTAACGCGTGAGCATGCCGGCTCGCTCAATTGCGGGCGATCGTGATCAGGATTTGTTAACGCCGTATGCGCGGCCGCTTACACCAGCAGTGTTTCGACGATGGTGTTGATACCGATCGCGATGGTCACGAGCCCGACCGCGCCTTGCAGGCCGCGATTGGCCCAGGTGAGCCAGCGCGCGGAGGCCGCGATCGGCACTGCAATCACCGTGGACAGCGCGCCCATGCCGATCATCGAGCCAATTCCGAACAGCGCGACATAGCCCAGTCCGACGATCGGGCTTGCGGCCTGCGACACCGCAAGCATCAGCAGCGCCGCAGAGCCGGCCATGCCGTGCATCAGGCCGACCAGCAGCGTGCGCCAGCGAAAGCCGTGCGCGTGGACATGCGTCGCGGCGCGATGCGACGTCGTCTCGCCGGCATGGCTGTGGGCGTGGAAATGCACCGTACCGTCGCTGTGGCCATGGCGGTGGAAATGGACGCGGTCGCGCCACAGACGCCACAGCACGTGGACGCCGAGCCCGACCAGCATGATGCCGACGGCCCCTTCGATCGGCTGCGCCACTGTCTCCGGGATCGCGTGTCCGAGCAGGATGGCGGCACCCGCGAAGCAGAACAGCGTCAGCGTGTGGCCGAGTCCCCAGGTCAGCCCGTGCCTGACGATGTCGCCGATATGGGTCCGGCGCGCGGCGATGCTGGAGACGGCGGCGATATGGTCGGGCTCGAGCGCGTGCTGCATGCCCAACAGAAAACCAAGACCCAGGATTCCAAACATTCCGCCCCGTCCGCTCGATGCCCCTATTTGACACGAAGTGGCAGCCCTTGTCAGGCCACTCCTTCCACAATCGGCGGCGCATCAACGTCCGCGAGTACCACTCTCTTGATGCCCTTGATGCGATCACTTCGGTTTGAAATCGTGTGAACAGGATCGTTGGAACAGGCCCGCCGCGCGGCCGCTTGGTGTCGGTTGCGACTTCAAGGAGAGCTCACCATGAGACCACTCGCTATCGTCGGTACCGCCGCGCTGCTCGCTTCCGCCCTGGCCGCTCCCGCCGGGGCGCAACAGGTGATCTACAATCCCGGCTATTGCGCTCAGTTCTATCCGAACGCCAATTGCCAGAACCAAGGACCGGGAAATCCCTATACCGGCAGCTACCAGCAGCGTCGCGCCGCCGCCTATCAGTACAACAACGGCTGGAACAACAGCTACGCCCGCTGGGACGATCGCGGCAGCTTCTGGCCGGGCAACGTGGCCGCCGGGGTTATCGGAGGCGCCGTCGGCACGGCGGCGGCGGTCGCCACTGCGCCATTTGCCGGTTTCGATAACGGCTACCGAGGCGGCTACTACACCCAGAGCTACGCCGAGCGTAACGGCCTCGTCTGCACGCCCGGCACCTGGTTCCGCGGCGAGGATGGCCGCCGCCACCCCTGCCAGTAACCCAATCGACCAGTTGGGGAAAAGGTGGCCGCCCGGCCGCCTTTTTCCTGCACAGGTCTCGCCTGGCTGCCCTCAGGTTCTGGCCCTCCGCTCCCAAGTCTGATATGCGAGCGGCCGAAATCGGCCGGCTTAGCTCAGCGGTAGAGCAGCGGTTTTGTAAACCGAAGGTCGGGGGTTCAATCCCCTCAGCCGGCACCATCCGTTTCATCAAAGCGCCGTGTTTTGGGCCAAAATCGTTTCAATTATTTCCGTTGTCGGAGCGCGTATTTCAGCCGAACAGGATTTTAAGAATGGCTTATTTCATCTACGCCCGCGACGGCACCGGGCAGATCGTCCTAAGACGCGAGAGCGAGGATGCCGCGCTGAAGAAGGCGCACGAACTCAAGGAGATGGGCTGGTTCGACGTCGAGATTCGACAGGACAAGAAGCCTGCCGCTGCCTGATGAACCTTTGCGGTTGGTGCCGGACATACGTTCGAGGTGCCCACATGTCCGACACACAGCACTACCGGTTTCAATCCGAGCAAGCGAAGCGGCTGGCCTATCAGGTCATTGATGCAGACGTTCGCGAAAAACTGCTCGAAATGGCCGATGAATATGACCGCTACGCCGACCTGATCGAAGCAAAGGCCGCCGAACGGCTGGCCGAGACGACCGCAACACCACTTCCCGCGAGCTAGGCGAGGGCCACAAACATTTGATACGTGATGAAGCGGGCCCCTACCCGCTCTGGCGGCGTCGCCGTGGACCGGGTACATCATCCGCACAATGGCGCATCACGAAACGGCTTATCGGCCCGATATCGACGGGCTGAGGGCAATCTCCATTCTGCTGGTCGTCGGTTATCATGCGCAGCCTTGGCTGGTGCCGGGCGGCTTCATCGGCGTTGACGTCTTCTTCGTCATCTCCGGCTTCCTGATCACGCGGATCATCCTGACGAGGGTCGATGCCGGCACCTTCTCGTTCGCCGATTTCTATGCGCGGCGCGTTCGCCGCATCTTTCCAGCCCTCGTCATCGTGCTCACCGCGACCTATCTGGTCGGATGGTTCGCGCTGCTGCCCGATCAATTCACCCTGCTTGGCGAGAACATTGCCGCCGGCGTCGCCTTTGCGGCCAATCTGTTCCAGCTCAGGCAGACCGGGTATTTCGCACCTGCCGCCGCGGACAATCCGCTGCTGCATCTGTGGTCGCTGGGCGTCGAAGAGCAGTTCTATATCTTCTGGCCGCCGCTGATCCTTCTCCTCTCCGCAACCGCAATCCGCGGCCGATGGATCGCGGTCATCGCGCTGGCGTCGTTTGCGTTCAGCCTGAGCATCTTCTTCGGCTACGAGACCGTCGCGTTCTACTCGCCGCTCACACGCGCCTGGGAGTTGCTCGCGGGCGGACTTCTTGCCCACCTGGTGCTCGTACGGAAGAGCGTTAGCTGGGACAAGCGGATCGGCGAGTATCTTGCTCTGTTGGGCCTTGCCGCGATCCTTGGCCCGGCGCTGCTGTTGGATCGCGCCAGCGCATTCCCAGGCCTCTGCGCCCTGCTGCCGGTGCTCGGCGCGGTACTCCTGATCGCCACGCCAAATTCGGCGGTGAACAAGATGCTGCTGTCGAACCGGCCAATAGTATGGATCGGCCTGATCAGCTATCCGCTCTATCTCTGGCACTGGCCGGTCCTGTCCTATCTCGGCATTCTGCGCAACGGCGTGCCGAACGTGATGGAGATCTGGGCGGCGGTCGCCGTTTCCGTGATTCTTTCCTGGCTGACATTCCGCTTTGTCGAAATTCCGCTTCGCCACTACGACCGGGCAGTCAAGAGACTAGCGCTCGGTCTCGCGCTCGTCGGCCTTGCCGGTATCGTGACCATCGCCGCGGCCGGATTCGATTTTCGTTTTCCTGTGGAGGTGCAGGCGATCGCGCGGACCCAGGCGAAGGACAATGCGGGATTTAGCGACAGGTGTTTCCTGGAAACGCCGGGCGCTGAATTCAACGCAGACTGCATCGAGCAGGGAACGCAGCCGCTCGTATTTTTGTGGGGCGATTCGACCGCGGCCGCGCTCTATCCGGGCTTGAAGGAAGCAGAGGCTGCGAGCGGATCGTTCCGCCTGGCGAGGTTCAGCGCGCCGGGCTGCGCGCCGATCCTGGATTCGGGCGCGAACGCACGCTGCGACGAAGCCCATCGTACCGCCTTCGGCCTACTTCAATCCGCGCATCCGGACGTCGTGCTGCTGCATGCGATGTGGGGCACGAACAACGATCTCGGAAAGCTGCACGAAACGATCGCGCGGCTGCGCGCCAGCAAGGTCCGGCGCATCGTCATCCTGGGTCCACTGCCGGTCTGGAAGCGAACGCTTCCCCATACGCTCGTCAATCACTACCGGATTTGGCACGAGATTCCGGAGCGAATCGCGGCGGGCGTATCAGGCTTGGACAACGATCAGCGGATGGAGGCTTTCAGCAAAGCCGAAGGGATCGAGTACATCTCTGCCTGGCATACGCTATGCAATGCTGCGGGCTGTCTGACGGGGATCGGGACCGATGCCAACCAGGTGCTGATAACCGATATCGTGCACCTCTCCGACGCCGGCTCGAAGTTTCTCATCAGAGCGATCGGCAAGGAATTGCTGCCGTCTCCACCGCGCCCGTGAGGACTTGCCATCACCCTGTTATGGTAAACGATCTGTTCCGATTGACGCGGTGTTACTCTTTTGTCACCTCGGTGGAAATTGGGACTGCCATAACTTGGGATGCTTGATTCCGAAGGCAACCTTTGCTGCAGTCGAGTAAGGCCGAGGTGTGCCATGAAATGGATGAAGGAACGCGATCTCCTGATCGCTCAGACAATGGCGTTCGTGCAATCGGTGACCGGCAAGAAGCCCGACGCCGAGTTGTTGTCGCCGGCCACCGAGACGACCGTCCGCGCGACCATAACCACCGCCGTGGTTAACGTTGAAGCCGTGCTCGCCGAACCTCCGCCGCTCCCGATCGCCGTCCCGCCCAACCCGGCTCAGACGGTGCCTGCTCAGACAATGCACCCTGAGGCAAGACCGTCTCAGGCGAAGCCCCCTCAGATCGCGGGTCTCGACCTCCCCGCCGATTTCCAGTCCGAAATCCGTGCCCGGGTGGCAAGCTTCCGCGCGCACCAGGAGCGGTTTACCCGGGAGCGCGAGGAATACTGCCGTGCCACCATGGCCAAGGTCCGCGCCACCCTGAGCGAGGGCACCTAGCCGCCTCGCTCCGCCGAATAGAATAATTCCCCCGGCTGTCCCGCCAGGTCTTGGCGGTCAGAGCCAGGCCCATACCAGCAGCATATTGGCCACAGAGGCAACCAACAGCGCCGCGGTGAGCGTGACATGCACGCGTTCGCTGGATGTGTGCAGAACCGTTGTCATGCCCGGAGCATCCGGCGATTCTAGCACCGGAGTCTTGCGGATTCTTTTTTGGGGGATTCATCACTTATTAGGGACTCAAGACGGGGTGACGGACGCCCTCACCTGGGCGTGAAACAAGACGGTTGGCGGTGCTGAAACCCGGGGGCGGGGTTGGCGTTGACTGCCTTTGCGGAGCCACGAGCTAAGAATGCCGTACGCGCTGTTTTCCAACGATGCCAAGCTGAGCAAGGCCTATCCGACCGAGGCGGATGTCTGGAAGGTCGCCCGGAAGAGCGGCCTGGTCGTCGATGTCGCCACGGACGAGGACAAGGCCGCCCCGCGTCCGGTCCTGGACAATGATTACGAGATCAGGCCCTGCCAAGCGGAGCCGAACGAAGACCCCGCCAAGAACAAGGCCGATGCCGAACGCGAGGCGCGGAGCGAGCCGCAGCTCTCGCCGCCCGAGCCGCCGCAGGAAAAAGCCTTACGGCGTCGCGCTCACCAGTGAGGCCTGCTCCGAGGCCAGCGTCACGCACGCCTTACGCCGGTGCAGTCCCCTGATCGCGCCGGTGACCTTGAGCACCTTGCCGACCCCGCAGGCCGGATCCTGGACAAAGGCGACCTCGTAGGGCGCGAGAATCAGCGGTTCGGATTTCAGCACGGTCTGGGCAAGGCATGGCGATATCGCCGCAGAAAAAATCAACGCTAACGCAAAAGCACGCATGCTCGTGTGTCCACCTGGCCCGGCGGCCGGCATAATAAACCATCGAGCCTGAAAGTTCCGTGCACCGCAAAAAATATTTTCCGCGGCGCCGGTAGCCCTGCAGCAAAAGGGCCGGCGGAAAGCCGGCCCTCGCCCCCCGCGGAAACCCGCGGTCAGTATTTGGAAGCGACCGGCCCGCCCCAGCCGAAGCGGTAGTTCACGCCGACCTTGACCGTATGCTCGTCGTCCCGGAAGCGGGAGCCGACGATCTCGGCCGGACCGGAGGTGAAGGTCGTGTGGCCGAAATTGTAATACTGGTACTCGGCCTTGGCCGACCAGTTCGGCGCGAACATGTATTCGAGGCCTGCGCCAACCGTGTAGCCGTCCTTGCGGTTGCCGTCGGTCGTGAAGGGCTGCGGCACGCCAGCGAAGGCGACGCCGATATTGCTATTCTCACGCCAGGCGTAACCGCCCTTGGCGTAGAGCAGCGCCGGACCCCAGGTGTAGCCGAGCCGGCCGGTCACCGAGCCGAGCTGGTCGGTATTGCCCGTCACCACTGTTCCAGCGGGGAACACGAAGCCATTATTGCTGTTGCCCGGCAGCCAGCTGTATTGCGCCTCGACGCCCACCACCCAGTTCGGCGCGAATTGATAGTCAAAACCGCCCTGCACGCCGCCCAGGAAGCGCGCGTCGCTGCCGAGCAGATTGTTGCCGTCGGTGAAGCCGCCGCCGATATGGCCGCCGATATAGAAACCGGTCCAATTGTAAACCAACGCCGGCGCCGTATAGGCCGGCGGTGCCTTGGTATAGGGCCGTGCCGGCATGTCAGCCGCGAAAGCGGGGCCGGCGAATGCGGCCAGGGCGACTGCGCCAAGCAAAAACTTCTTCATGGTACTTCCCCGTTCACTCCACGACGCGACATCAAACCAAACAACGTGACTTCAATTAGGTTGCTTTGGGGCACCGCCAGAGCATCACGTGTTCGTCACAGTGACAGCGCCGCAACACCCGCGGGTTCCATTGCATGGAAGAATTTTCCCTCCGGTTAATCCGGAGCCGGCCACCAGAACGGATGTCGGATCTGACTAAGCAGAGGTTCACCCCTCGCCGAAAAGTGATCCCATCCCGGTAACCCTGCGGCCACCGAGCCGCCGCTACCGCGACATCTTCTCCAGCTCGGGAAATGGCGCGTAGGTAGCGCTGGCGCAAGGCTCGGTGGCATTTTCCATCATGCGGTCGAGCCGGCCATCGACGTACACGATCGCGCGCTCCCGCGTCGGCCGATAGGCGCCGTCCGAGTCGCGGGCGCTGAAGCGCAGGCAGGTGACGTAGCGCTGCCGCCCACCGACCGTCCGCTGCACCGGCTCGGCCATGGCCGCGTCCCGAACGCCGGTGGGGTCGTTGAGATAGGTGTGCATGAACGCCAGGGTCTCGGCGCGGTAATTCTTCGGATACGGCTGGTCGGCGACACCGCGGTCATCGGTGAAGCTGATCGACCTGTTGTCGTCGCTGCTGAATGCGGAGCACGCCCCGAGCGCGATCGGCAACAGCAGGATTGCCGTAAGTCTTGCTGTCTTCGCCAAGTTCCTTTCGCCCCAAAGTCGACTGCATCGGTCCCGGCAATTTCTTAGACCGGCCAGCGGCGAAAGGGAATTCGCATCTCGGCGTCGCCTCAATGCACCATCCCACGGCCATTGGGGATGCAATGGCCGTGGGTGGGCCTGATATCCGCCGGCGCGGTGGGGCAATGTGGATCAAAACCGCGGCGGACGGACCAGTCGTGGAAGTCAGGATTCAGCCGCGCTTGGCGGGCCGCACGATGGGCTTGACCGCGACCTTCGGCGTGACATGCGTCTTGATCACACCGATGTGCTTGTGGTGGCCATGATGGCGGACGTAGCGCTGGTGCTTATGATGATGGCGCACCATCTTGGCGTTGGCATGCAGCGCCTTCGACTTAGTCAGTTCGGACTTGATCACCGGCGCCTGGGTCGTCTTGCCATAGTTGCCGGCAAACGCGGGCGCCGCCATCACGGAAACTGCAAGCAGCGCCGCGGAAATGGTCTTGAGCATGGTTGTCTCCTCTTCCAGGGATCGCTGAGACTTCCGGTCGGATGGCCGGGCTCGCCGATCAGTGAGGACGACCTTAAGTCGGCGGCGCTGAACCCACGCTGAAACGCGCGGACGGAATTCGTTCATCTCCATGACATCCTGTTCATGTCGCGATTGCGATAAGTCCTGACCGCGTCATGTCTGCGAGGCGTGAGTTTCAAAATGGCGTGCCGAAGCGGGAATGTTTCCGAGCACTGGGTGTTCAAGGAAACGGGCCGCGGTATAGGATCGCCGGGCTGACCATCAGGAGAGAGGCATGCAGAAATTCGCGATCAGGCTGTTGACGCTCGCCATGTTGTCGCTGACGCTTGCGGCAGCGCCCGTCGTTACCGCGGTCTATGCCGCGCCGGATAACGATCCGCCCCCGCCGCCGCCCAAGGGCAAGAAGAAGTCGGAGATTCGTCCGAACGTCGAACAGGCCGCCTTCGAGAATGGCTATCACGCCGCCTATGCCACGATCTACGACCGCCACGATTATGCCAACGCGATCGAGCAATTGAAGGCGCTGCACCGCGACGACACCGCCGCGGTCGCCAACCTGATCGGTTATTCCTATCGCAAGCTCGGCGACTACAAGCTGTCGCAGGTCTGGTACGAGCGCGCGCTGAAGGCCGATCCGAACCACGTCAAGACCTGGCAGTATTACGGTCTGTGGCAGGTCGAACAGGGCAACCGCGACCAGGCACAGTATCATCTCAACCGCATCGCCCAGCTCGCAGGCACCAACAGCGAGGAGTACCGCTCGCTCGCCGCCGCGCTGGAGAAGCCGCCCGGCACCGGGCTGGTGTATTGAGGCGATAGTTGCCGTGTGACGGGCAACGGCGCACGCGCCGTGCCCTTCAGTTTCTGTCGCGCTTCACACCGGTGTCGTCCCTGCCGGGGCATCGCGCAGCGATGAGCCCGGAATCCATCGAGCCGCGGGTGCAGGTGGAGAAATGGATTCCGGGCTCGCGCTACGCGCGCCCCGGAATGACGACGGTGGGGCTTGTGGCGAAACAGCTTCGCCAAAAATAAACGCCACCGAGCGCAATGAGTATTGCTTGGTGGCGTTGGTCGTCACTGGGCCCTGAAATCCCCAGCACTGAATTGGTCAGTGCCGTACGTCATCAGGTTCAATCACGACTCTCAAAAACGTGAATTTTGCATCAGCAAAATGATGCGCGTCATACGACAGAAGCGCTGCCCGATCACGCGAGACGGCAACTTCAAGTAAGCTGCAAAATATTGTCACGTCCCTTGCGCGATGAATGCGACGACCCTCATCCCGAGGAGCCGCGCAAGCGGCGTCTCGAGGGATGACGCGGGTGAGATCGGGGCCTCATGGTTCTCAAGGCGATGCGAAGCATCGTCCGGAGACGCGCGAAGACGCGCTCGTCACCATGAGGGTCTCCTAGAGAGCACGCTGTTTGAATACGCAGGCGAAGAACGTCAATCGCTCTCGCCTACTTCATCACCGCTTCTACCTCGCCTCTGAACGCCTGGCGTGAGGTGTCGCGGGAATAGAACATGTGGCCTCCGGGATAGACGACGAGTTTGACACGGTCCGGGCTCGCAAAGGCCGGCAGTTGGTCGAGCGCCATCGCCGAGCCGAAGTAAGGAGTCGCGAGATCGAACAGGCCGTGGCCGACCAGGAGCTTCAGCTTCGGATCGAGCGCGAGAATCTGCCGGAGCTGTGAGACCGACTCGGCCGGGTTTGTCCCGCGGCCGAAATCCCAGGAGCCGGCGACGCTGCCGTTGAGAAGATGATAGGATCCGTCCGGCTGCCAGTTCAGCCTGCCCCTGGTGAGGTCGACAACCGCGCTCGTCAGCGGCGCAATCAGCGGATCGCCGGACGGATCGCCGAAGCGGGATACGCTCGAATCCGGATTGGGATCGAAGCCTTCGACTGACGCGTCGTAGCGGCCGGTCACTTTGCCGTTGCGGCGATCGAATTCCCTGCGGAATTCGGAGATATCGAAACGCCCCGCGAGGCGGCGGCTTACCGCCGGATCGATATCGGTCAGGGCCGCCACCCTGTTGGCGAGCCGTGTCGTGGCCTCGCTGTCGGCCTGCCCCTTGACAAGGTCGACCAGGAAATCGCCGCGCGCGTATTCTTCGACATCGGCGACGTTGCTGCGCGTCACCGGGCCCTTCCTCTGCCGCGCGACCGCCGCCATGCTCGGAAGGCTCGCGACATATTGCAGCAGGCTCGTGCCCTGGAATTCACGGAAATCGAGCAGCGGCGAGAGCAGGATCAATCCCTTCACGCCGACGCCCTGCTCGGTCTGCAGGTTATGCACGATCTTCGGTCCGCGGATGCCGCCATAGCTTTCGCCCACGACATATTTCGGCGACAGCAGCCGCTCGTGCTTCTCGAGCCAGCGACGGATCACCAGCGCGATCGCATTGACATCGCCGTCGACGGAGAAGAAGCGCTTGCGCACGTCGTCCCCGGTCGCGACAAAACGGCTATAGCCGGTGCCGACGGGATCGATGAAGACGAGGTCGGTGAAGTCGAGCCAGGTTTCCGCATTCGGCACCAGTTCGGGCGACGCCGACGACACCGCCCCCTCGCCGCCCAGCGCAATCCGCCACGGTCCGGCGCTGCCGAGCTGCAGCCAGGCCGACGATGCGCCCGGCCCGCCGTTGAACAGGAAGGTGACCGGACGATTCGTCCGATCGGTGCCGTCGAGCTGATAGGAGGTATAGGCAATATCGGCCTGCGGCTCGCCCTTCTGGTCGAACAGGCGGATCGAGCCGGCGGTGGCCGTGAACTCCAAGCTACGTCCGGGCAGCGCCAGCGTCTGCTTGGTCGTGGAGTCAGGCGGCAAGCGGTGCTGCTCGGACGCCGACGGTGGATTGGCTGCCGCACTGCGGTCTGCGCCGGCCTTACGACCCGCCGGTGCCTGCGTCGTCGGCGAATCTGACTGTGATGACGGTTTGGGGGTGTCGCCCGCGTCCTGCGCCCACGCGCCGCTCACGACTGAAAATGCGAGCAGCGCGACCATCATGCGCGTGCGCGCGTTGCGCTGTGTTCCGACCCAGCTTGCCATGTCCCAGTTCCTTCGTAGCCCGGGTGCAGCGAAGCGAAACCCGGGACATCTGCGTCAACATTGAGAGCGCTCCCGGGTTACGCTGGCGCTCCACCCGGGCTACGACGCGAATTGCGGCGTCCATCGGGGATGCAGCTACACAACGGGAGGAATTGTGTGGAAATCACAATCGCGCCAGCCGGTTTGCACCGCGATGAATGCGACAGGCCTGCGACAATACGCGCCGATCAGGTTGTCCGCGGCGACAATTGAGTGATATCCGTCACATCCACAAGGTTGCCAACCCAACCATTCGATCCACAGAACCAAAACGGCGCCACCGCGACTAACGAAATTGTATCTTCGAGGGGGTTCCCGAAATGAAACGAGCGATTGCCATTTGTGTCGGCCTGCTTGCGCTGGCTTCGCCGGCGGCGGCCGAGTCACCGGTGGCCGTCGTCGAGGACGTGCAAGGCAAGGTCACCGGCGCCGAGTTCATGGATTATGTAGCCCCCAAGACCGTAATCAAGATCGGGGACGGTGGTTCGATCGTGCTGAGCTATATGACCTCTTGCCGGCGCGAAGCGATCTCCGGGATCGGCACGGTGATCGTCGGCACCGACGAGAGCGTCGTGCATCTCGCTGACCTCAAGGCCGAAAAGACCGATTGCGATTCCAACCAGACGCACGCCACGACGCAGGCGACCAGCGCGGTCGCCGCCACCGTGTTGCGCAGCGTCGATGCGAACAACACCTCGTTGCCGCAGCCGCAGCTCACCCTCTACGGCGCTTCGCCATTCGTGGAGGCAAGAGGACGCGGCACGCTGATCGTGAAGCGCCTGGACATCCCCGGCGAGCGTCAGCAGGTTGATCTCGGCGGCACCCAGCTCAAGGGCAGGTTCTTCGATTTCGCCCGCGAGAACGGTGCATTGGTCCCGGGCGGCCTCTACGCCGCCACCTTCAAGTCGTCGCAGATCGTCTTCCGCGTCGACCCGCAAGCCAAGCCCGGCCCCACGCCGATCGTCGGCCGCCTGCTGCGGATGAATTAGCTCGTGATGAAACTGCCCTGGGGCCACTGCTGGCGCTTCTCCCTCTCCCCGTTCTTACGGAGCCGAGACGAGCGAAGCTCGCTCTGTGAGGGTTGGGGTGAGGGGCTCTCTCCGCGGACACGGTGACAGACGTGTTCGCGGAGATTCCCCCTCACCCGAAATTCAAGCGGAGCCTGTCATCGGGCGGCGCTTCGCGCCGACCCGTTGGCTTGAATTTCGACCTCTCCCCGCACGCGGGCCGAGGTGAAGTCGAACACGCCCCACTGTTCGAGAGAAAATCTTCCCGCGCCAGCCAGGATCAGCGACCTTGAGCATCGGGCGCACCGCGCGCGAGGTGATCACGATCGCCGCGATCGCGCTCGTCTGCGCCGCCATTTCTATCTCGCCCGCACTCGACCCGATCCGCGGCCTCTCGCTCGACATCCTGACCGCGCTGCGCTGGAGGATATTCCAGAGCGCACCCGACCCCACCGCTTCCCCCACAGTTGTCGTCGCGATCGACGAGGAAAGCTATCGCGCGGCGCCGTTCAAGGGATCGCCCACGCTGACTTGGACCGGCGAGATCGGCCGCGTGCTCGGCGCGATCATCGATGGCGGTGCCAAGGTCGTCGGCTTCGACCTGGTGATCCCGACCTCGATCGAGCTGTCGCAAATTCCGTTCGGCGACGGCGTGCTGGGCGAAAAGGTGCGCGGCTTCGATCGCGACTTCCTGCGCGCCCTCGCCTCCGCCTCCACATCCGGCAAGGTCGTGCTCGGCGAGATCCTGCGTGGGGATCAGCCGATCCTCCCCTCCCCCGGACAGCGCGTTGCCGTCCGCCAGCAGCAGAACATCCGTCCGCTCAATGTCCACACCGACAGCGACGACACGGTGCGGCGGGTGCCGTTGACCTTTGTCGTCGGCGACGCAAGGGTTTCCGGCATGGCGCTCGAACTGGCATCGCGGGCGCTTGGTGCGACGGCCGACAGCGACGCCAGTGGCAACGTGACGCTCGCCGGTTACCGGATTCCGAGCCCGGTGCCGAACACGATGACGCTGAACTTTGCCGGCGGCGCGGACGACATCCCGACCTTTTCCTTCGCCGACCTGCGCGCCTGCGCGGCCAAGGGCGGGAAGGATTATTTCCGGCGTTGGTTCGACGGCAAGATCGTCCTGATCGGCACCGTGCTCGACATCGAAGACCGCCAGGCGACATCCAAACGATTTGCCACCGCAGGCGACGGGAGGCGCCCTCTCCCGCGCTGCGCGCCCGACGCCAGTCCGCCGGCCGTTCCGGGCGTCGCGCGCAGCACCATCGCGGGCGTGTATATCCACGCCACCGCCGTCAACAACCTGATCACCCGCAACGCGGCGCGCGAGCCCGGCCTCCTGCCGACGTTCCTGATCGCCTTCTTGTTTGCCGCGCTGGCCGCAACGGCGGCGCGCCTATTCAGGCCATTCACCGCCGTCCTCTGCTGCGCAGCGGCGAGCGCGCTCGGGCTCGTCGGCGCCACGTTCGCCTTCACCCACGCACTGGCGCTTCCGCTGGTCGAGCCTTTCGCGGCAGGCACGGCTGCGCTCGCGGCGATGGTCGGCCTTCGCTTCGCCGTCACCGATCGCGACCGCCGGCTGTTGCAGAAGAGCTTTGCGCTCTATCTCGCCCCACACGTCATCAACGGCATGCTGTCGTCGAAGAAATTGCCCGAGCTCGGCGGCGAGGCGCGCGAGGTCACCGTATTCTTCTCCGACCTCGCGGGCTTCTCCGCGATCGCGGAAAACATGCCGCCGGACCGGCTGATGTCGCTGATGAACGAATATCTTTCCGATATGACCGATGTCATCGAGGCCAATGGTGGCTATGTCGACAAATATATCGGCGATTCCATCGTCGCGGTGTTCGGCGCGCCCGCCGACGATCCTGACCATGCTGCGAACGCGGCGCGCGCGGCGCTCGACTGCTGCACGCGACTTGCAGAGCTCAACGCCACCTCGCCGGCCTTCCGCGACCATCCGCTCGCGCAGCGCATCGGCATCAATTCCGGCGAGGCGCTGGTCGGCAATTTCGGATCGCGGCGGCGCTTCAATTATTCCGTGATGAGCGATGCGGTGAACCTCGCCTCGCGCCTCGAAGGCGCCAACAAGTTCTACGGCACCACCATCATCGCCTCGGACGCGACGGTGGCGCTCGCAGGCAGCGGCTTTGCCTGGCGCGAGCTCGACGAAGTCCGCGTCAAAGGACGGAATCAAGCGCTGAAGATCTACGAGCTGGTGGCGCGGGCGGACGCGCTGTCGGAAGCGCAGCAGGCGCTGATCAAGACTTACGGCGAAGGACTCGCGCATTGGCGCGCCGGCGAATTCCACCTCGCCACGGAGGCTTTCGGCCGCTCGGCCGCGACCGACAAGCCGGCCGCATTGTTTCGCGAGCGCGCCGAGCAGATGGTCGCGCAGCCGCCGGGCGGGGACTGGGAGCCGATCCGCACGCTGCAGGAGAAGTGAGGCACATAGCCGGGTGGAGCGAAGCGTAGCTCGGGACCCCTGGTAAACGCGGATGCAGAAGTCCCGGGTTGCGCTGCGCTCCACCCGGGCTACGAGGCCCGATCATTGCGGAATTGTGTCGGGCGGCCCTGCCGAGCGGCCGCCCGAGCCGTTTTGTGACCCCGAAATGCCGGTCTTCTGATCTCGACAAGCGCGGCCAAGCTGTATAGACGGGCGCGGCGCGGAACGGCGCGCAACCAGAGCCGAGCTTGTCGTGCCATGACCAGTCCCGAGCGATACGAGAAGATCGCCTTCGTTGCCAGCAGCGGCACCGAGGCGCAGGCGGCGCTGGCGCAACTGACCGCGCTCTACGGCAATTGCGACGCGGCGGACGCCGACGTCGTGGTCGCACTCGGCGGCGACGGCTTGATGCTGCAGACGCTGCACGCCAACATGCGTTCGGGGAAACCGATCTACGGCATGCATCGGGGCACCGTCGGCTTCCTGATGAACGAGTACGCGACCCACAATCTGCGCGAACGGCTGGCGGCCTCGCGCGAATCTTTGATCAGCCCCCTGCTGATGCGCGCCACCGACATTCACGGCGCAGTGCATCTGCATCACGCCATCAACGAGGTCGCGCTGTTCCGCCAGACCTATCAGGCCGCGCGCCTGCGCATCCTGATCGACGAGCACGAGCGGATGCCTGAACTGATCGCCGACGGCATCCTGGTCGCCACCCCCGCCGGCTCGACCGCCTATAACCTCTCGGTGCAGGGCCCGATCATCCCGATCAACGCCGCCCTGCTCGCGCTGACCCCGATCAGCGCCTTCCGCCCGCGGCGCTGGCGCGGCGCGCTGTTGCCGAATTCGGCGTTCGTCGTGATCGAGGTGCTCGAAGGCACAAAGCGCCCCGTGGCGGCGGTCGCCGACCATGACGAAGTGCGCGACGTCAGCCGCGTCGAGGTCTTGACCGACAAGACCATCTCGATACGCATGCTGTTCGATCCCGGCCACAGCCTGGAAGAGCGCATCCTGCGCGAGCAGTTCGGGTACTGATCCTCCCCCTCCTCGCAACCTTTCCTTAACCGCCACAGCGATATGGTTAACGTCGGGTAATGCCGTTTGGGCCGGGCGGGACATGTATCGCATCGATTTCAACAAGCTGCGGTTTCTGATCTGCGATGACAATCCGCACATGCGCCGCATCCTGCGGACGCTGTTGCATTCGTTCGGCGCGCGCGAAGTCTACGAGGCGGAAGACGGCGCCACCGCGCTCGAAATGTACACCCACTACGTCCCGGACATCGTCATCACCGACTGGTCGATGCCGATTTTCGACGGGCTCGAACTCGCACAGATGATCCGGCAGCCGGAATCCAACGCCAATCCCTACGCGCCGATCATCATGCTGACCGCGCATTCGGAGAAGCGCCGCGTCACGGTGGCGCGCGATGCCGGCGTCACCGAATTCCTGGCCAAGCCGATCTCGGCCAAAGGACTTTACCAGCGCATCCTCAATGTCGTTGCCAACCCGCGCCCCTTCATCAAGACCAAGACCTATTTCGGCCCGGACCGCCGCCGCAACACCAGCAACACCTATATCGGGCCCGAGCGCCGCGTCGGCGGCGAGATGGAAGTGATGCAACAGCCGTCGCTGCTCGATAAGGCGCGTTCCGCGATCTAGGCGGCGAGGAGATCATCATGGCGAAAGAGAAACCGGGCGCGGTCGAGATCAAGACCTTCGCCACGCATCATGTGATCACGCAACCCAATCCGCTGCGTGGAGTCTTGCGCCGCATCCCCCCCGACATCGATCATGACGACCCCGTTGCGCGCGCCGAGCAGGCGCTTGCGGATCTCTCCGGCGAATTCAAGCAGTGGATGACAATCGAGGCCGACCGGCTGTCGGCCGCGCACGCCATTGTGCTGCGCCACGGCTTCTCGCATGAAACGCGCGAAGAGCTGTTCCGCGCCGCTCATGACATCAAGGGCGACGCCGCGACCTTCGGCTTTCCCTCCGCCGGCGCCGCCGCCGAAAGCCTGTGCCGCATCATCGAGCACGCCCCCGATCTCGACCAGGTGCCGGCGGAGCTGATCACCCACCACATCAACGCGATCCAGGCGATCGTGCGCGAGCGCACCAAGCTCGACACCGCCGTGATGGCAAGCGCGCTCAGCAGGCAGCTCCGCGGCATCGCCGATGAATTCCTGCTCAAGGTCAACCACGACCGCCCAGAACATCTCGAAGCCATCCTCGCGCCGAGCATCGCACCGGCGGAGTAATGGAGCCTGCGAAGGGTGGGCAAAGCGCAGCGTGCCCACCATCGTGAGCGGAATGGTGGGCACGTCGCTGCGCTCCTTTGCCCACCCTACGCAGCTCGTCGCTGTCCCCCGTCATTCCGGGATGCGCCGCCAGGCGCAGGCCCGGAATCCATTGGGCTGCATGCGCAGGCGGCGAAATGGATTCCGGGTTCGATGCTGTCGCATCGCCCCGGAATGACGACGTGTGTTGCGGCGGCGGTTTTTCCTACGCCGCGATCAAATCGTGCTCGAGCGGTGCGAGCGCTTCTTCCGCGACCAGCTCTTCGCAGAAGACGCGTGCTTCCTCGCGCGCGGATTCGGTGGCGAAGCGGCGGAGCAGGATCAACAGCGGTTCGGCGGCCTGCCGATCGGTCTCGCAATGGGTCAGCACGCGCTCGACCATACGTCGGCGCAGCCTGACCGCGCCGTCGATGCTGTCGACATAGCCGGCTTCGTGGCTTGCCTCGAGCGCGGCACGGAAGGCGGCAAAGGTAGATTCCGGCAGGCCGGCGCGGATCAATAGCGCGTCGAGACTCGCGGCGCCGCGGTCATGCAACAGCGCGGCGATGCGCGCCTCCGGCAGGTCGGAGAGTTCGGCGAGGGCTGCGCGGAACAGCTCGATATTGCCCGAGAGCAGCGCACGCAGGATCAGACCGGCGGTCAGTTGGCAGGTCGCGCGCAGATGCGCGACGAGGCCGCGCATCTCCTCGCCGCGCGAGCGCGCGGCGATGTGAACGGTCGAGCGCTCGCGCGCTTCGCTGGCGATACGATCAGCCCGATCGGCGGGGAGCCAGTTGCGGGCGACCACGAATTGCGCCAGCGTCTCCGACAGCTTTGCCACCAGCGCCATGCGGGTCGCGGCCGGCAGGCCTTCCAGCACCAGCATCGCCTCCCGGATCGCGGCAAGATGGCCGTGCCGTTCGACGATGCGGTCCCATGAGAACGGTGCGAGTTCCGCATTCGCGTTCTCGATCAATTCGAGCGCTGCGGCGGCACAGCCGACTTCGGCAATCGCCGCACCGACGGATGCAGGCAGATTGATCCGCCGCGCGATCGCGCATTGCATCTCGTTGTTGCCGGTCGCGACAATGTCGACGAGATCGGCATCGATCAGGAGTGGCGAATGTTCCAGCACCGGCAACGCGATTGCGGGCTGGTCGACCGCGAGCGCCTGCACGATGGCCGCCGGCGCCTCGGCGCTGCGCGCGAACACCTCGGCCATCGCCTGCCGCACCAGCGGCGAGGGATCGTCGAGCAGCATCAGCAGCGCGCCCTCGGCGGCGATGCGGTCGTCCTCGGATAGGTCTGAAATCAACCAGGCCCGCGCCAATGCCCGGGTGGCCTCGGCCCGCTCCCCTGCCGGAGCGGTCCTGATCCAATTGATGAACTGCCGAACGATCATGGTCCTTCCGGCTTACGCAACGAGACGACACGGTGATGCAGTGCCAACGTAACCAAAGATAAACCATGACGCTTAACAAAGCGTTCACCATAACTCTTTGGGTTTATTGACGTTTCGTTAATGATGAGCGCCTGCCTCCAAGTACACCGACCTCATCCCGAGGAGCCTGCACGGCAGGCGTCTCGAAGGATGGGCCGCGGGCGAGATCGGGGCCTCATGGTTCGAGACGCGCGTGCCGCGCTCCTCACCATGAGGGGCAACCACCCGTGCGGAGCGTCAGCCCGAGAACGTGCCGTTGCGGTCGCTGAAGAGGTCGAGGCGGCCAGGCGGCCGCACTTCGGGAGTCTGGCCGGAGAACGAGGTGGTCGCGACATGTGACGAGCGACCCCATAGCTCCTGCACAGTCGGCGAGATCGGCTCGGCGCGGTCGCCGGCCTGGAACAGCGAGCGGAACATCGGATCGCCCGGAGCGGACGCCGTCTGCGAGCCGGCCACAGGCGACACCGCGCGGGAATCCGGGAAGCTTGAGAGGTAGGCGGCGTTGTCGATCGCCGGCGCGGGCGCAGCGCTCGCGATCTCGCCGCCGGCCGCGGCAAAAGCGGTGCGGGTCGCGCTGGAATTGGCAGCGCCGGCATAGCGCGCGTTCAGCACCGAATAGACTTCCGACACGCTGCGGGCGCGTCCCGAACCGTCGTAGAAGATCGAACTGTTGGCGGCGGCCGCCTTCGGGAACATCTGCGCGGCACTGGCGTTCGGATTGCCCTCGGCACTCGAGATCAGTTTCGCTGCGCCGCCGACGCCCATGAAATGCGCCATGTAGAGCTCGGCATCGGTCGGGCGACGGCCGATGCTGCCGGTGAGCTTGAAGCTGTTGGACTGCGTCAGCACGCCGGCCATTGCCGACGCGGCATCCGGGTCGTCGCGCAATCGCATGATCGCGGCCCGCGCCTGCGGATCGCTGACCGAATAGCTGCCGTCAGAATTCTTCGTGATGGCATCGGCATATTTGCCGTAGCCGAGCTTATCCCCCGCCTCCTTCACCGTGCCGAGCCAGGTCTGGTCGATGAACTGAAACAGCCCGCGCGCGGATGAGGTCGACGCGGAAGCCCGCGGGTTGAAGTTGGATTCCATCTTGGCGGTCGTGAGCAGGTATTGAAAGCTCGTGCCGGTGGTGGACGCGGCCTGCTTGATCGAACCCGCGATCTTCGCGCGCGTCGGGTCGACACCTGCCGCCGTCCCCGCGTTGAATATATCGACCGCCATCGATTGATGCCCCGCTCCTCGCGAAACGCTCGCGTGGGCTTCATGAACGCCGGTAATCGGCGCAGCTCCCTTCAATACCCTGCGGCAGTTATGGTTAATGGGAAGTTAAGGAGGCGCAGCGGAGCCTTACGGCTGCGCCTCGTAATACCGCGCGACCTGATCGATCTCTTCCGCGGTCATCTGGCGGGCGATATTGCGCATCTGCTCGCTGATGTCGTTGCGGCGGGTGCCCGATGCGAAGGCCTGCAACTGCGACTTGATATAGACGGCGGACTGGCCGCCGAGCCAGGGGCTGCCGGCCTTGATGTCGATTTCGCCGTGGCAGGAGCCGCAGGGCGGGATGTTGCGCATCGGCGCGCCCGTCACCACGATCGCAGGCGGCGGCAGGTTCGGATTGACCTGACTGGAAGGCACACGCGGCAGATAGGCGTAATAGAGCGCGACATCGCGCATGTCCTGGTCGGTCATATTGGCCGCGAACGGGCTCATGACGACGTTGACCCGCGCCCCGGTCTTGAAGTCGTTCAACTCCTTGTACGTCACCGCGGCATACTGCCCGGCGAGGTTCGGCGAGTTGGCGTCGCTGACGCCCTGCGGCCCATGGCAGATCGCGCAGCGCTGCGCGAGCGTCGCGCCACGGCCGATCGACACCTGATCCTGCCGTGTCAGCATTTCCGGAGTGACCACGACATTCGACGTCTTGAACGCAGGCGGGACCGCCGCGGCGGGTCTCGGCAGGTTCGGCACGCCGGCTGCGCTGCAGATCGCATCCCAGATGCCGGCAAGCTTCAGATTGGGCTGCAGCAGCGGCAGCCAGATCAATCCCACGACCGCGGACAGCACCGCGATGGCGGCGGTGACGCCGACGCTGATGCTGAACCAGGGATTACGCGGCGAATAAAGCTCCTCCTCGCTCATCTGCTGGCTCCGACATAAACGGCAGGCACGCTGGTATTCTTCACGGCCATCAGTTGGCCGATCGGATAGCCGTAATTGACGACCGTCAGCCCGATCATGAGCGCCAGCCACAAGCCAAAACTGTTGAGCGCAACCGGAATGCGCACAGGCATGTGCAAGGGGATGGCAAAGCGATAGGCGCCCGCCTCGCCCCTCGGCGCGAACTGGCCGCGGATCAGCACGATCAGGAACAGGATACTTGACGTCAGCAGGATCAATCCTCCGAACGCCGACATCGTCACCGAGAGGGCCTGCGGCGCGATCGCGGGATTGGCGTAGTCATAGAACGCCATGCGACGCGGCATGCCGAGGATGCCGACATAGTGCCACGGGAACGTTGTGACGATCATGCCGATGAACCAAAGCCAGAGCTGGGTGCGCATCATCCCGTAACTATCCAGCGTGCGGCCGGTCAAATGCGGCCACAGGTCATAGGCGATCGCGAAATACATGATGACGATGGCGCCGCCGAAGATCAGATGGAAGTGGCCGGTGATCCATTGCGTGTTGTGGATGCTGGTGTTGAGCTGATAGCTCATGTTGATGAGCCCGCCGGCGCCGCCGAAGCCAAGCATCACGAGCGACAGCGCTGTCGCGAGCATGATCGGATTCTTCCACGGCAGCGCGCCGATCCAGCCGAACGCGCCCCTGCCCCCGCGCAGCCGGCTCGCGATCTCCGCAGACGCGCAGATCGTGAATACCGTGAGCAGCGTCGGCAGCGCGACGAGACCGGTGAACACCGATTGCATGAACTTGAAGCCGGCGCCGACCTGCGGATCGGCAAACAAATGATGCACGCCGATCGGCATCGCGACCACGACGAACATGATGAAGGCAACCCGCCCCATCGCGTCGCTGTAGAGCCGGCCCCCGATCGCGCGCGGGAAGATGGTGTAATATGCGATGTAGGTCGGGATCAGCCAGAAATAGACGATGGCGTGCAATGTCCAGGAAAAGAATACGCGCGCCAGTCCGGCATCGATGGTGGTGCTGAGCCCAAGCGCGGTCGGAATGATCTGGAAAATCAGCTCGACCGCGGCGCCGACCGCGGTCCAGGCCCAGAGATAGGAGCCGGCGACATTGGCGAACATCGCGAGCGGCACCGGCTTGTCGCGATTGTCGCGCTTCCAGACCGCGAGATTGATCGACATCAGCGCGACCCAGATCCATGAGCCGACCACGACCAGGACCACGCCGATGTAATAGAAGGGATTGCCGATCATCGGCGGATAGAAGGTGTAGAGCACGGAGGCGAGTCCGAGCGAGACCGGGATCATCGCCATCACACTGCCGATCGCGACCAGCGCGATGCCGGCCCAGGCCCAGCGCCGCCCGATCAGCGGCCGCTCCAGCGCCGCTTCGCTGATGGCGTAGCCAAAGCCCATCGCGATCAGGGTCGGGAACACATAGCCCATCACCGTGCCGTGCGCGGTGACCGAGCGATAATAGAATTCCGGATTGAAGTGCCAGGCGTTCAGCGGGCTGCGCACGAACATCTGCCAGGCGCCGAGCACCAGCGCCGCGCCGAAGACGATGAAGGCGAGCCAGAAATGCGCCAGGATCAGCCGCTTGTTAATCAACACAGGTGAGCCTCCGTTTGCTCGCCGCCATGTTGCGGAACGTAGCCTGGTCGACCACCTTGACCTTGCCCCACATGCCCTGATGGCCGATGCCGCAGAATTCCTGGCACGGCATCATGTGTTCGCCCGGCGTCTTGAAGCTGATCGGCAGATCCGAAACATAGCCCGGCACCAGCATGATGTTGATGTTGGTGCCCTCGATCAGGAAGCCGTGCACGACGTCGGCGCTGGTGGCGCGAACGGTGATCGGCGTTTCCGCCGGTACCACGAGACATTGCGGGGTGAATGAATATTGCTGCCCGATCGCGCGCACCGTGACGGACCCGTCGGCCTCCAGCGCGCTGCCGAGGTTGCTTTCGACGAATTCGCCGGAAAGATGCAAGGTCGTGGGATCGGCGGTCTCGACGCGCCCCTGCGGCATCGTCGTGTGGTAGATGCCGAAGAAGGCGGCCAAGCCGACGAGCACGCCGATGATCACGATCGACAACGTTGCCCAGCGCCGCTCGATGCGCGCGGCAACCGCCTCGCCGAGGCCATGCGCGCCGTGACTATGATCGGTCTCGCTGGTCACGATCAGGCGCTCCGCGGCAGGAAGACGAAGAGATAGAAGGCAAACCATAAAGCGACGACGATCGCGGTCGCGATGCCCGCCACCGCAATCGCACCGCCGGGACCTGCGCGCACGATCGCGTCGACCGCCTCGTCATCGGAATGCTGCGCCCGCCCTTGCGAGGATGAATCCGTCATGGCGCACCCCTTCTCCAGATCATGCTCTACTTCAGCGTAGCCGTGCGCAATTCGTTGGCCTGCCGCGCCGATACCGGCGCACCGCGATTGCCCCAGGATGTCCTGATGTAAGTGACGACGGCGGCGACCTCATCGTCGGAGAGGCGCTGCGCGAAGGGCGGCATGCCATAGGGCATCGGGTTGCCCGCGGTGCCCGGCGGATAGCCGCCATTGAGCACCATGCGGATGGCATTCACCGCCGAGGCCATCTGGATCGACTGGTTGCCGGCGAGCGGCGGATAATGCGGCGGCATGCCGAGCCCGGTCGCGCCGTGGCAGCTTGCGCAATCGCGGTCATAGATCTGCTTGCCGAGCGAGAGCAGAAGGCTGCTCTCGGCAGTTGGCAGCGCCGGCGGCGGCTTGTCCGGCGAGGTGCCCTGCGCGAGGCCCTTCAGGTAGACCGCCATCGCGCGGATGTCCTCGTCGTTGAGATATTGCAGGCTGTTGTAGACGACTTCCGCCATCGGCCCGTAGACCGCGCCGCGCGCAGAGACGCCGGTGCGCAGATAGTCGACGATTTCCTGGATGCTCCACTCGCCCAGCCCCGCTTCCTTGTTCGAGGTAAGCGACGGCGCGTACCAGTACTGCATCGGAATCAGGCCGCCCTCGAACGCCTGCGATTCCGAGCTGCCGCCGAGCGCGTTGATCGCGGTGTGGCACATGCCGCAATGGCCGAGACCTTCGACAAGATAGGCGCCCCTGTTCCATTCCGCCGACTTGGTCGGATCGGGCTTGAACTCGCCTTCGTTGAAGAACAGCGTGCGCCAGCCGATGATCAGAGAGCGATTGTTGAAGGGAAAGGTCAATTCGTGCGGCTTGTTGACCTGTTTCACCGGCGGGACCGAACGCAAATAGGCGTAGATCGCATCGGAGTCCTCGCGCGTCACCTTGGTATAGGAGCCGAACGGCATCGCGGGATAGACGAGACCGCCGTCCGGGAAGCGGCCATCATGCATCATCCGGTAGAACTGGTCCGAGGTCCAGGTGCCGATGCCGGTCTGCGGATCGGGCGTGATGTTGGAGGTGTAGAGCGTGCCGAACGGCGTCTTCATCGGCAGCCCGCCGGCAAAGGTCTTGCCTTCGCGCGCGGTATGGCAGGCGATGCAGTCGCCGGCGCGGGCGAGATACTCACCCTTCTTGAGCAGCTCGGCATTGGCGGGCGGGTTCTGCTGTGCAGTTGCCGGTGTCATGCCGGCGAAGCACAGCGCCAGAAGGAGAATCAGCTTGGTCGAGAGGCGTTGCATCGGCGAGCTCCCTTCAACGCGGCTCGCTGCCGCATGCAAGCGGCATCGGCAGACTGCCTTGCGGCGCGAACGACGGGTCTGCCGGCGCCGGACGCGATGAGAGATAGGCGGCGACGGCCTTGACGTCGTCCTCGGTGAGAAGGCTTGCGACGATCTGCATGCAATCCGGGGCCGCCGCGGTGCGCGTGCCGTAGCGCCAGCCGCCGAGCTGGGCGCTGATATAGCTTGCGCGCAGACCGAGCAGGCCGGGAATCGCGGGCTCCATGCCGCCGAAGCTCGGGCCGTGGCAGCTCGCGCAGGGCGGAATGCCGCGCTGCGCATCGCCGTTCTTCACGATCGTTTCGCCGCGCGCGAGAATCGCATCGCTGACGGTCGGAATCGCAGGCTCCGGGAACGCCGGCCGCAACGAGGCGAAATAGTCGGCCATCTTCTTCAGGTAGTCGTCGGGCAGGAATTCCAGCAGATAGTTCATCGGCGGATATTTGCGCCGGCCGTCCCTGAACGCGACGAGCTGATTATAAAGATAGCCTGCGGGCTTACCGGCAAGACGCGGGAAATAGACGTCGCTCGTCCCCTCGCCTTGCGCGCCATGGCAGGACGCGCAGGCCAGCACGCGGGCCGCCATGGTGTCGGGCGCCCGCTCCGGCGTCTGCGCCTGCGCGGGAAGGAATGGCAGCGCGAAAAAGACAAAACACAATCGGAGTAGAGAAAAACGACGCGCCACCGTTGTAACCCCATCTCGACGACGAGTGGGAATTTTTGCACATCATTTTGACGGTGGCAACGCAGCTCGCGCGCTGCATCGCGCCATGTGCGCAACGATGAGAATTATTGAGTCTATTTGCGATAGACTTTGTATGGATCGACCAAGCGTTCGGCGTCGATGAATGACAATCGTGTGTCGCCATCTTCACCCTTGACGGCGCGATAGAAGCACGAACGGCGGCCGGTGTGGCAGGCCGCACCGATCTGCTCGACGCGAATCCATACAGCGTCCTGGTCACAATCCATACGCATCTCGATCACGCGCTGGGTGTGGCCGGAGCTTTCGCCCTTGCGCCACAGCGCATTGCGCGAGCGGCTGAAATACCAGGCCTCGCCGGTCGCGATGGTCCTGCGCAGCGCTTCGTCGTTCATATGCGCGACCATCAGCACGTCGCCATTGGCGGCGTCGGTCGCGACGCAGGTCACGAGGCCTGACGCATCGAACTTGGGCTGGAATGCCAACCCTTCCTCGCGGTCGTGATCATGTGCTGACACGGGATAAGCCTCGCAATGTTGTGCGAGGCTACCGGGTCGGTCCTCGCACCAGGGACAGGAAACGCTGCTGCTCCGCCGGATTGTCGCGGAACATGCCGGTGAAGCGGCTGGTGAAGGTCGACGCGCCATGTTTGGCGACCCCGCGCACCGACATGCAGGTATGCTCCGCCTCGATCAGGACTGCAACGCCGCGGGGCTTGAGGACCTCGTCGATCGCAGCCGCGATCTGGGCGGTGAGATGCTCCTGCGTCTGCAGCCGGCGGGCAAAGATGTCGGTGAGCCGGGCGAGCTTGGACAGGCCCACCACCCGCTCGACCGGCGTATAGGCAATATGTGCCTTGCCGTAGAACGGCATCATGTGGTGCTCGCACTGCGAGGTGAACTCGATGTCGCGGACCAGCACGAAATCGTCATAGCCGGCGGTCTCGCCAAAGGTGCGGTCGAGCACCTCGGCCGGGCACTGGTGATAGCCCTGGTAAAGCTCGTCAAAAGCCTCGACGACGCGGCGTGGGGTGTCGAGCAGCCCCTCGCGATCCGGATCCTCGCCGATATAGCTCAGCAGCGTCAGAACCGCCTGCTCGGCTTCAGCACGTGACGGGCGCGGCTGGTCGGCACGAACGGCGGCGGCAAGGAATTCGGACGGATCGAGCTCGGCCGGCCGGGTTTCGACCTTTTTGGGCTCGTTGCTCTTGGCAGGGCGGATCGATTTGATTGCAGCGTCCATTCGACGTCTCTCCGTTCGACCGGTCCCTTCTCGGACCGGGTGTGTCACCGGGCAGACGGCGCGGCCTGGTGCCGCCGGACGCCTGGAGTCCCTTCATCCTAACACCGGCAGCATAGCATTGGCTTCTGAACTGGCCCGCGCCGATGGCATGGCCGGACTGTATTTCGGCCGATACGGTTCATATATAGGACCATAGAACCCAACCGCCAAGGGTGCCTTGCCCCTCTGCCCACGAGCTCTATTCGCATGCTGAATGACATCTACAACAAGCGGATCATCGAACTGGCCGGGAATATTCCGCGTCTCGGACGCCTTCCCGACCCCGATGCCAGCGCCACCGCGCATTCGAAACTCTGCGGCTCGACCGTGAAGGTCGACCTCAAGATGGACGGCCCCGTCGTCACCGACTTCGCCCATGACGTCAAAGCCTGCGCACTGGGGCAGGCCTCCTCCTCGATCATGGCAAGGCATGTCGTGGGCTCGACCGCCGATGAACTGCGCGAATTGCGCGAGACCGTGCGCAAGATGCTCAAGGAAAACGGCAAGCCCCCGGAAGACGGCAAATGGGCCGAGATCGCCCTGCTCGAGCCGGTGCGCGACTACAAGGCCCGCCACGCCTCCACCATGCTGACATTTGATGCCGTGGTTGATGCCATCGGTCAGATCGAGGCGAAGGCCAAGCAGCCGGCGTAAGGGCGGAACGTCGAGGGACTACTTCCCTTCTCCCCTTGTGGGAGAAGGTGGCGCGAAGCGCCGGATGAGGGGTTGTCTCCGCCGGCAACGGTGTTCGCGGAGAGAGACCCCTCACCCCAGCGAGTTGGTTGCCGGCACGGGAGGAGCCCTCTCCCACAAGGGGAGAGGGCGCATCAAGCAGCATCGCGACGCGCTGCGTATCCCTGTCCGGACGGCCTTGGCGTCACTTCACCGGCTGGGCCGGGGGCGGCGTGGCGGAGCCGCCGGTGGGAGCCAGGGCTTCCGCGGTCTTGGTTGATATCGACTTCGCGGGCTGCGCCGTCGTCTCGCCCTCAGCCGCGCTGGTGGCGAAACGGTCCTGGTTCGGCTTGGTTTTCGCATCCGCGACCGGCACGGTGGCCGCATTATCCTGCGGCGGCAGCACGTCGGCGACCTCTTCGGTGGTGACGAGATTGGTCAGCCGCAACTCGTCGCGCGATAATTCGTGCAATTCTTCCCAGGGCGGAACGCTCAGCGCCAGCGACAACAGGTCGCCTGCGCCGCCCATGTCGAAAGTGTACTTCGCCAGCCGGCCGATATCGCGCTCCACGATCATCATGTCCTGCGCGGTGTAGTTCGCGGCACGCGCGTCATCGGCGCGGTCGCCCATCCAGATCTGATGAACGCGGACATGCGCGCTTTCGGGCACGTAACGGGTCGTACCTGATAACAGCAGGAACACGCACATCGACTCGCAATAGGCTTCCGGCCTGACGCCGGCGCGCTGGCCCTTTGAGGTCTGGTTGATGACCGTCGTGCCGACGGTGGTCAATGCGCCCAGGCCACGGAAGCGGCGGCCGAGCGTGATGGCGTCGTTGACCGAGCCGCCGCTGGAATCGAGCACGATGGTGGCGCCGCCGAGCTGGCGGCCGCGGGCGAACTCATCGAAGTCGCGCGGGCTGTCGGCGGTGATGATGCCGACGGCGGATACCCAACCCCTGCAGTTGGGCTCGCAAGCCACCCAACTGAATCGCATCGGCGTCTTGCGTTCTTCCAGACTGGCGCCAGCGCGGGCCGAATTGCCCAGCGTCGTGACCGAGCCAGGCAGTGTGATGCAAAAGGCGGCGGCGCCGAGAAGTGCCAGACCGCGAAGACGAAGCGACGTCACGAGCCTCAATTTGGTTCCTTCCCCCTGGCCCTATGGGTGAGCAGTGGCAGCGGCCCCATCGCAACGTGACATGATGGTGTCATCGAAGCGTTATCAAAACGGTAACCGTACTGACCTGTCTCGTCCATAGGACCTTTGCTGCAGCGCCGCCCGTGCGGTGCAATAGTTGCGAACTGTGGCGTAAATATCTGCAAGAACTAAGTTCCTTGCTTGGGAACCCGCGCAAGACGACATAAGTTTGCGCATGACGCCCATGGAACATCGAACATCACATCAATTTCGATGCACAGACTGTGCCAGCGCCGCCCAGCGGCTGCCGCGCAATCTCGGCCGCGCGCTGATCTGGATCTACCGGCATACCCTGTCGCCACTGGTTGGCTACAACTGTCGGCATCTGCCGACCTGCTCAGTCTATGGCGATGAGGCGATCGAGCGCTTCGGCTTGTGGGCAGGTGGTTGGATGACGCTGGCGCGCCTATTGCGCTGCCATCCCTTCGGCACATCGGGCATCGACAACGTGCCGGAGCGGGCGCCGCCCGGCGCGCGATGGTATCTGCCCTGGCGCTACGGCCGCTGGCGCGGCGTCAACTCGTCGTAGGGGGATGGTTTTCTCTTGCTTCGAGCATGATTCTTAACCGGAAAACCGGTTTCCACTTTTCCGGTTCATGCTCTCTCGGCTGCGGTGCTTTCACGCCATGCATGCATCGCTGGCGTGCGGGAACTGTGGCGGCAGTGCGGCATTGACTTCTTGCGTCCGCAGGGAGGACACCAACAATGCGCTGGAAAATCAGCCGCCACGGTCATGACCCCCGCCAGATAGATTTACTGGCGATCATCGCACTACTCATTTTGATCGTTTCCGCTTACCTCTATTTCACCCACAAGCCGAACATGGCTAACAACAGCGCCTTCATCGTGCCGAGCCAGAGCGTGCACTGGTGATGCAATGCGACATGGGTGAATTGGAGCGGCTCACGCAGCCTCGAGCGCCTTGGCAGCTTCGCCTTCGTACACGGGTGTTGCTATTCCGGCCTGCCGGGCTTTGATCTGCAGGGCGAGGATGCGCGAGTAAAACCGCCCCATCCCAACTCCGGCACTGTGAAACCACAGTCCTTTCTGTCGCGTGGGCTTCCACATGTTTCGCAGCTCACCCTCCCAAGGGCTGGGATCGCGGCGGGTGCCTGAACCAAAGCCCCACAGCGGGCCGACCTTCCTTGCAGTCTCCGGCGTCAGGATGGATTCGAACGAGCTGCGCTCGTAGCCGGTTGCGTAGAAGATCATGTCCGCGGGAATTTCGCTCCCGTCGCTAAGAACAACGCTTTCTTGGCGAAGCGCCGCGATGCCAACGCCACTCCTCAGCTTTATGCTGCCGTTCGCGACCAGCTCTGACGCACCGACATCGATGTAGTAGCCACCGGGATCGCGCAGGACCTGCGGAAACACGCCGCTCTCGTCCTCACCGAAGCTCAATCGAAAGCCGACGCTCTCCAATCGCCGGTAGAACGCCGCGTCCTTCTCCCTTACGTGCTTCACCAGCTTCTGGTGCATGCCCACCAGGACGCGCAAGGGCGTCGCGGCGAACAACAGGTCCGCAAGGTCGATCGTTATGCCCTGCGCCTTCGGCTCACTGCCGTAGAGCCTGGCAAATCCTTCGAGCAACGTCTCCAGCCTCATCACGATGGTCGGACTGCGCTGAATCATCGTGACGTCGGCGCCATCAGCGAAAAGACCCGCAGCAATATCGTGCGCTGTGGTGCCTGATCCCACCACGACGCACCGGCAGTTCCTGTGATGAGGGTTGCTGCGATACGAGCTTGCATGTTGTTGCGGTCCCTTGAACCGCTCCCTTCCGGGCACCTCCGGGATCTTCGGAGTCCCGAATAATCCGGTGGCGAGCACAAGCTGCTCCGGGTTGAGCTCGATCGCGCTGTCGCGGCGTTTGACCCGTAGGCGCCATTTCCCGCGCGCATTATCGTAGTCGGCCCCTACGCACTCTGCCCCGGTCAACACGTGGACCTGCATCACCGACTGATAAGCATCCAGCCAATCGGCGAAGCGTTCCTTCGAAGGATGCAGCGGCCAGCCGTCGGGGTAGGAGAACCCCGGCATCTGATCAAAGTATGAAGGAGAGTGCAGCGACAACGAATCGTGGCGATTTCGCCAGGTATCGGACGGTCGCTCGCGGCGATCGATAATCAGCGTAGGTACGCCCAGCTTTCGGAGCTGCACGCCCAATCCAAGCCCGCAGTGCCCGGCTCCAACAATCACGCAGTACGGCTGCTTCGCCGAAGCGGCGGTATCGCCGAATCCGGTTTCCTGAAGCGCGTCTCGGCCATGGCTGACATGGTCGAAGCTCGGCGCTTCCTCGAAGCCTTTCAGCTCCGTCATCGACGTGAGCAAGGTCCAGACCTTGCCCTCTCTCATGCGAACGACTGCTTTGCAGCGAGCGACCGTCGTCTCGAACTCGACGATTGCTTCGACGATGCTATCTTCGACACGCACGGGTCTCGTTTGCCGCCACGCCGTCGGTGCCGTACGCGCGAGGCACGCATCCAACATCTGTCGGATTTCGTCATGACCTTCAGCGGTGCGCAGGTTCCAGGTGAACGCAAGCTGGTCGCGCCAGAATGCGTCCGGATGGAACAGAATCAGCAGCGCATCGATGTCCGCAGCCGCTGCAGCGGCGTTAAAGAGGCCCAGCCATTTGTTGAATCGTTCGTCGACGTCGGCAGCGATCATATCGATCCCTCGGAACTTGGGTGACAGATCACGAACCTGACGAGGCGCGGCTACAGATCGATTGCAGGACTCGCGGTGTGAGTTACGATCGCAATATTCACTGGATGTTGAAGCACGACTGGAGTCCGGAGCGTCAAACGAAGGAGAACTCTAGCGCCCAAACCAGAAGAAACCGCCGGGCTGCGAACTGAAGAATGGCGCCGGCTGCCGGGGCGCCCTGGCACGCGGCGGCGCCGGTTTGGGGGCTGGCGCATCCTGAGCCACCGCATCGGCGGTGCCGAAGCCATCACCCGGCAATTGCACGGCAAGCAGCAGGTTGGTTTCGTGCGTGCGCCAGCGATAGCCGATGCCGAAATCGATCGGCTGCGCGCGGTGGAACAGCTCGGCGTAGGATTCCTGGTAGCGGCCCGGGAATTCGGCGATCGGGCCGGCATAGCGGCCGAACGGGAAGAAGCGCCAGCGGCTGTGGTTGAAGTACACGAGCGGAATCCCGGAATCGTCCTGGATGATGGTGGCACTGTTCTTGAGGATGAAGTCGCGCACAACAGTGAAATTGCCGGCGTGCATGAGATAGGAGGCGCTCTTGATCAGGCTGTTGCCGGGCGCAAGCGTCTCGCAGAATTTCAAAAAGCCGCTCGCCTTGACGCCTGAATTGGAGAGATCGGTCGAGAAGTAATAGAGCGTGCGCTCAACGCCATCATTGCCGGCGAAGGTGATGCGCGCACCACGCACCGCGCCCTTCCCTGCCCCTTCCGTGCCAACGATGCCGTTCTCGTCGAGCCCAACCGGCGCGACGCTCCGGATGGTCTTGCCCGAGCGCGCCAGGAACACATAGAGGATCGGCAAGGTGCCGCTGATCTCGCCCGCATGCAGGTCGACCTTCATCTTCTTGGTGATGAAGAAGGAGAAGCTCAGGACCGAAGATAGCGAGCGCTCGACACTGTAGAGCGCGGCACCCACGTCGCCACGCGACAGTCTTGTCAGGTCCGGCACCGAGCCGGTCGGCTCGAGCGCGCTGAGCACATAGGTCGTCGCGCCGGAATAGAAGGCGTCGGCGTAGATGAAGTCGGGCCCGGAGAACATGTAGAACATGGTCGGCCGCGGGGCGGCGAGATTGGTCTCCGCCCAGGCGCGGATCTTCGACAGCTGGCGCTGCTCGAGCTGCGCAAAGGCCTGGTCGAAGAATCGGGCATGCTGTTGCCAGGCAGGATCCCTGGTCAGCGGAACCAGCGGAGAGTCCGCTGACGGCATCATCCCGGCAAGGAAGCGCGCGGTATCGTCTGCGGTCGCCGTGTCGGCGGCACGCGCCGGCAGCGCCGCGAGCAGAATCGCGAAAGCGAGCGCGACAGCTTTCAATGGCAAGAACATCCTCATTCGCGACCCGAAGCTCCGGCGGCCGCCGGGCGCGCCGCCCCTTTGCGGAAAACGGCGTAGATCAAAAGGCCGGAAAGCATGATCAAAGTGCCAAGCGCCGACTGCAGCGGACGGTCGGTCAACAGATAGTACATCATGAAACCGGTCACGAGCAGGAAAACCACAGGGGTGACCGGGTATCCCCAGGCGCGGTAAGGCCTCGGCAGGTCGGGGCGCGTGATGCGCAGCTTGATCACGCCTGCTACCGTGAAGAACGAGCAGAACAGCAGCGCGAACTGGATGAAGTCCAGCACCGCCTCGAAGCTGCGCGTGAACAGCATCAGCGTCGCCACCGCAAGCTGGAACAGAATCGCATAGGCCGGCGCCCCGCCGGCCGAGTGGCGGGCGAAGATCCGCAGCGCCGGGATGTCCTCGCCCATCGTCATCATCACGCGCGGACCGATCCACATCATCGCGCTGATCGAGGAGATCAGCCCGACACAGATCATCGCGCCGACAATGCGGCCGCCGAGCTCGCCGAAGATATAGCTGCCGGAAATGCGGGCGACGTCGATCTGGCCGGCAAGCTGGTCGATTGGCGCGGTGTGGAGGAACACCGCGTTCAGGGCGACATAGAGCACGAGCACGATCAACGTTCCCGAGAGCATCGCGCGCGGCAAATTGCGCTCCGGCAGGTGCATCTCGCCGATGATGTAGGTCGCCGCGTTCCAGCCGGAGAACGAATACATCACGAACACCAGGCTGATCGCGAACGGTGCGCTGACGATATGGGAAAGATCGACTGAGGTCGGCGCGAACGAGATCGGCTGCGGCGTCGCGATCAAATATCCGGCGACGAGAAACCCGACGATCAGCACCACCTTCAGGATGGTCGCGACCAGCTGGAAGGTCGAGGAATGCTTGACGCCGGTGAGTTGGACGATCGACACCAGCCACACCACGCCGAGCGCCAGCACGAGCGGCGGCGCGTCCGGCAAGACCGACTTGCCGTATTCGCCGAACGCCATGGCGGCGAGCGCGACCGGCGCAGCGAAGCCCACGGTCGCCGACACCCAGCCGGCGACGAATCCGAACGCCGGATGATAGGCGCGGCTCAGGAAATTGTACTCGCCGCTCGAGCGCGGAAACATCGCACCGAGTTCGCCGTAGGAAAATACGCCGCACAGCGCGACGATGCCACCGACGGTCCACAGCAGGAGGATCGAGAAGCCCGACGGGATGTCCTTGACCTGAAAGCCGAGGCTGGTGAAAACGCCAACGCCCACCATGTCGGCAACCACGATGGCCGTGGCCACGAGGACCGAAACGGTCGAACCGCTGCCGGGGAGCGAACCGGACCATGTCGCGCTGCCCGTGTGTGATGCCGCCATATCGGACCGTACCTTCAGCGCTACGCGCTTCGACGATTCTCATCGTGCAGGCGGAAAACGGCCAATTCAAGCAACGTTAACAAGCACCTAACTCCGGCCAAGATTTAGGTATCATAATACCCAATTGTTGCCTTCAAAGGGCCGACCTTTGTGTAAACACGAGAGACGACCCACAATCGCGACACGATTGGATGGTCTTCTTGCACCTTCCGGATGGGGAATTTTCCGGAAGCTTAACGTCACCTAAACACCGGTGCGCTCAGATTCGGCGTTTGCCGGGAGTTCGGGGTAGCGGGTGGATGATCGGGGCAGCGAACCCAACATTCCAGAAGTGTGATCGCGCGAACCGGCCAATGTCCCCGGCCGCGCGGTCGCGCTGGCCGAGGTCTCCGTGGCGCTGGGTCGCGACCGCCTCGCTGCTTCTACCGCTCGCGACCGTGCTGGCTCAATGCGGCAGAGCGCCCAGCGCCTCGGCGCTCGCGGCGAACACACACGCGGTTGCGAGCGATACGTTTGTGGATCGCTTCCCGGCACCATCGTTCAAGGAACGCTTCCCGACCGAGCAGGAAAGGCTCGTGCAGCGCCAGGCCACCGCGTCGGCGTCGGCCTCCGAGCCGCAGCCGCAGCGTCCCGCGCCGGTCCGGACGGCTTCGCTGACACCCACGCTCAATCTGCCGAAGCCGAGCGAGCGCGAAGAGCTGACCACGCTGGTCAGCATGAAATCCTCCGCCTTCCCTTATTTCGGCAACAACCCGCGCTCGGATGCGCCGTTCCTGAATGTCACGGACGGCAGCCGCAAGGGCCATCGCAGCTATTCGGGCCGCGTCTATTGGCAGGACGAGACCTACAATGACAGCCGCGTCCTGATGCACGTGCCCGAGAATTTCGACGTCAGTAAGCCGGGCGTGATCGTGGTGTTCTTCCACGGCAATGGCGCAACCCTCGAGCGCGACGTGCGCGACCGCCAATTGGTGCCGCAGCAGATCTCGGACTCCGGCGTCAACGCGGTGCTGCTGGCGCCGCAGATGGCGGTCGATGCCGCCGATTCCAGCGCCGGAAAATTCTGGCAGCCCGGCGGCTTCAAACGTTTCCTCGACGAATCCACCTCCCACCTCGCCCGCCTCTATGGCGATCCCAAATCGGCGGCTGCCTTCGCCAACATGCCGGTCGTGATCGTCGGCTATAGCGGCGGCTTCCTGCCGACCGCCTGGAGCCTCGAGGTCGGCGGCGCCACCAGCCGCGTGCGCGGCGTGGTGCTGCTGGATGCGGTCTATGGCGAACTCGACAAGTTCGCCTCCTGGATCGAGAACAACCGCAGCGGTTTCTTCGTGAGTTCGTATACCCGCTACACCAAGCGGCATGATCAGGAACTGATGACGATGCTCAGGAACAAGGGGATCCGCGTCCGCGAGAGCATGGACGGGCCGTTGCAGCCCGGCAGCGTCGCGTTCGTCCAGACCCCCGACGGCGTCACCCATCGCGATTACGTCACGCTGGCCTGGACGCAGCACCCGGTGAAAGAAGTGCTGGTGAAGATGGCGGGAGGCGCATCGCTTGCGCGGATCGCAAGCGCTCCGGCATCGGCGAGTCGCTAGAGCGTGATGACTTTTCTTCGAATCGTCATCCCGCTCTAGCTCTTTAGTTTGAGCATGATCTTAGTTTGAGCATGATCTTTTTCGGAAAACCGGTCTCCACTTTTGCGGATCATGCTCAAGTTCATCACTCCGCCGCCGCGTGGCGCGGCCTGGTCAGCAAGATGGTCAGAAGTGCCAGCGCGACGAAAGCCGCGGACACATAGCCTGCGCCGTGCAGCCAGCTATTTGCGAACAGCGCGCCGCCGATCGCGGAGCCGATCGCCTGCCCGATATAGAGCACGGAGGTGTTGAGCGAGACCGAGGCCGATGCAAGCGCCGGCGCCGCCGCAACCAGCCGCACCTGCTGCATCGAATTGGTGGAGGCAAAGCCGAGCCCCCAGATCGCAACCGAGGCGGCCATCAACGCATAGATCCCCGCGCTCAGCGCCCATCCGGCAACGCCGGTCAGCATCAGCGAGGTAAACAGCACCGACGTCCGATACGGCCCCCAGGAATCGACGATGCGGGTTGCGATCATGACGCCGATGAAGCCGCAGACGCCGTAAAGGCCGAAGACGAGCCCGATGGCGTTGGGGCCGGCCCCAGTCAATCTTGCAAGCAGCGGCCCCATGAAGGTGAAGATGACGAACTGGCCTGACATGTGCAGCGTTGTGATCGCCAGGAGCACGAGCACCATCCGGTTGCGGCCGAGCTCGATCCAGGTCTTCAGATCGACGGGCGCGCCGAGCAATTCGTGCGGCAATCGCCACAACAGCAGCGCGCAGCTGACGCAGCCGACCAGCGCGATGCCGCCATAGGCGGCGCGAAAGCCATAGTGGCTTGCAATAAAAGTGATCAGCGGTAGCCCGACAGCAGCCGCGAGCGACCAGCCGAGGAAAATATAGGCGATGGTCGAGCCGCGCCGCTCGACCGGTACGATCAGCGCCCCGGTGCCGGCCGCTTGCGGCGTATAGAGCGCGCCGATCGCCAGCATGATGAGGCGAATAACCAGAAGGCTCGCGTAGTCAGGCGCCAGGGCGGAGGCAAGATTGGTGACCGTGAGCACCGCGAGCGTGACGCCGAGCAAAGTGCGGCGATCGATACGGCTGGTCAGCCATGCCGTCAGCGGCGAGCCGATGCACAACACCATCGCACCGAAGGTGATCAAGAGCCCCGCGGCGTGGATCGAGATATCAAGTGCACCGGACAGTTCCGGAAGCATCCCCGCCGGCGCCAGCACGGAGCAGCCGGTGACGATATTGCCAAGCATCAGGGAGGTGGGCGCAAAACGGCGCGTGGCGGGCATCCTTTTCATGCAAATGCATGTAAACCAGGCGGGCGAAGAAGAAAAGGCCAGATGTCGCCGCTGGCCATGAAGTTCGTCGATCGGTCACATTCGCGAACGAACTCGCGGCGCGGTTGCTGGAGCGCCATCGAAACCTCGCGATACCAGCGATTGAAGCGCTCGCGAGCGCGACAATCCGGCCGATTGCCCGCCGATTTCTTGATATTGCCGGATTGCGTCGGCCCAATCGCCTGCTATATCGCTGCTTCAGCTTACCTGCGCTCGTTCGCAGGAGTGAGCCACAGGAGAATGTCATGCCCGACGAGCACAAGTCCGAGTCCGGATTCCAGTACAGCCTCAGCAACCTGAAGCCCGCCCAGCCCGTGGAAAAAGTCACCCTCACCTTCCCTGACGGGGCGAAACGCGAATTCCCTAGGAACACCACCGGGCTCGATATCGCCCAGGGCATCTCGCCCTCGCTGGCCAAACGCACGGTGGCGATGGCGCTGGATGGCGTTCTGTATGACCTCAAGGATCCCATCACCGAGGATGCCAAGATCGAGCTGATCTCGCGTGACGACGCGCGCGCGCTGGAACTGATCCGGCATGATTGCGCCCACGTGCTGGCGGAAGCCGTGCAGTCGCTGTGGCCGGGCACGCAGGTCACGATCGGCCCCGTGATCGAGAACGGCTTCTACTACGACTTCTTCCGCAACGAGCCGTTCACCCCGGAAGATTTTGCCGCCATCGAAAAGAAGATGCGCGAGATCATCGCGCGCGACAAACCCTTCACCAAGGAAGTGTGGTCGCGCGAGAAGACCAAGGAGGTGTTCCGCGACAAGGGCGAGGCGTTCAAGGTCGAGCTGGTCGACGCCATTCCCGGCGACGAGCCGATCAAGATCTATTTCCAGGGAGACTGGTTCGATCTCTGCCGCGGTCCGCACATGACCTCCACGGGGAAGATCGGCAACGCCTTCAAATTGATGAAGGTCGCGGGCGCCTATTGGCGCGGCGATTCCAACAATCCGATGCTGACCCGCATCTACGGCACGGCCTTCGCGAAACAGGACGATCTCGACGCCTACCTCAAGCAGATCGAGGAAGCCGAGAAGCGCGACCATCGCAAGCTCGGCCGCGAGCTCGACCTGTTCCACTTCCAGGAGGAAGGCCCGGGCGTGGTGTTCTGGCACCCCAAGGGCTGGACCATCTTCCAGCAGTTGATCGCCTATATGCGCCGCCGCCTCGCCGGCGACTACCAGGAGGTCAACGCGCCGCAGATCCTCGACAAGGTGCTGTGGGAGACCTCGGGCCATTGGGACTGGTACCGCGAGAACATGTTCGCGGCGCAGTCCGCCGGCGACGAGGCCGAGGACAAGCGCTGGTTCGCGCTGAAGCCGATGAACTGTCCGGGGCATGTGCAGATCTTCAAGCATGGTCTGAAGAGCTATCGCGACCTCCCCTTGCGGCTTGCCGAATTTGGCGTGGTGCATCGCTACGAACCGTCAGGCGCGATGCACGGGTTGATGCGCGTGCGCGGCTTCACGCAGGATGATGCGCATGTGTTCTGCACCGAGGAGCAGCTCGCCGACGAGTGCCTGAAGATCAACGACCTGATCCTCTCGACCTATGGCGATTTCGGCTTCGAGGGCGAACTCACCGTCAAGCTCTCGACGAGGCCGGAAAAGCGCGTCGGCACCGACGCGATGTGGGACCATGCCGAACGCGTGATGGCGACCGTGCTGTCGGAGATCAAGGCCAAGGGCAGCAACCGCATCAAGACCGAGATCAATCCGGGCGAAGGCGCGTTCTACGGGCCGAAGTTCGAATATGTGCTGCGCGACGCCATCGGCCGCGACTGGCAGTGCGGCACGACCCAGGTCGACTTCAACCTGCCGGAGCGGTTCGGCGCGTTCTATATCGACCATGACGGCTCGAAGAAGGCGCCGGTGATGGTGCACCGCGCGATCTGCGGCTCGATGGAGCGCTTCATCGGCATCCTGATCGAGCACTATGCGGGCAATTTCCCGCTCTGGCTGGCGCCGGTGCAAGTGGTCGTCACCACCATCACCTCCGAAGCCGACGAATATGCCAAGCAGGTGGTGGCCGAAGCACGGCGCGCCGGCCTGCGGGTGGAGATCGACCTGCGCAACGAGAAGATCAACTACAAGGTCCGCGAGCATTCGCTGGCAAAGATCCCGGCGCTGCTCGTGGTCGGCAAGAAGGAAGCCGAGACCCATTCGGTCTCGGTGCGACGGTTCGGCAGCGAAGGCCAGACGGTGATGCCGACTGCGGACGCCCTCGCCGCACTGGTCGACGAGGCGACGGCGCCCGACATCAAGCGGGCGAAATCGCCGTCCTGATGCTTTAATCCGTCTAAACTCGCTTCCGGTCGCGGGCGTTCGCCCCTATCTCGTGGCAAGAATGTCCGCGACCCGCCAGTTTAAGGAAAGCAGCAGTGCCCGACGCCATAGAATTGTTGAAGACCCGCCGCTCGGTGAAGCCGCGCGAAATGACAGGCCCCGGCCCCTCGCCGACCGAGCTCGACACCATCTTGACGATCGGCGCGCGGGTGCCGGACCACGGTAAGCTCGCGCCCTGGCGCTTCATTGTGTTCGAAGGCGAGGCGCGCAACCGCGCCGGCGATGTCATCGCGAGCGTGTTCGCCAAGAAGAACCCGGGCGCGCCGACGGCCGATATCGAGGTTGAGAAGCGGCGGCTCACCGATGCGCCGCTGGTGATCGGCATCGTCAGCTTCACCAAGCCGCATCCGAAGGTGCCGCCGTGGGAGCAGGAACTCTCCGCCGGCGCCAGCGCGATGAACATCCTCACCGCGGCGACCGCGCTCGGCTACGGCGCGTGCTGGCTCACCGGCTGGTTCGTCTTCGACCGCGATGTGCTCGACGGTCTTGGCCTCAGGCCCGACGAGAAGCTCGCAGGGCTGATCCATATCGGCAAGCCGACCAAGCCGAACGAAGACCGCCCGCGGCCGGCGCTGTCGGATATCGTGACGCGGTTCTAGCGCCTGAAGTCGAATTGTATCCGCCATGGGCGCTGCCGCTCTTCACCTCTCCCTACGGGAGAGGTGAACCTGGGCCTCGGGCCGATTCAACCAAGTACCATCACGCTCCAGCGCTGCGCGCAGCGCGTCAGAACGAGTTGCGGGTGCAGCCCTTTGGCGGCGGCTCGCCTCCGAAACGCGCCGCGGTCCATGCCATGAGTGGCTCCTCGAGTTTTGAGCCCGGCTGCACCATGCCGTGGTCGAGCCCCACGAAGGTCCAATATTCGAGCCGTTGGCCGGCGGCGCAGCGCTCCTCGACATAGCCTGCGGTCGCCGCCGGCGGCACGACGTCATCCTCCGCTCCTTGCGCGATCACCACAGGCGCCGCGATCGGATGGTCGGCGCCATTCTGCGCAAGCCTTGCGGCAAGCGCCGGGTTGCTGCGTGTCGCCAACGCAGGCCCCTCGAACGTTGCGGTGAGCGCCGCCGCCCGCACCGGCTCCTCCTCCGGCAGGAACCCGCACAGGCCCGCAATCTCGCGCGCGGCCGCAAGCGCCTCCGGCCGAACCGCCTGCTCGAAGCTAATGTCTGGATAGAAGCGGCTATAGGACAGCGCGACATACGGCCCGAGCCGCTTGTCGACCCCCTGGTTCATCGCAAAAATGTCCAGCAGATTGGTGCCCGGCGCGATCGCGGCAACGCCCGCGATCTCGATCTCCGGCGCGTAGCGCGGACCGATAATGCCGGTCCACAACGCGGCGTGTCCGCCCTGCGAATACCCCCACACCACAGTGCGCGGATCGAGCGTCAGTTCGGGCATCTGCCGTGCGGCGCGCACCGAGTCAAGCGCGGCGCGCGCCTCGCCCTCGCCGATGAGATAGGGATGCGGGCCGCCCTTCTCGGCAAATGAGTAGTCGGTGGCGACGATCACCCAGCCTGCTCGCACGATCCGATCGAGCACCGGAATCCCCACGGCCGGGGCCGATAGCAGCGACGGCATGCATTTCTGCTGCATTCCGATCGTGCCGTGCTCCCAGGTGATCACGGGGCGCGGGCCCGCGGGCGGATCGATCGGCGCAAACACGGTCGCGACGGCGGTTGCACGCGTGGTGTCGTTTACCGTCGTCGTGTAGAGGATGCGCCAGCCCCGCATGCCGGCCGGCAGCCTGACGTCCCGGAGCGGCTCGCTGCGCAGCAGCGCGCCCGGCGCGTCAGGCACTTGCGCCGGCGGATCATAGAACGCATCGGGCGCCCGCACCGTGACTCCGGCAAACATCTCTTGAGCGGAGGCCTCGAGCGGCGTGCCGACAGCGCGCGCAAGCAGAAGCGGCAGCACGGCGAGCCGGATTACGCGAGCGATGGTCATGGTCATGGCCCGCGCCCAATATCGCCGCGAGCCGACAAATTTGCGGCGGAGACCGCCGCGCGACAAACGGCGTCAGGCCGCCTTCGATGCGCGCCCGGCAAAGCCTGCGAGCAGCGTTGCGATCTCGTCCGCCGGCCGCGCCGCGCTGAACAGGAAGCCCTGCACCTCGTTGCAGCCCTCGGCGCGCAGCCAGTCGAGCTGATCAACCGTCTCGACGCCCTCCGCGGTGGTGGTGATGTTCAGGCTGCGGCCGAGGCCGGAGATCGCGCGCACGATCGCCACGCAATCGGTACGGCGCGCCAGATCCTTGACGAAGGAGCGGTCGATCTTGATCTTGTCGAACGGAAAACTGCGCAGATAGCTCAGGCTGGAATAGCCGGTGCCGAAATCGTCCATGGAGATGCTGACGCCGAGCTCGCGGAGCTGGTGCAGGATCGCCAGATTAGCCTCGGTCTCGGCAAGGAACACGGACTCGGTGATCTCGAGCTCGAGCCGTCGCGGCGACAGGCCGGAATGCGCCAGTGCCGAGATCACCGCCTGCACCAGATTGCGGCTGCGGAACTGCACCGGCGACAGGTTGACCGCGACCTTGATCTCCTCGGGCCATTTCATCGCTTCCGAACAGGCTTCGCGCAGCACCCATTCGCCAAGCTGGACGATCAGGCCGATGTCTTCGGCGACCGGCACGAACTCGGCCGGCGAGATCATGCCCTTTTCCGGATGGCGCCAGCGCAATAGCGATTCGAACCCGCTGATCTTGTCGGCGGCGATGTCGACCAGCGGCTGGTAATGCAGCTCGAATTCACCGTTGGCGAAGGCGTGGCGCAGGTCGCGCTCGAGATCACGGCGCTTCTGCGCCTGGCGGTCCATCTCGTGCTCGAAGAAGCGATGCACACCGCCGCCGTCCGACTTGGCGCGATAGAGCGCCATGTCCGCATTGCGCATCAATTCCTCCGAGCTGGTGCCGTCGCCCGGCGACAGCGCGATGCCGACGCTCGCGCCGACCACCACTTCGATGCCGTCGATGTCGTAGCACACGCTCAGCGTCCCGATCAGGCGTTCGGCGAAATCGCTCGCCTCGTTCGGCGTGACATCGGAGAGCACGATCGCGAATTCATCGCCGCCGAGCCGCGCGGCCAGATTGTCGCCGGTGATATCGGCCGTGAGCCGCTCCGCGACCTGCTTCAGAAGCCGATCGCCCATCGCGTGGCCGAAGGAATCGTTGACGTTCTTGAACAGGTCGAGATCGACGCACAGCACCGCGACGCGCTTGCTCCCCGACTTGCTCCGCTGCAGCGCCTCGCGCAGGCGGTCCTGGAAGAAATCGCGGTTCGCCAGATTGGTCAGGCCGTCATGATGGGCCATGTAGGCAATGCGGGCCTCGGCCTTGCGCCGCTCGGTGATATCGACCAGGGCTACGAGGTAGCCGTCGCGGCCGTCGAACGAAACGCGGCGACCGAAGGTCAGCACATGGATCTCGCTGCCATCCGCCTTGATGTGCCGCCAGTCGCGGCTGGAATGGTAGACGTCGCCGATCTCCTGCAGCGCCTTGCTGTGGGAGGCCCATTCGTCCTCCGGCCAGATCTCGCGCAACTTCATGCTCAGGAATTTCTCGCGCGGATAGCCATAATGCTGGACCGCGGCGTCATTCACCCCAAGGAATTCCATGGTGGCGGCGTCGAACACCCACATCGGCATCGGGTTGTTCTCGAACAGCAGGCGGAACGAGACCTCGCGCCGCTTCAGCGCCGTGACATCGGACAAGGTCAGCGACAGCATGTCGCCGAACGCCGTGACGGCGAGCCGCAGGCAGCGGTCCTCGCTCTCGATCTCGAACTGGGTGCCGCTGGTCCTGCGGAGGGTCTCGCGCAGCCGCTCGGTCACATCGGAGGCGCCGAGCAGGTTTCCGCCCGCGCTGAGCCGCTGCCACAACAGCTCGTGCTGGGGCTGCTTCAAGAGCTTCGCCGCGCCCTGGTTGAGATGAATGATCTGGAAATCGAACGGCTCGCCGCGCGAATCGCGAATGGCTGCCAGCGATAGCACGCCTTCATCGGTCGCCGCGAAGATCGTGTCGAGCAGATTGTATTGCGCGCCGCGCTCGTTGACGTAGGCCCCGACCAGCGTGCCGCCCCAGCGCGAGGACGTCGGCAGTGCCAGCACGTCATAGGTGCGGACCAGGCCGTCGCGCACGCAATGCGCCGTGGCAAGATAGGGCCGGTCATTGAGGGCAGCGTTGGCGGCGGCTTCGCCGAGCGCGGTCGCGCAATCCGGCGGCAGCTCGTTCAGCGTCATGTCCCAGCGGTCGTCATTCAGCCATTGCTGGATGTAGCGGCCGGGTTGCGAAACGGCGAGCGCGCCGCCCCTTTCCTTGAGCAGGACGATGTGGTCGGCGAGCCGGCCGAGGCTGCCGAGCATCACGTCCTCATAGCGGGGCAACCTGTCGCCCGGACGCAATGCGGCTTGCCACTTGCGCTTGAGCACCGGGACGTCGCCGAACATTTCTGTGTTGAATTTTCCCGACGACTTCTTCGCCGCACTCATGACGCGCCCCGAACCACCAGATCATGGTCCGACGAAGATCGGATCACGACCTCACTTCACATTCGAGCATGATCACGGCGCAAACGCTCCGCGTTTGTCGCGAGGGAAAACCGGCTTCCCCTGTCCGATTTCATGCTCCAGTCCCCGCCCGCATCCAAAGCAGGCTCGCTTAAAGCAATGTAAAGATTGCGCGGGCGACGGGGCGTCGGCGCTATTATGACAGTTCAAAGTCAGATCTTGGTTAGTGCGCGTTAGAGACTATGACAGTCGCTGAAAATTTTACTCGTATCTAGCGCGCGATGACTTCCACCTCGCCGTCGACGCCGTTCACGACGTTGAAGGGCCGTTCGAACACCTTGCCCTCGTTCTTGGCAATGGCGCGGTACTCGCCTTCTGAGAGCACGACGCGGGGGAAGGCGCCGATCGATTCCTTGATGACGTCGCCGCCCGGCGTGATCACCGACCATGCGGTATTCGCCAGCGCCTCGCCGCCTTTTTCGCCGACGAGCTTCAGCGTGATGACGGCGGCGCGATGCATGACGGTCGCGTCGGTGAGCTTGCCGGCCTGGACGCGGATGTCGGAACGCACCACCGAATTGGCGTCGCCATAGTTGGAGACGATGTGATAGGTCCCCTCCGGCAACAGCGCGACGTCGCCGGCGGCGACATTGGGGACCAGGGCGCCGCGGTCCGCTCCGTCGAACTGGCTGCCCTTGTAGATCGCAAACGAAATCTGGTTCGGCGGAATCTTGCTGGAGCCGACCCGGCCTTCGATCCGCAGGCCGCCGGCCGGCAGGATGAAGGACTCGCGATCGGTCTCCGACTTCAGGCTCACGGCGCGCACGGCGCTGACCAGGCCGAGCGCCACATGGACCACGTAATTGCCCGGCGGCAACACGATGTTGGGGCTGGCGCCGCGGTCCTCTCGGATCAGCTTGAAGGTGCCGTTGTCATCCGGCTTGTCGGCAAAGACCCGCCATACCAGGCCATTGTTGATGACCGGCAGATCCTTGCCATAGCGGGCGGTCAGCGACAGCACCGCCTGGTTCGCAGTCTGCGTCCCCGGCGGCGGCCCGGCCGGCGGGGCCGCGGCGGTCGAGGGCTGCATGATCGTCGGCTGGGTCAATGGGGCCGGCAGGTTCGGCGCCGACCCCGAGCCGGATGGCGGCGCCAGGTTGATCGCAGGTCCAGCATCGGGGACCGCGGCCGGCGGCACCGGGGGCGGCCGCTCACCAAACCATTGCGCCGAACCGGCCGATGGAACCGCCAAAATCACGATTACGGCAAGCCAAATCACCGAGCGAAGCAGCACGCCCCGCCCGCATCGTCCGATGCGATCGCCCCAAACAGTCATGGAATGATGCTTTTCAACGAAAACGCGGCAAATTCAAGCCTCCGCAGTCCTGCGGGGTTGCTATTGTGGAACCCACGCTTCCACCCTGGCCTGGCGGTCGCGCTCAAGTCACAATCCCTCCCTACGCGCTATGCTCCTAGGGCATAAACCATGCATGCGAACGATTCTGGCGGCGCCTCGTCGCGGAGCCTAATCTCGCGCCGGCAGGAGAAGTCAGAGTGTTGGATAGCTGGATGGGCCGGAGCCAGAAGAGCGCCGATGGCTCCGAGAAGCTAGGCCTTGGCGCCCAGCGGCGGCCCGTGATCGGGCTGGCACTGGGCGGCGGCGCCGCACGCGGCTTTGCCCATATCGGCATCGTCAAGACGCTGATCGCGCACGGCATCATTCCGAATGTCGTGGTCGGCACATCGATCGGTGCCGTGGTCGGTGGCGCCTACGCGGCCGGCCATCTCGATACGCTGGAGGCCTGGGCGCGCAGCCTGCAGCCACGCAACATCTTCGGCTATCTCGATATCCGGCTGAACGGCTCAGGCCTGATCGGCGGCACCAAGCTTGCCGCCGAGCTCGAAGCCTCGATCGGCCAGACCCAGATCGAGGATCTGCTGGTGAAGTTTGCGAGCGTCGCGACCGAGGTGCGGACCGGCCATGAGATCTGGCTGACCCACGGCCGCGTCGTCGATGCGATGCGCGCCTCCTACGCGCTGCCCGGCATCTTCGCTCCGGTCCTGGTCGGCGACCGCTGGCTGGTCGACGGTGCGCTGGTCAATCCGGTGCCGGTCTCGGCGGCGCGGGCCTTTGGCGCGGAGATCGTGATCGCCGCCAATCTTTCCAGCGACGTCTTCAACCATTCCACGACGATCTATTCGCACGGCCAGCCGACCGAGGTCACCGTCGTGCCCGAAGTCGTTCCGGACCCGGTCCCGCCGAAGCGACGCTTTGGCAAGTTCTTCTCGGCCGAGCGCACCATGAAGCGCGAATTCTTCGGCAGCGGCACGCGGCCGGGTATCTCGACCGTGATGGTGGACGCCTTCAACATCATGCAGGACCGCATCACCCGCGCGCGGCTCGCCGGCGATCCGCCGGACCTCTTGATCTCGCCGCGGGTCGGCAAGATCGGATGGTTCGATTTCCATCGCGCGGATGAGCTGATCGCGCATGGCGTTCGCGCCGCCGAGCGTGCGATCGAGTCGATCCAAGAGGCGATCGACATCCTGGTGCCGCCGGCAGCGACTACGGCTACCGGCGCACCCCCCGACGAGACCAAGGAATAGAGCGTTTTCGAGCGAAGCATGCCCTCGGACTTGATCCGAGGGTGGACACCGGTTCGCGTGAAGAAACGCGTCAAGACAAAAACCTAGAGCTTCGGTCCTGATGCCATCAGAACCGAAGCTCTGGATTTCAGGCCGTCTTGATGTAGTCGCGCAGCGCTTCCTGCTCGGCTTCGTATTCCTGGACCCGGCGCTTGACGATGTCGCCGATCGAGATCAAGCCGACCACGCGGCCGTCCTCGAGCACGGGCAGATGGCGGAATTTGCCGAGCGTCATCATTTCCATGATGCCGGCAACGGTGTCGGACGGACGGCAACTGACCACCTTGCGCGTCATCACCACACTGACAGGCTCCTCGAGCACGCCGGCGCCGCGCTCGCCGAGCACGCGCACAATGTCGCGCTCCGACAAGATGCCTTCGATGCTGCCTTCCTTCATGACCAGCACGGCGCCGATCTTGCGCTCGCCGAGCGTCTTGATCGCATCGGTCAAGGTCACGTCCGGCGGGACGCTCGTGATCTGATGACCCTTGGAATCGAGAATGGAACGTACCGTCATTGGCGCCTCCTGAATCCCTGCCGCGCCTCGACCAGGAGGCGCGACATCGTTCGCGAGTCTTCAATCAACAGTTCCGCGCAGTTTTCGTTTCCGGCGCGGTGGGCAACAAGCGCGGCCATCATGCAGCGCAAGAGGCGGCAGCTTGCGTCACAACTTTCAATCAATGATGGATGAAATCGCCCTCAGCCGCAAGCGGCTATCAGACGCGGTCCGGTCCGTCAGGCGACAACGCATCTGCAGCATGACGGCGTTCCCGCGGCACCGGATCGAACAACGAGAACAGCACGAGCCCGGCCAGAAACCCGCCGATATGCGCCTGCCAGGCGACGCTGGCGCCGTCGGCTCCGATCGCGATCGAGCCGATCCCGAAGATGAGATTGACGCCGAACCAGACCGCGAGAAAGGCGAGCACGCGACCATCGCGCAGCGCGCGCGACAGCGACAGCGCCGGCACCTTTGCCGCCGCCTCCGCGTCGCCGCGGCTGAAGGAGAGGAAGCTGCCCTTCACGAAGGCAAAGCGGATCGCGGCCGCCATGGTGCCGGAGACGGACGCGGATGCGCCGATCATCGGCGCGATCGCATGCTCATGCGTCAGGAGATGCACGAGCGCACCGGCAGCCGCCGTGACCGCCATGAACAGATAGAAGCGCAGCGCGCCGAACCGCCGCGCCAGCGCGCTGCCGAACGGCAACAGCCAAAGCACGTTGAAAATGATATGGGTGAGGTTGGCGTGCAGCAGCGAATAAGTAACGAAGGTCCAGACCTTGGCGCCCTCGCCGCCGGGGAAGGTGATGTTGAGCAGCGTGGAATCGTACCGCTTCGGAATGAAGCCGAAGACGTCGATGGTCCAGTTTTCCCACTCCGGCGGCAGCAGCACGCGCAAGTGGATGACCGCGATCAGCGCGATGTAGGCGGTCAGCGCCGGAGGCAAGGTGAGGATCGGCTCGTGCGGACGATCCGGCGGCGCATCTTGCGGAGGTTCAAACTGCGATTCCAAGGGACTGATGACCTTAGCGCGGCGCGGATGGGCGATCATCCCAGATAGGCGGCTTTGGCCGCATTGTGCAAGTGCACAGGTAAGAAAGAATAAGAGCGGGCCCTGAGAATGCTAGCCTACCCCTGAAATCATTCCACGATTCTAGAAAAACCGGCGGCCTTGGCCCCGACCAGCGCTCATCCCGCACGTGATCGTCAAGGGTTGCGGTGGGGTATGAGCCGATCATAGTTTGGGGTACTCTCTCGAATACCTTGATTTCCTGGAGCTGTGATGGCCAGCACTCGCCTAACCGACACCATTCTCGAAACCCCCGCGGCGGTAATCCCCAATCTGGGCGCGTCGAAAGCCGAGATTCAGGCCCACTACGACCGCGAGCCGCGACTTTACGAGCGGTTTCTCGGGCCCAATCTTGCGTATTCGGCTGGCGTTTGGAACGAGCCCGGAAATCGCGACACGCTTGAGGCGGCGCAACTGCGCAAGCTCGATTGGCACATCGATATGTCTGGAGCGGACAGCGCGCAGCGTGTGCTTGACGTCGGGTTCGGCTGGGGCAGCCTCATCAAGCGGCTGATGGTGCGCAGGCCGGACATCGACTATGTCGGCCTGACGCTTGCCGACAACCAGGCCGAGTACGTACGAAGCTACGCCCCGCGGAACTTCGTGACCGAGATTTCGGCCTGGCAGGACTATCAGTCGAATCGCCCGTTTGACGCGATCGTGAGCCTCGAGGCGATGGAGCACTTCGCCGGCAAGGCGGCGGATCGTCAGCAGCGTATCGAGGCCTACAGTCTGTTCTTCGAGTTCTGCGCTCGCACGCTCAGGGTCGGTGGCCGGGCTTCGATCCAGGTCAACGGTTGGGGCAACATCGAGCTCGGCAGCGAGGCCCGCCACATCAGCCAAAGCGGAATCGATGGTTTCTGGCTCGAGGGCAACTTGCCTCACGCCAGTGAGATGCTGCTCGCCAGCGAACGCTGGTTTGACCTCGTGCATCTCGAAGGAAAGCCGCGCGATTACATCTACACGCTGCGAGCCTGGTTAAGGAATCTGCGGAGCCAGGAGGCCGATCTGGTTGCGCTCGTGGGGCGTGAGATGGTGAGCGATTACATGCACAATCTCAAGACGTGCCTGGATGCCTATCTCGCCGGCGCCGTGACGCTCTATCGCTTGGTGCTCGAGCGCAAGGGATCGGTCGTCGGCTGAGCGGCCCGCGCTGCAACGAGGTGCTGGGCAGGCACACGCACCTTTGTCGCCCAGCCCATGGCCTCGAAACCGCGCAGCGCCCAATAGCCGGGGTCGATCTCGCCCGGGAAGAGCGCGAAGCTTGCTGACCAGGGGAAGGCGTGATGGTTGTTATGCAGCCCCTCGCCGTTCATGGTGAGAGTGTTGACCAGCGCGCTGTTGCGGCTGTCCTCGCGTGTCTCAAAGCGCCGTCGGCCGAAACGATGCGCGATCGAGTTCACCGCCCAGGTGCAATTGAGCTGCCAGAGTGTGCGCAGCGGACCGCCCGCGAAGAAGCCGGCCCAGAATCCATCCATCGTCCCGTACCAGGCGAGACCGATGAAGCCGGGTATGATCCAACTGGCGGCGACCCACAGCCAATACCAACGATCAACCCAGCGAACGACCGGATCGCGGCGTAGATCGCGCACGTAGTCGACGTACACGCAGTAGGCGTCGGACATCACCCATCCAACATGGCCCTGGAAGAAGCCTCGGATGGCGCCGACAATCCCGGCTCCGCGCGGGCGCGGTGAATGCGGGTCGCCGGGCCGGTCGCTGTATCGATGATGCTTGCGATGGATCGAGACCCATCCCAGGATCTGGCCCTGCATGGTCATCGCACCAAGAATTCCAAGCGCCGCCGCGAGCGGCGCACGGGCGACAAAGGCGCGATGGCAGAACAAGCGATGGTAGCCGAGCGTAATGCCGAGGCCGGTGACGAAGGTCACGGACAGCAACAGCAAAGGCTCAAACCAGGTGATGCCGTGGACCGAGAACCACCATACGCCTGCGATGCTGCCCGTCGCCACCAGGACAAGACTGAGGATCGACAGGACCTGCAGCAGCTCGATGCGCAGAACGGGCCCCCTGGGCGTGCGGCCAATCACAATCGTGGGCGGCCACCGGCGCTCAGCGGCAGGATATATCTCCGATGTGTCCATCATTTGAGTGTTCGCATGAAGCGCGCTCGGTGTCACGCTGCTTTGTGTCGCGCTGTGCTCTCGACGACTTGTCGCAGGTTCCGGGTGCGCTACAGCTTCTTAGAATAACTTCAACTTGACGCTTGGCACTTCAAGCCACCGAATCGTTCAATTCCCCACCTTGGCTATCGAAGATGGCAGATTTCGTCCAACGGAACACCCGCCACGTTAGCGTGCCCACACCCAGCTCTCCACAATCTGCGGCTCGTAGATTGTCTAGATCGGCATCTGGCCGCACTGCACCGCGTCCTGTTGGTTCTCCAGAACAAACTCGACGGCCTTCGAGATGTCGCTCACAGCTCGTCTTCGTCTCGGAGGTTATAGATCCGCTTGGAACGGCGCTCCAATTCGTCGTACGAACAGACGTGTCGTGGCTGGGTCGTGTGGAGGCACTCACGTTCCCAACCGTGTGTGCGCCTGCCCCCTGAAGCGCCGCACCGACAACGGCGGCAGCACCCGCTACATCCGGAACGGGGCGAAGGTCATCTGGGCGTTCCCGAGATCGGTTCCCGCCAAGAAGGCGTTCTGGAAAACGGACCCAGGATCGAAGCCAGGAAGTCAAGGAAAAATCAAGCAGATAACGCCTGCTAAAGGCATTGAGGGCGAGCCCTGAGAAGGCTGCCAGATCGTTGATATTGCTGTGGAATTTGTGGCCAACGGCCACCGAAACCACCACCAAAACCCACCGAACAAAACGAGATTTGGCCAACAGAAAATGCCTGAAATTCACAAAGGTATTGCGTCGGCTGCCCCTTCGACATCGGCAATCCGGCGACCGAGATGGGGTTCAATCTGGGGTGCCTGCCCGGCGTCGGAGAGATCGCCGCCTTGTGCAACACCAACGGCACCGCATGGGCCTGCCACTCGGAGCCAGACAAGATCTGCTGCGGCCACGCCGCGCGCCGGAACATGCCGCTGCGACACATGGAGGGCGTTCATGCGGCTGCTAAACCCGCGCCGCAGATCACGGCGCGTATGAGGTCTGCTGTGCCCCCGATAGCAGCGCAATAGCAGACCTCAATAGAAGTCCGAGTTGGGCCATGGGACTAAACCGCTCGCGCGGTAGGCCGCTGCGGCAAACAGGGTGGCCAAGCCGATAGCGCCAAGGGGCGTCCTGTCTTGAGATTGAGGGGTTGCAACAACCTCACCCAAGACAGGAGCATCCCCATGACCGACGAGGCAATGAGCCCGTTGCGCCGGCGCATGATCGAAGACATGACGATCCG